>JBFWQE010000124.1:0-16320 GCA_050249615.1 Vicinamibacterales bacterium
CCGATCGCCTCGAGGTCGCGGAGGGTCTCCGCATCGTGGTCGCGGCGTGCCCGCTCCAGCAGCCGGTCGAACTGCATGTTCACGCTCGCCTTCCAGCTCGCCACCTGGCCGGTTCCGACATACGCGGCGAAGAGCTCGGGCCGGCGCTGCACCATGTGGACGGCCACAATCGAGCCCCAGGAGTGGCCGAGGACGATCACCTTCTGCTTGCCGAGCGTCCGGCGCAGGTGCTCCACCACCTCGATGCCGTCGCGCGTGATGCGGTCCAGGTTCACCTCCGGCGTCGCAGCACCGTTCCGGCCGAACGTGCGGCCCGCGCCCCGCTGATCCCACTGGACGACCGTGAACCGCTGCTCCCACGGCGCGTACTTCGATGCGACGGGCCACTGCGTCTCGCCAGGCCCGCCGTGCACCACCAGGATGACGGGATTCGAGCGGTCGGCGCCCTTCACGCCAACCCACTGCTCGATGCCTCCGATGGGCACGAAACCGGCTTCCTCGACCGGCTCCGGTGCGCGCGGCGCCCCGCCGCCTGCCGGCGCCGGCGAACAGGCCGAGAACCCTGCCAGCGCCGCCACGGCGCACGAAAGGAGCACGACACCCGTCGCTCTGGTCACGCCCTTATGACGGCCGGCAGGCTTGTTTGGATGGAAGCGCGCGGCCGGTCCGCCGGCGCATCGACGCCGGCCGGTCGAGACCGACCTTCCCCGCTCACGCGCCGGGCGGCAGCAGGGTGAGGCCATACCGCCTCGCCATGCCCACCAGCCGCGCCGGGCTCGGCGGCGGCGATCATCGGGCAATCTCCAGGAAGTACTCTTCCAGTCCACCGGGCGAGACGACGCACACGAAGCGGGCGGGCGTCTCACCCACGTTCCGGAAGCCGTGCGGGACGCCGCGGGGCAGGACCGCGCAGCCACCCGCGGACACGGTCCGGCACTCGTCGCCGAGCGACATCTCGTAGGTGCCCTCGAGCACGAACACGTTCTCGTCCTCGTTCGCGTGCACGTGCCGCGGCGGTCCCCAGCCCGGCGGCGTCGTCTGCGCCCGCGACGATCAAGCACTCCCACTCCGACGACAGCATCTTCGTGGACGACGCGTATCTGATCAAGGGGATCGCGGGACGGATTCTGTGGGAACTGCTCCGGATCCACGAGGGCGAGCAACGCGTGCAGTTCACCAACCGCGAGATCCGCCTCGACGAGAGCCTCCAGCTGCCGGAAATCAGGGACAACCTCGAGGCCCGGCTGATCCTGCTGCGCCGGCGCCTCGCGGAGAAGTCCGAGGTCCTGCGACTGGTCCTCGAAACGGGCGCGGGTGCTTCCGGCTCGACGTCAGGTGCCCGCCGGTCCTCGTCAAGCAGCCGTCGCAGTCGCCGCCGCGCGGCCCGGGGGCTCTCCTCAGTGAGAGCATCAGATGCTGATCATGATATCATCAAGCATCATGCGAACGACCGTCGACATCGATGACCCGATCCTCCGCGAGGTGAGGGCGATTCACGAGAAGGAGGGCCGCTCGATGGGTGCCGTCGTCTCGGAACTGCTGGCCGAGGCGCTGACTCGACGGCGCGCCGCCCGCACACGTCCCGCCTTCCGCTGGACGTCGCGCCCCATGAAGGCTCTGGTCGACCTCGCGGACAAGGAGGCGGTGTACGCGGTCCTCGACTCCAATCGGTCATGAGCTACTCGATCGACGTCAACGTGCTCCTCTTTGCGTCCGACCGATCGAGTGATCGACACGATGGGGCGCGCCGCTTCCTGGAGTCGTGCGCGGCGCGGCCGGAGCTGCTCTGCCTGACATGGCCGACGCTGATGTCATACCTCCGCATCGCCACCCACCCGCGCATGTTCGCGGCGCCGCTCACGCCAGACGAGGCCATGAGCAACATATCTGCCCTCCTCTCGTTGCCGCACGCGCGCGTGGTGGCGGAACAGGAGGGCTTCATCGACGCGTACGCGCACGTCACGCACGGCATGACGGTGCGCGGAAACCTCGTGGCCGATGCGCACCTGGCCGCCATCCTCTTCCAGAACGGCGTGCAGACGCTGTATTCCAACGACCGCGACTTCCGTAAGTTCGAATCTCTCGACGTGCGCGATCCGTTCGCGTAGGCCTTCCTGACGTCTGCCCGCCAGCCACGGAGACCACGGACAAGCCCCCGGCCTCGTCCTGGAACACGACGCGGGTGCCATTGGGGCTGAAGCCGGTCCCGAACGTTCCGCCGGCAGGGGCATGTAGAATCCGTCAGCGTCGAACCTCGAACCCCGAGCCCGGAACCCCGAACTCCCGAAAGGTCCCCGATGTCCACTCCCCCGACCCCCGAGAAAATCCTGCAGACCGGCCTCGCCTTCTGGCCCTCCAAGACCCTGCTGAGCGCCATCGAGATGGGCGTGTTCACGGAGCTCGCGCGCGGCCCGGAGGGCTTCGACGCCCTGAGCGGCCGCCTCGGCCTCCACCCGCGCTCGGCCCGTGACTTCCTCGACACGCTCGTCGCGCTCGGCTTCCTTCAGCGCGAAGGCGATCGCTACGGCAACACGCCCGAGACCGATCTGTTCCTCGACCGGCACAAGCCCTCCTACATCGGCGGCATGCTCGAGATGGCCAACCACCGGCTCTACCCGTTCTGGGGACACCTGACCGAGGCGCTGCGGACCGGCCTGCCGCAGAACGAGGTGAAGGGCGGCGGGCCCGGCCTCTTCGAGACGCTCTATGCCGACCCCGCGCGGCTGAAGGGGTTCCTCGCGGCGATGACCGGCATCAGCCACGGCGCGAACATGACCATCGCGCGCCAGTTCCCGTGGAAGGACTACGGCAACTTCGTGGACGTCGGCACGGCGCAGGGCGACCTCGCCGTGCAGATCGCGCACGCCAACCCGCACCTCCACGGCATGGGATTCGACCTGCCCGAGGTGGCGCCGATCTTCGAGGAGTACGCCCTGGCGAACGGCCTGGCCAACCGCCTCCGGTTCGTACCCGGCAGTTTCTTCGACCACGACCTGCCGAAGGCCGACGTCGTCACGATGGGGCACATCCTGCACGACTGGGATCTGCCGACCAAGAAGACGCTCGTCCGGAAGGCCTTCGATGCCCTTCCGTCCGGCGGCGCGTTCATCGTCTACGAGTCGATCATCGACGATGAGCGGAAGCAGAACGCGTTCGGCCTGATGATGAGCCTGAACATGCTCATCGAGACGCCGGGCGGCTTCGACTACACGGGCGCGGACTGCATGGGCTGGATGAAGGAGGCGGGGTTCTCGTCCACCCGTGTCGAGCACCTGGTCGGCCCGGACTCGATGGTGATCGGCATCAAGTAACGGCGCGGTGGCTGACGGGCACGCCGGGTTCCTCCCGGCGCGCCTCCGCGACAGCTCCTTACTTCGTCGACACGACGACGGACTGTGGCGCGACGGCGAGCCGGTGCAACTCGCTCTGGCGGAAGCCGGCTTCTGCCGCCATACCTTCGAGCTCGGCAAAGGTATAGGCATCTCCCGACGCCGTTGTGGCCAGCATGATCATCGCGAAGCCTGCCTGATCGGGCGGCGACACGCGGTCCTCGTTCGGGACGAACTCCAGCGTGATCGCGCGCCCGCCGTCCTTGAGGGCCGAGTGGACCTTGCGCAGCAGGTCCGTGCAGGCCGGTCGATCGAAGTGGTGCAGGAAGTTGGTGAGGAGCACCACGTCGTAGCCCTCGCCGAACGGGTGGTCGAAGGCGTTGCCGGGGATACGCGTGTGCCGGTCGATTACACCGGCCTTCTCGGCGTTCTCGGCGGCGACGTCCAGCACGTGATCCCAGTCGAGCGCGTGGATCTCCGCTCCCGGGTGCCGGGCCGCGATGCTGATGCCGAACATGCCGTGTCCGGCGGCGATGTCGAGCACCTTCAGCGGCGTGTCGGACGGGTAGTCGCGGGTGACGAGATCGGCGATGAAGGTAGCCGACGGCATCATCAACGGCACCATGCTCCGCGCAAAGCCCACCCAGATAGGATTCCCGGGCTCGACGGTCCCCTGTCCCGGGAGCAGCGTGCCGCCCTTGCGCACCGTCGCCGCGATGTCCGAGTAGGCCGCGACGACCTCGGGGGCCAGCATGAACTGCCCCACCGAGCCGAAGTACGCCGGCGAACGCTCGTCGAGGAAGAGAGCGGCGTCAGGCGCCGAGCGGTACGCGTCCCTGTTCTTCTCCAGGAACCCGAGGATGACCAGGAAGTCGCACAGCACGCGTGTGCCCTTCTCGGTGGCGCCTATCTGGCCGGCAAGCGACGCGGCGGTGGCGCTCTCGGCGCCCAGCGCGGTGAAGAGGCCAAGGTCCAGCGCCCCTTTCAGGGCCTGCGAAGCCTGAAAGGCGTTGACGGTCTGGAAGATGCGTGCGGGCGTGGGAGCGGCCGGGGTCGACATGGGGGATGGGCTCCTTATGCGGCGGCGCGCCGCGGGCACGCGCAGCCTAGCACAGGAGGTACCACCCCGGCATGCCATCGGAGGTCGAGATCGGCCCGCAGTCCTGCGACGAGACCAAGCGCGTCACGCCCATGGCCGCGCTCCCGCGCGGCTCGCCGCCTGTTCCGCGTACGCGCGGATGGCCGCGAGTATGCGCACGTCCACGAAGCAGCGGCACAGGACGCCGTCGAGCGCCTGGCGGATCTCCACGTCGCTGGCCCGCGGCTTGCGATCGAGAAACACGGCGTGTGCCGTCAGTCGGTGCGAATCGACGCCAGCGGATCCGCTGCCGCGGCCTGTCGAGCAGGAAGCACCGAGGCCACCACGCCGACGCCGATGAGCGCGGCGGCGGTGAGCGGCACCACCCAGGCGATGTCCGAGCCGGCCACGCCGAAGACGCGCGACCGCAGGAGGAGCGACGCGGCCACGGCGCCCGCCATGCCGACGAAGCCTCCGAGCGCGACCGTGCCCGTCGATTCGCGCAGGACGAGCCAGAACACGTCCAACGGCGCGGCGCCCAGCGCCGCGCGCACGCCCATCTCGTGCCGACGCTCGGAGACCGCCATGGCCGTCATCGCGTAGACGCCGGCGAGCGCGAGGAGCAGTCCGGTGAGCGCCAGGCCCGCGGCGATTGCCGTGGTCAGTCGATGTGGCGCGGCCGAGCGCGCGACCAGCTCGTCCAGCGTGGCCGCCTCGAATACCGGGGCTTCCGGATCCACGCTCGCCACCGCCCGCCGAATCGTCGTCATCAGCGGCGGCGGCGCGGCCTGCGGCGCGCGCGCGACGAGGAACATCGTCCGGCCCCAGTGCTGGCCGAAGAGATCGTAGACGCGCGGCAGCGGCGGCGCAGCCAGAGCCCGGTGCCGCATGTCGGCTACGACGCCCACGATCTCGTGCCAGTCGTCGTCCGCGTCGCCGCCCCCGACGGCAATGCGCCGCCCGATAGGGTCCTCGCCGGGGAACATTTCTCTCGCGAGGGCTTCGTTGACAATCGACACGTGGACCGCTCGCTGCTCGTCCGCCTCCGAGAAGAGGCGGCCGCGGCGGAGCGACACGCCGAGAGCGTCGAAGTAGCCGGGCGTGACAAAGGCCCAGCCGGCCTGGAGCCGCGCCGCGGGGTCCACCGGGCGGCCTTCGGCCATCACGCTCGTGCCCGTTTCCTGGCCGCTCAACGGCAGACTCGATCCCGCTCCGACGTGCGCCACGCCCGGCAAGGCGCGGAGCTCGCCCCCGATCGCCGCGATGAAGCGCTGGACGTCTTCCCGTCCCGGGTACTGGGCTGCGTAGGCCGAGACACGGGCGGTGGCCGTACCGGATGTCACGAATCCCGGGTCGATGGCGTGCAGGCGCACCAGGCCGAGCCCGATGAGGGCGCTCCCGGCGGACAGTGCGAGCGCAAGGGCCACCTGCGTGGCGATGAGCGCGCGGCGTGCCCCGAGGCCACCGCGGCTCGCGCGCGAGCCCCGGCGGAGCGCGTCGTGGAACGCGCTGGCGCGGAGAGGCATCGAGGTGAGCACCAGTACGAACAGGCCCGCGACGATGGTGGAGGCGACGAGCACGGGCCAGTCGAACCGAATGGCGTCCGGCCGCGGCAGGTGGGCCGCCTCGCTGCCCACGAGGCGCACGACGACCCAGCGCGCCATGCCGAGACCCGCCAGCGTGCCGGCGGCAACCGTGAGCGTGTATTCCATGAGCAGCTGCCGGCGTACGCGCAGCGTGCCCGCGCCGAGCGCCTGGCGCACCGCAAGCTCACCGTCGCGCTCCGACAGGCGGGCGGCGGCCAGCGTGACGAGATTGGCCAGGGCGATGAGGAGCGTGACCAGGGCTGCGATTCCGCCGAGGAGCAGCGGCTGCCGCATCCGGCCGACGACCTCGTCCTGCAGGCGGACCACGCGGAACATGCGGTCGGCGTTGGTGGACGGATAATCGGCGGCGAGCCGGCGGCCAATCGCGTCCACCGCGGACTGCGCCTGGAGCAGCGAGACGCCATGGCCGAGACGCACCAGGCCTTCGTAGCCCTGGAACTCGCGTCGCAGCGTGCTGGCGCTCGGCGGAGCTGCCAGCGTCCACAGGTCGTGGCGCTCGCGGACGAACACGCCGGCCACCGGCAGCTCGAAGTCGAAGCCGGACGGAAGCACGCCAGCCACGGTGTATGTGCGCCCGCTCACCCAGAGGGGGCGGCCGAGAATGTCGGGGTCGGCGCCGAATCCCGATCGCCAGAGACGGTCGCTGATGAGCACCGTGCTGCGGCCCACATCGTCTGCGGCAAGGAGCCGCCCAAGTTGAGGTCGCGCGCCGAGAAGCGGGAAGGCAGACGGATCCACCTCGAGAAGGTTGACGCGTTCGATGCGATCGCCGATGCGCAGGCTGCCGCGGCCGCCCGAGATGAGCGTCGATGCGTCGAAGACCGCTGCGCCGCTGATGTCCCTGAAGTCGGCCAGCGCCACCTGGCCGGCTTCGCCCTGCTGCACCTGCCAGACGACGGCGAGCCGGTCCGCGGAGGGGTACGGCAGCGGGCGCCAGAACAAGCCGTAGGCCAGCGCGAAGGTCGCCACGATGGAGGCAACGGCGATGGCTGTCAGGACGATGGTGCCGATCGAGAATGCCGGCCGCCTCGTGGCCAGGCGCCACGCGTGTCGCAGCTCGCCGGACCACCCGGCCGTCAGCCGGCGAAGCAGGGGCGCGGTGTGGCTCGGCGGTGTCCGCCACGCTGCCAGGTCCTCGAGCACCTGGCGATCCGCATCTTCCGGCGCGGCGCCCTGGTCGCGCATCACTTGCCAGCGGATGGCGAGGTGCTCGGCCACCTCGTCCACCATCTCGTCCGTCGCGGATGGCATCGCGCGCCGCGCGGCCGCCCGCAGCCGGGCGCGGTTGTCGGTGGGCGGGTTGGACATCGCCATCGTGCCACCTCAGGCTTCGTGGATGCGGGCCACGCGCGCCAGCGTCTCGACGAACACGCGCCAGGATCGTCGATGGTCCTTCAGGACGGCGCGCCCTGCGGGCGTGATCCGATAGAAGCGCCGGCGCCGCTCCCCGGCCTTCTCGACCCAGCGGCCGACCACGAGGCCCCTGCGCTCCAGGCGGTGCAGGGTGGGATAGAGCGTCGCGGTGTTGAACACGATCTGGCCCCTCGACTCGGCTTCGATGGACCGGGCGATGTCGTAGCCGTGGCGGGGCTGGGCCTCGAGGGTCCCCAGGATGAGCACCTCGGCGCTGCCCTTGCGCATCTCGGGTGGAACCATCGTGTTTATATATGTAAAGACTTGATAGGTGTCAAGCGTGTTGCCGGCACGACCCCGTGCCCCGTAAGCTTGCGCCACCGCCCGGGTCGCCCGATGTCGCTGACACCGCTCCCGATGCTCGCCCCGCTCGCCGGCTACGCTGCTCAGGCGCGCGCGCTCCTCGCCGGCTGGCGTGCGGGCGACGCCCGGGCGCTGGACCTGTTCCATCGTCATCACCCGCGGTTCCTGGACGAGGCGGTGCCCTGGCTCCCGAAGAGGCTGGCCCCTGACGACATCCGCCGGGCGTCGCTCGACGAAAGCGACGCGCGGCTGGCCGTCGCGCGCTGGTACGACTTCGCGGACTGGGCCGCGCTCGAGGCGCACGTCGATGCCCTGCGGGACGACGGTTCGCCGACGCATCGCTTCGAGTCCGCGGTGGAATGCGTGGTGAACGGCGATGTCGAGGGGCTCGGGGCGCTGCTCCGGCGCGATCCGACGCTCGCTCACGCGCGCTCGACACGCATCACGCGCTTCGACCCGCCCGTGCACCGCGCCACGCTGCTGCACTACGTGGCCGCCAACGGCGTCGAGGGGTACCGGCAGCGCACGCCCGCCAACGCGGTGGAGGTTGCGCGCGCGCTGCTCGAAGCCGGCGCGGCCCCGGATGCGCTGGCCGGCTTCTACGGCGGCAGGTGCACGACCTTGAGCCTGCTGGTGTCGAGCGACCACCCGGCGCGCGCGGGCGTGCAGGTTGCCCTCGTCGAGGTGCTCGTGGACTTCGGCGCCAGCGTGGAGCCGACGGGGGATGGCTCGTGGACCTCGCCCCTCCTCACCGCGCTGACCTTCAACTTCCTGGACGCCGCCGAGGCGCTGGTCCGGCGCGGCGCGCGCATCGACACCGCCGCCGCGGCCGCCGGGCTCAATCGTCTCGCGGATCTCGATCGGCTGCTCCCGGAGGCAGGCGCCGACGACCGCCATCGCGCGCTGGCCCTGGCTGCGCAGCTCGGGCACGTCGAGGTGGTCGCGCGGCTGCTCGATGCCGGCGAGGACCCGGACCGCTACAACCCGAAGGGTGCCCACGCTCACGCGACGCCGCTCCACCACGCCGCGCTCCACGGGCACCTCGCCGTCGTGCGGCTCCTGGTCGAGCGCGGCGCGCGGGTCGAGCTCCCAGACACGATCTACCGGGCGACGCCGCTCGGCTGGGCCATGCACGGCCACCGCGGGGACATCGCGGCCTATCTGCGATCCCGCGGCGGCGAGGAGTAGCCAGACGCCCTTTTTGCCTTACACTCCCCCTCACCACGGAGCCCCACATGACGCGAACGCTGCCGGCTGCCGCACTCCTGGTGACCCTCGCTGCCGTCCTGGCCTCCGCGCAGCGGTTCCCACCCGGCTACGTGGACCCCGCTCCCATCCTCGCGGCCGCCGCGCTCGAGATAGGCGAGGCGCACTTCACCTGCGTCACGTTCTCCGGAACCGGCTACGGCGCCGCCGTCGGGCAGACCTACGAGAACGCGGTCAACGTGGACTGGCCCCGCATCGACCAGCTGGCCAACTACACGCGCACCATCGACTGGCAGGCCGGCACGAGCGTCGAGACCTTCGACAGAAAACCCGGCCTCAACCCCGCGTCGTGGAAGTACGGCCTCGGCTGGCAGGACGGGACGCCCACGCAGAAGGCCCTGCGCCAGACGCACATCGTCAACGGCCGACACGCGTGGCACATCGACGGCGACGGTCCGCCGGTGGCGGTGCCGCCGGAGCTCGCGGAGCTGTACCAGCTGGATCTCTGGCTCAACCCGCCGGGCTTCCTGAAGGCCGCGCGGCTGCCGGGCGCAGGTCCCGTCGCGCTGTGGCGATGGGAGCAGATCGAGAAGGGCCGCGACGGCAACGTGGTCTCACCCGAGAAGGTGCACGTGGTGGCAATCACCATGCTCGGCAAGTACCGCGTGGACGCCACCATCAACTCGAAGAACCAGATCACGCGCATCAAGGCCACCGTGAACGAGCCGGCGCTCGGCGATTTCAACATCGAGCACGAGTCCACCGAGCAGATGACATTCGGAAACGTGAAGTGGCCCGTCGCGTGGCACTCGCACCACGGCTGGGACGACAACTGGCAGTTCTACCGCCAGAGCACGGGCCACAACGGGTATGGCGGGAAGTTCCCCGACGTCAAGCCGAACGCGTGCGGGGAGCCCGTGCCCGTTCCCCCGGCGGTGGCCAACGCGACCGCGGCACCACCGGCCGTCACCGTCGAGAGGATGGCCAAGGGCGTGTACCTCATGGGCGGCGGCCCGGCCAACAGCTTCATGGTGGAGTTCGCCGACTTCGTCGCGGTGTTCGAGGCACCGACCAGCGAAGAGCGGAGCCTGGCGGTCATCGACGCCATCGCCAGACTGGCGCCAGGGAAGCCCATTCGCTGGGTGATCAGCTCGCATCCGCACTTCGATCACATCGGCGGACTTCGCACCTACCTCCACATCGGCGCCACCATCGTCACGCACATGAAGAACCTGGCGTTCCTGAACCGCGACGTCCTGAACTACGAGCCCCGCACGATGAGGCCGGACATCGTGGCGAAATGGCCACCGACCGAGGTGTCGGAGGGCTACAACTACGAGGCCGTGCAGGAGAACTACGTCATCACCGACAACTCGCGCATCCTCCGCGTCTACTACGTGCAGCCGCTGCGGCACGCGGAGGGGATGCTGATGGCGTATCTGCCTGCGGAGCGCATCGCGTTCCAGGCGGACCTCTTCGACACGCACGAGGCGCCGCGTCCCGCGCAGCTGCCATCGATGCGGACGCTGGCTACGCAGGTCGAGCGGATGAAGCTGGACGTGACGACACTGGCGCCGACGCACGGAAAGCCCGTGCCGTGGAGTACATTCCAGGCGGCGTTGAAGTCCCTGTCCGCCGGAAGTCGGTAGGGCGGCGACGGCCGTTCCGGCCTTCGCGACGCCCTCCGCCTGCGTGCGGAGCCTTTGTCAACGAGATCCCGCAGGTGCCGAATGGAGCCGATGTTCCTTCCCGAAGTCGAGCACAACCCGCAACCGGGCCCTTATCGGGCGCTGATCGAGCAGATGCAGGCGCAGGGCGCGGAGTACCCGCAGATCTGGCACCTGTTCGCGTATCTCCCGCGCGCGACCGAACACCTGGCGCGCTTCACGCAGGAGGTCCTTCGCGGGCCCGCGCCGCTCAGCCCCGGGATCCGGGAGCTCATCGCTGCCTACACGTCGCAGCGGAACCACTGCCCGTTTTGACTGAAGTCGCACGCCGCAGTTGCGGCGGAGCTGCTCGGTGATGCCGCCCTGGTCGACGCGGTCATGACCGATGTCGAGTCGTCGGCTCTGGACGATCGGCACAAGGCGCTGTTCCGGTTCGTGGACAAGGTGAACCACGCCTCGCCGACGATCACCCCCGCGGACCTGGACGAGGCCCGGGCCGCCGGATGGACAGACGAGGCGCTCTACTTCGCCATCACCGTCTGTGCCCTGTTCAACTTCTACAACCGATGGATCGATGCGAGCGGCGTGCACGCCCTCTCGGACGAGGCGCACCGGCAGGGTGGCAAGCGCTCCGCCGCACATGGGTACGTACGGAGCTGACGCCCGCGGGGCCGCCAGCGCGGGCGCGGGCCGTCGACAAACACCGGCTGGCCGACCTCCAGGGCGCCGAGGTCCGGCGCCGGGCCCGTGAACCCGTCGGTGACGTTCGGCACCTCGCCGGGCGTTCGCCGCGCCCCGGCGTCCGTTCACCGGCGCGCCCGCACGGCCGATCGGGACGGGGCATACTTTAGAGGCGCGATGGGTCTCGCCCTCTCGTCCTCGATCATGCAGTTGCTCGTCGCCCCCGTGCTGTTCTACGCGGGCGCGAAACTGAGCCTGGCGCTCGCGCTGGCGCCGCAGGCGTTGGTCATGCTCTGGATGCCCAACGGGGTGCTGCTGGCGGTCCTGCTGGTCTACGGGTTCCGGCGGTACGGATACTTCGCCGCCGCCATCATCGTCGCGGAGATTGCTGCGGACTGGCCGACGTACTCGTTGATTGAGGCGGTTCTGTTCGCATGCATCAACCTGGCCGAGGCGACCGGCGCGTTCCTGCTGCTGCGGCGCTGGCGTTTCGACCTGGCGTTCACCACGCCCGGCGACCTGGCGAAGTTCCTGCTGGCCGGACCGATCCTGGCCGCGTTCGCCGCCGCCTGCGCCGCGGCGGCCCTGCATGGCCAGGTCGGCGACACACGACTGAGCTATCTGCAGTACCTGCTCGTGTGGTGGTTCAGCGACGGCGCCGGGTTGGCGATCGTCACGCCTCTGGTTCTGGGCCTGTGGCCGGGCGTGCCCCGCGTGGTGGAGCGCCTCCGCCTGCACTGGTACGACGCGGCCGTGGCGGCGGGGGCAATCGTCGTCATTGCGCTCGTCCTGCTGGCCGAGAACGCCATGCTCGGGGGCTGGCCCATCCGCCCGGTGCTGCTCCTGCCATTCGCGGTGTATGCCGGCGCACGGCTGTCGCCGCGCGCCACCGCGTTGGTCGCGGCCGCCGTGGCAGGGCTGCTGCTGTTCGTCACGCGCAACGGCCGTCAACCCTACGGCGAGCTGCCGATCGAACAGACCATCCTGCAGGTGCAGCAGTTCGTGGTCATCACGACCGTCACGTCGATGGGGTTGTCGACCCTGCTCGCGCAGCTGCGCGCCAACACGCGCCACCTCGAACAGCGCGTCGAGGAGCGCACCGCGCAGCTGCTCGTGGCGAACGAACGGCTCCAGCGACTCGCCGTGACCGACGCACTGACCGGCGTGGCCAATCGACGGGCGCTGTTCGAGGCGCTCGGGCGCGAGATCGACCGGTATCGGCGTCATCCGCGCGACCTGGCGGTGATCATGTTCGACCTCGATGGGTTCAAGGCCGTGAACGATCGACACGGCCACGCCGCGGGCGACCGCCTGTTGCAGCACGTCGCCAGCCTGGCCGCGCGAACCGTTCGAGGCACGGACACCCTCGCCCGATACGGCGGAGAGGAGTTCGCGATCGTCGCGCCCGAGACCGATGGCGAACAGGCGCGGCAGATGGCCGAGCGTATTCGCACGGCGATCGCGGCGTCCGAGGTCGCCAGCGAGAAGGGCCCGATGCGCGTGACGGCCAGCTTCGGCATCGCCATGCTCGAGGCCGACGATGCCGGACCGGAATCGATCATGAGCCGCGCGGATGCCGCGCTGTACGGGGCGAAGGCAGCCGGACGCGATCGGGTGGTGTGCGAGACTCGGCCGGCCACAGGGCCCCGGAATCCAGTACGACTCGAGTCGATTTGACCATCGTTTCAGCGCGGACTACTGTTCTCCCGTTCGAGAGGCTGGATGTACAGACGATGGCGCGTGCGCGGGCTGTGCGCCTGCGCGCTGCTGTGGTGGGGCATGAGCGTGCCGGCAGGCGCGCAGGTGGGGAGCGGCGCGCTGTCCGGCACGGTGCTGGACCAGGCGGGCGCCGCCGTGCCCGGCGCCATGGTGACGGTGGTCCAGGCCGCGACGAACCTCACGCGCACCGTCGTCAGCGCCGCCGACGGCGGCTACCTGGTTCCGGCGCTTCCGCCCGGTACGTACGTGGTGCGCGTGGAGCTCACCGGCTTCCGGCCGCTCTCGCGTGAGGGCGTCCTCCTCTCCACCGGCGAGACGGTGCGCGTGGACGTGCAGCTCGAGCTGGGCGGCGTGTCCGAGGCCGTCACCGTCCGGGCCGACGCGCCGATCCTTCGGGGCGACTCCTCCGGGCTCGGCCACGTCGTCGACAACCGCAAGGTCGTCGACCTGCCGCTCAATGGCCGCAGCTTCATGGCGCTGGCGACGCTCGTGCCCGGCGTCGCGATGCCGCCCAGGCCCGCGGCGCCGCTCCCGCGCATCAACGGCGGGCGCCCGCGCACCAACGAGTACCTCTTCGACGGCATCTCGGTGCTGCAGCCCGAGCCCGGGCAGGTGGCCTTCTTCCCGAACGTCGATGCCATCCACGAGTTCCGGATCGAGAGCAACAGCCCGCCCGCGGAGTTCGGGCGCTTCAACGGCGGCGTCGTGAACCTGACGACGAAGGCGGGGAGCAATGCGGTGAGGGGGAGCGCGTTCGAGTTCTTCCGCCATGAGGCGCTCAACGCGCGGAACTTCTTCGCGTCGGCGGAGGCCGTGAAGCCGCGGTTCCGCCGCGACCAGTTCGGCGGCGTGGTGGGCGGGCCGCTGCGGCGCGACCGGACGTTCTTCTTCGCGGACTACCAGGGCCAGCGGCAGACCATCGGCCGCACGGTCATCTCCACGGTGCCCACCCTGCTGCAGCGTCAGGGCGTCTTCACCGAGGCCATCGCGGGGCGCGTGCCCGTCATCTACGACCCTGCGACCACGACGACGGGCGCGGGCGGCGCCGTCGCGCGAAGCCCGTTTCCCGGCCACGCCATTCCCGCGGAGCGGATGGACCCGGTGGCGCGCGCACTGCTGGAGCGGTACCCGCTGCCCACCAGCGCCGGGACGGCGAACAACTATCGGCGCACGGGCAACGAGCGCGTGGATCAGGACCAGGTCAGCGTCCGCATCGACCACCGCTTCCCGGGGAGCCGCGACCAGGTGTTCGGGCGGCTCACGCGCTTCGGCGAGACGTTCATTCCCGTGACGCCGCTCCCCGACGGAAGCGGGGTGACCACCGGCACGCTGGGACCGCAGGACACCACGTCGTGGTCGTTTGCGTCCAGCTACCAGCACACCTTTTCGAGCAGCCTGCTGAACGAGCTGCGCGTCGGCGACACGCGGCGGTCGGTCCAGCGGAGCGCGACCAGCCTGGGCGCTCCCGCATCGGCAAGCCTGGGCCTGCCAGGCCTCCCATCCACGGCCAGGTTTCCCGACACGCTGCCGGCGTTCGTCATCGCGGGCTACCAGCAACTCGGATCGCCGAGGAACACGGCCAGTGACTTCGGCACCAGCGTCACCCAGATCGCCGACACGCTCACGTGGCTGAAGGGGCGCCACACCATCAAGGTGGGCGCGGACCTGCGCTGGGAACGGTTGAACGTGGTGCAGCCGCCCTCGCCCACCGGGTCGTTCACCTTCAGCAGCCTGTTCACCGACCTGCCGGGCGTCGCCGGCACGGGCACGCCGCTCGCGAGCTTCCTGCTCGGGCAGGTGCAGCTGTTCTCCATCGACCTGCAGCAGGACGAGATCCGGAACCGCGCGCACTTCCAGGAGTACTTCGTCCAGGACGACTGGCGCATCTCGGACCGCGTCACGGTGAATGCCGGCCTCCGCTACACGCTGAACTTCCCGTCGACGGAGGAGAACGATCAGGCGGCCGTCTTCAACCTCGAGACGCGGCAGCTCGAGTACCTGGGCCGCGGCGGCCTTCCGCGCGCGGCGCGGCAGCTCCACACGGACAACTTCGGCCCCCGCCTCGGCATCGTCGGTCGCGTGACGGACCGGACCGTGGCGCGTGTGGGCTACGGGCTCGTGTGGATCGAGATGGCGGGCATCACCACGCCGTTCACGACGCCGGCCTTTCCGTTCCTGCAGACGGTGTCGCAGCGGACGCTGGACAACGTCACGCCGGCGTTCACGCTGGCGGCGGGCCCGAGCGTCGTGCCCGTCGGGCTGACGCCGGATGCGGGGCTCGGGCAGGGCGTCTTCTCCGTTGACCGCGACCTCGCCTCCGGCTACGTGCAGCAGTGGAACGCGTCGGTGCAGCGCGAGCTGGCGCGCGACATCTCGCTGGAGGTGGCCTACACCGGCTCGAAGATCACGCGCGTGGGCCTGCCGGACACGAACCTGAACCAGCTGTCGGTGGATCAGCTCGCGCTCGGCCCGACACTCCTGCAGCGCGTGCCCAACCCGTACTTCGGCGTGATTCCGCGCTCATCGTCTCTCGGGGACCCGACGATCTCCGTGGCGCAGCTGCTGAAGCCCTATCCGGAGTACACGACGGTGAGCCTCTATCGCAACAACGTGGGCACGACCATCTATCACGGCGCCTACGTGAAGCTGGAGCAGCGCTTCTCGCGCGGCCTGTCTTATCTCGTCAGCTACACGCGTTCGAAGCTGATGGACGATGCCTCGTCTGTATTCGACGCGTCGATCCTGACGGGGCCGGTGGCGAACTTTCCGGTGGCGGACAGCTTCAACCGGCGCCTGGAGCGCGACTACTCGAACGGCGACATCCCGCACGTCTTCGTCGCCTCGGCGGTGTGGGACCTGCCGTGGGGCGAGGGCCGCCGCACCCGCGCGCGCGGCGTGCTGGGCGCGCTGGTCAACGACTGGACGCTGACAGGCGTCGCGACGCTGCAGTCCGGCATGCCGCTCGCCATTAGCCAGACGACGAACAACAACGCCTTCGCGGGGTTCGGGACGCAGCGCCCGAACCTGGTGGGCGACCCGACGCTGCCCGCGGGCGAGCGCACCACCAGCCGCTGGTTCAACACAGCTGCCTTTCAGGCGGCGCCCGCCTTCACGCTGGGCACCAGCTCACGGAACCCGGTCCGCGGGCCTGCGTATCGCAACCTGGACCTCGCCCTCATCCGCCGCGTGCCGCTCGGGACCGCCCGCGCGCTGGAGTTGCGGGCGGAGGTGTTCAACGCGACGAACACGCCGCCGCTGGGGGCGCCGAACACGACGGTGGGGTCGGCGGGGTTCGGGACGATTACGACGGCGGGGGA
>JBFWQE010000125.1:0-14198 GCA_050249615.1 Vicinamibacterales bacterium
CAACGAGGGTGTGCTCGCCTACGTTTATGGTCCCGTCGAGCGCTCCCCCGTCATCCCGCGCGATCTCGTGATGGTGGACATGAACGGTCAATCACGTCCCATCACCGACGTCCGGCGCGACTATTGGCGCCCACGCATCTCGCCCGACGGCTCACGCGTTGCTGTTGAGGTGTTCGACGGCAAGGCGCGCCAGATCTGGGTGGTGGCCCTCGCCGATGGTCATGCCACTCAGGTAACGTTCGCCGACGGACAAGTCGACTTTCCCGTGTGGACGCCTGACGGCGGGTCCATCATCTTCGTCGACAACGCCGGGAGCGGAGGCATCTATCAGAAACCGCTGGACGGGAGCGGTGAGGCCGGGCTCTTGTTCAGAGCCGAACAGTTGGTGTCCACCGACCTGTCTCGCGATGGGACGCTGGTGTTTTCACGAGGCGACCAGACGTCGGCGCGCGCCATCTGGACGTTGTCGCTCGCCGACAAGAAGGCCACCGAGATTCTGGCCACCGAGGCGCAGGAGCACCACGCGATGTTCTCGCCGGACGGCCGATGGCTGGCGTACGCGTCGAATGCTTCGGGTGTTCAGGAGGTGTACGTCAGGCCCTACCCCGTCGTGGAGGGGACCGAACGGCGCGTGTCGGAGGGCGGCGGCGCCGGGCCGGTGTGGTCGCCGGACGGCTCGCGGCTGTACTACCGGTCAGGACGCGACCGCGAGCTGATGGTCGCGCCGATCGGCCCCGGCGGTCGCCCCGGCCGATCGCGGAGTCTCTTCTCCGTCGAGCGATTCCGATTCTCCGGCAATACGCCAGCCTTCGACATCCACCCCGACGGCAAGCGCTTCGTGATGGTCACACGGGGCGACGTTCCACTGCCGGAGCCCGCGCAGATCAACGTGGTGCTCGACTGGTTCGACGAGCTGAGGCAGCGCGTGCCCTCGCGCCGTTGAAGCCGCGGCCGTCAGTCGGCAGGGGCCAGAGGCCGCTCCGCCCAGGCCCCTGGGCCAGCTCCAGTTACGCTCCTGAGCCGGACAGCACTTCCCCGAGCGTCGCGGAGTGCACGCCTCAATCCGCGGGACAGCCCGCAGCGGCCTCCGCGGTCCGGGCCCACCGCGGCTGGGAGGGATCGCTGAACTGCCGGGCACTGACTGTCCCGCCGCGCGCGCGGAGCCAGGACGCCACGGCGTCCATCATCTGCACCGCCGGCTCGCCTGCGTGGGGCTCGCCAGATTCGGGCGCGATGGCGGTGATGCGGGCGGCGAGGAAGTCGGACATGGCCACGACGAGCACGTCGTGGTCCTCCACGGGCCGCCCTGCGGCGCGTTCCACCGCGACGTCGTACGCGCCGCCGCGGCAACCGAGCCGCACGCGTACACCCGAAACACCAAACGCACGGCCGCCCCACCGTGGCCGGCGGAGCTGCGAGGTGAGCACCTGGCGCAGCTGCGCGCCGGTCAGCGTGCGCCGCACCACGAGGTTGTCGAAGGGGAACGTCTGGTAGAGCGCGCCAAACGTCGCGGGGCCGGCCGGCAAGCCGCGGCCGGGGCCGCCGGGCCCGCTGGCCTGGCCGATGGCCGCGTCCGTGCCGGGGGCCACCTCGCGCATGGCGTCGGCGAAGAGGTTCGCGAGCGCCGATTCCTGCGTGCCTCGGCTCACGGAGACAGGGGTCTCGAGCACGGGACCCAGGCGCGCGTTCTGCAGCTCCCGGACCCGCGCGAGCGCCGGCGCCATGGCCGCATCCACCGTCGGATCGGGCACCACCGGGCGTCCTTCGTACCGGGCCTGCAGGCCGGCGATCTCGCCGTTCAGGCATCGGCCCCCGGCGTCCTCGCGCGCGCATACCTCCCTTGGCGGGAACAGCCGCACGCTGGCCACGTGCGCGGCGCCGTTCCTCGCGGTGGACTCGTCGGCGCGCGCCAGCATCACGTCCACGCGGCTGAACGCACGCCCTCGCGCATAGGCCTGGACGATGGCCACCCCGTTCACCTCGTGTGCCACGGCCGCGTGCGTGTGTCCGGCGAAGACCACGTCCACGAGCCCGCGAGGGAGCGCTCTCACGACCTCGAAGATCTCCGCCGTGTCGTCACACGATCCGAGATCCGTGGGCCGATCGAACGCCGTGCACGATCCGCCCGCGTGCGACGCCACCACCACCAGTGCCGCGCCCCGCGCGCGCAGGCGCGCGGCCTCGGCCTCGATGGCGTCGGCCAGCGCGGTCACCTCGAGGCCGATCACGTTGGAGGCCAGCGTCATCGAGAGCGCGTGGCGCGTCATCACGCCGATGACGCCCACCCTCACGCCCGCGGCCTCCACAAGGGTCGACGGCCGCACGTTGGGCCACTCCACGGCGCGGCCATGCTCGTGAAGGTTGGCGGCCAGGAACGGGAAGCGCGCCTGGGCGGCGCGTGCCTTGAGCGCGCCGCGCCGATCGGCGCTGCCGTCGAACCGCTGTTCGTCGATCGCACCGAAATCGAAATCGTGATTGCCGACCGCCGCGGCCGTGTAGCCCAGCGCGTTGTAGGCGTCGATGACGATGGCGCCTTCGGAGAGGTTCGACTCGATGCCGTCGAGGTAGGTGTCGCCGGAGTCGAAGAGCAGCACGGCGCCGCCATCGGCGGCGCGTGCCGCGCGGAGGTTCCGCAGATACCCCCCGAGCAGGGCCAGGCCGCCGCGTCCGTCCCTCGGGAAGACCTGGCCGTGGAGGTCCGTCGTGCCGACGAGGCTCAGCGTCACGGGCCCACTCGACACGTGCGGTCGGATCATCGCCGACCCGGCTGCGAGGAGCCACACCACGGCTGGCGTGAACGACAGCGCCAGCCAGCGTGGGCGGAAGGCGTGGCAGACGCGGGAGAGGAGACCAGCCATCGTCCGGGCAGCGCGTATCATACGCGGGCGCCAGGCGGCCCGGCGCCTTCCGTGCCATACTGCCACCCGTGACAGTCAGGCTGGCGAGACGTGCGGCCCAGGTGCTGCGATTCCCGGGCGGGACCAGTCGCGACCCCGCCATCGAGCGGTGGCTGAGCGAACGTCCCGGCGAGCTGGCAGCCATCGCCCGCCGGTGGTTCGAGGTGATGCGCGGTTGCGGCAACGACGTGCGAGAGCTGTTGCACGACGGCCACCCCACCGCGTGCATCGGCGACGCGGCGTTCGGCTACGTGAACGCCTTCACCGCGCACGTGAACGTGGGATTCTTCCGTGGCGCCGAGCTCGTCGATCCGGCCGGGCTCCTGGAGGGCAGCGGCAGGTTCATGCGCCACGTGAAGCTGGGGCCTGGCCGCGACGTCGATGCTCAGGCGCTGACGGCCCTGATCGAGGCCGCATACGCCGACATGCAGCGCCGCGTGAAGGCCGGGGACTCAGCCGACGCGCGCGCACGCTCCGCCGTCAACCCACCCGGACGTACCCGCGCGCCTGCAGGTTGACCATCGTCACGAGCGCCCAGAGATCGGCCTGGACGCCAGGCAACAGCTGCGACGGATCGACCTTCTTTCCCAGGAGCCCCTGGCCACACACGCGCAGCTCGACCCCGGCCTCGTGCAGTTCCTTCAGCACGGCGACATTGGGGTTGTCGACCCCGTTGTGCCGCGCCTTGTAGACCTCGTTGGAGAACACCGCGTCGCCGCCGCCCTGATGGAACATGGCGGCGATATGCCGATTCCTCGCCGGCACCCCACTGTTCGCGAGCGTGTTGAGGTACAGCCCGATCATCTTCAACGTCGGGTGCACTTCGTCGTCCTTCACCTTCGCGGAGACGGAGAAGACGACCTTGTAGTCGGTCTTCGGATCCGGCCGCTCCGTGGCGCCGGGAAAGTCCTTCGCCGCCGCCGCGCTGGCGACCGGCAGCTTCTCGTCAGCCGCCAGCGCCGCGTTCGCGCGGCCGGCGTAGCCGACGGCTACCGCGCCGCCGGCGAGTGTCGTCATCATCGTTCGCCTGTTCATGACCCCTCCTGCAGGAGATAACCCTACTCCGGATGGCGCGCATTCGCGACCGGAAAGTGCCGGCGTTGACCGTTGCCCCGGCGATGAGGCGCCCTGGAGCGGATGGGGCTACTCGGCCCGCAGCGCCACGACCGGATCCACCCGGGTGGCCTTCCACGCCGGACCCGCAATCGCCACCAGCGCGGTGAGGGCCAGCACCACGACGACCAGGACGAACGTCACCGGGTCCAGCGGCGGCACGCCGAAGAGCATGCTCTCCAGCACGCGTCCGAGGGCGAGTGAGAGCGCCACGCCGATCGCGAGGCCCACCCCCAGCACGCGCGCGGCGCCGCCGACCACCGAGCGGACCACGTCCCCGCTGGTCGCGCCCAGGGCCCGCCGCACACCCAGGTCGCGGACGCGCCGCTGCACGGAGTAGGCAAGGATCCCGAAGAGCCCAACCATCGCCAGCACCAGTGCCAACCCCGCGAACGCCGTGACGAGCACCGCGCGGAAGCGGTGCCGGCCCGTGGCCTCCCACGCCACGTCCTCCAGCGTCATCACGTTCCGGACGCTCACCAGCTGCTGCCTGTCCACCCGCGCGATGGCCCCACGCACCGACGGCGCCAGCGCGCTCGCGCTCCCCGTGGCGGGACGCACGATGAGGAACATGTCGCCCGTCGGGTCCTGCATCATCGGCACGTAGACCTGCTCGAACTCGTCGGTCTCGTCGGGACGCCCCCGCACCTGCCGCGCGACGCCCACGATCTCGCGTTCGCGCGCCGGCGCCTCCACGTCGGACCGGATCGCCACACGCATCCCGATGGGGTCGCGCCCTCGAAGATGCGTACGCACGAAGGCCTCGTTCACGATGCAGACGGGCACGCCGCCGCTCGCGTCGCGCCGGTCGAACGCCCGGCCCGAGACGATGGGGAGATCGAGCGCCTGGAAGTAGGAGGGGCTGACGATCTGGTAGTCCGCCGTCGGCCGCTCGCTGTCGTCCACCGGCGGGTCGCCCACCATCTCCACGAACGACTGGCCCTCGTAGGACGTCCCCAGCGGCACCGTGGTGGCCCAGGCCATGTCCCGCACGCCGGGCAGCGCCCGCACCTCGTGCTCCACGGCGTCGTAGAACTGCAGGAGCGACTCGGGCGTCGGATACTCCGACCCCAGCGGGTCCACCATCATCGTCAGGGCGCTCTCGGCGCGGTAGCCGCGATCGACGCCCTGCACGGCCAGCAGGGTGCGCAGCAGCAGACCGGCGCCGACGAGCAGCAGCACCGCCGTGGCCACTTCGCCCACGACGAGCACGTTGCGCAGCCCTCCGCCTCCGCCGACGGTGGTGCGGTTGTCCTGCGCGAGCGCCTGCGCGGACTGGAGTGCGGTGGCCTGCCAGGCCGGCGCAAGGCCGAACAGCAGGCCGACGAGAAGCGCCGCGCCTGCGCAGAAGGCGACGAGGCGCATATCGAAGGCGAGGGCGACGGCCGGGGGCAGGAGGCCCTCGGGAATCACGGACGGCGCGACCTGGAGGATGGCCGCACCCAGCGCCAGGCCCAGCGCGCCGCCGGCGATGGACAACACAAGGCTCTCGGTGAGCAGCTGCCGGATCAGCCGCGGCCGATCCGCGCCCATCGCGGAGCGGATGGCCAGCTCGCGGCTGCGCGCCGTCGCGCGCGCCAGCAGCAGATTGGCGACGTTCGCGCAGCAGATGAGCAGCACGAACGCGACGACGCCGAGGAAGAGCATGGAGGTCTGGCGCAGGTCCGCGCCAATCACGGCCGCGTCGAACGGCTGGAGCGTCACGCCGCGTCCCTCGTTCGTCGTGGGATACTCCTGCGCCAGCGCGCTGGCCACCGCGCTCAGGTCCGCGTCAGCGGCCGCCAGCGTGATGCCGGGTTTCAGACGCCCGACGGCCCGGAACACGTGGGAAGCGCGCGCCCGGGGCGGTGCGCCGCTGATGGGGGTGAGCGCCCACAGGTCGGTCCTGCCAATCAGCTGCGCCGAGTCCGGCGCCACGCCCACGACGGTGAAGTTCTCGCCATCCAGCCGGATGTCGCGTCCCACGATCGAGGGATCCCCGTTGTACCGCGCCCGCCAGAAGGACTCGCTCAGCACCACCACGTTGGCGCGCGCCCTGTCATCGTCTGGAATGAACATGCGGCCCGCCACGGGCCGCACGCCAAGCGCGTCGAAGACAGCGGCGGTCACCCACTGACGCGACACGGTTTCCGCCACGCCGTCTGCGCCGGCCATCACCATGCCGCCCACGCCGCCCACGAACCCGCCGATGGTTTCGAAACTGCGGCTCCGCTCGACCCAGTCGGTGAGATTGTTGGGCGCGACGCGCTCGTCGCTCGACGCGGCGGTGCGCTCGGCGATCATCACCGCGCGCTCGGGCTCGGGGAGCGGCAGCGGGCGGAGCAGCGTGGCGTCCACGAGGGCGAAGATGGCGCTGTTGGCGCCGATGCCAAGCGCAAGGGTGAGGATGGCGCCGGCCGCAAAGCCCGGCTGGCGGCGGAGCGCCGCGAGGGCGTAACGCAGGTCCTGGGCGAGGTCGCGCAGCAGCGACCGCCGCGGGGCGCCGGGCTGCACGGGCGGCGAGACGTGCGCCTGGCGCAGCGGGCGCATGCGGGCGGCAAGCGCCTCGGGGCCGAGGAGCTCATCCATCGCGAGGCGCCGTGCATCCTCGTCCGTGGCGCCGCTCTGCCGCAGCTCGTCGTATTCCTCGTCCAGGTGCTGCGAGAGTTCCTCGACGATTTCCACCTCGCGCGCGGCATCGAGCTTCAGCGGGGCCAGCCGCGCGCGGATCTCGCGCGCCCAGTGGCGCTTCGGGTCCATCGGCCGCGAGCCCGTGTCGGGAGAGATGTCAGGCATGGTCCACCCCCGTCACGAGGCCCATCGCGCGAACGAAGGCCTTCCAGGTTTCCCGCTGCCGCGCCAGCACCCGCCGGCCCTCGGCCGTGAGCGAGTAGAACCGCCGCCGCCGCTCGCCGGCCTTCTCGACCCAGCGGCCGTGCAGCCAGCCGCGCTCCTCGAGGCGGTAGAGCAGGGGATAGAGGGAAGCGACGTGGAACTTGATCTCCCCCTCGGACCGCGCCTCGATGAGCTTGCTGATCTCGTAGCCGTGTCGGGCGCGCTCCTCGACGATGGAGAGGATGATGAGCTCGGCAGAGCCTTTCTTCAGCTCCCGGTCGAGCATGCGATCGTCGATATCTGGCATAGCCATACATGCTATAGACGGGGGTAGGGGCGTGGTGGTTCGCAGGGGGCCTTGGGGCTTGGAGTTTGGGGGCTTGGGTCTTGGGACTTGGGTCTTGAAGTCTTGTGGTCTTGAAGTCTTGTGGTCTTGAGGCCAGGAGACTGGCTTGCGGATGATCAGCGCGTGCGGCCGGGCGTTCGCGCCCATCACCTCTCCAGCGCGGCTCGTTGCCGCCATCCGTGGTGATCTGCCACTTGGCTCCGGTTGGTGGAGACGGCTGGACGTAGACCTGGGGCCGGCCGGATTCGTCTGATATGTAGGCGACGAACCGGTCGTCGGGTGAGAACCGCCCGCGCAGCTCCGCAGCCGTCGTCCTGGCAAGGACGGTCCTTGCGCCGGTCCCGGTGCCGTACGCCACGAAATCGCTCGCCCGTTCGGCGGTGTTCTCATTCACGAGCACTGTCCTGCCGTCCGCGGCCCAGTCGGCCGGGTCCTTCTGGATCTCCGAGGCCAGAACCACCGACGCGGGCGTCGAGCCGTCGGCCGGCCTCTGGTGCAGGTCGAGCGGTCCGTCACGATACGACCCGAACAGGATCCGCGTCCCAATCGCGGGACCAGATGGGCAGCCAGTCGTCCGACTCCCCGAACGTGACGCGCGTCCGGCTGCCGGTGGGAACATCGACGAGCCAGACGCTCCTGCCGCCACGGGTGGTGTCGACGAGGTCGAGTACGACCTGGCTGGCGTCCGGGGAGATTCGGAAGTTGTTGATCGCGTCGCCGATGAACGGCCCTGTCGACTGCCCCGATCGGTCGTACCAGCGGAGCTGGAATCGGGGCTCTGCCATCGCCTGCTGGACGAGCACGCCTGTTTCCGAGAGCGAGAACCGCGCTCGCAGCCCCGTGCCTGCCGCCTGAATCCCATCCGCAATCGGGATCGGGTCCCCTTCGAGCGTTAGCGTCGAGGCATTCAGTGCCCGAGCCATCAGCGTGGTGTCCTGCACGTAAAGGAGGTGCCCCGATGCGGAGTAGCGCACCTGCGTGATGGTCTCCATCAGGCGCGCGGGAGGCCGGCCGTCGAGAAAGCCGACGTAAGCGGAGCTCCGATCGGGACGCCCACTGCGCGCGACGAAGAGCAGCTGCCGGCCGTCTGACGAGATCTCCGGCGAGGCCTGGCCGCTGGTGTCGAGGTCGGCGGGCGCGATGGCGAATCGGACGACAGGCGGAGGGGGCGGGTCTCCCGTGGGCACGAGCCACGCACCCGCCGCCACCCCCACGGCCGCGGCGACGGGCATCAGCAGCCAAAGAGAGGTTCGTCTCGATGTGAGCGCGGAGGCCGTTGCCGCCGCGGGGTCCGCGTGAGCCTGATGTTGCCTGGCTTCAAGTCGCGGTGGACGATGCCCGCACGGTGGGCGGCGTCAAGCGCGGCGGCGATCTGGCCGGCGTAGCGCAGCGTCTCGGCAAGTGGCAGGCGGCCGGAGGCGAGGCGCGCCGCCAGCGTCTCGCCTTCCACCAGCTCCATGACGATGTAGTCGGTGCCGTTGTCGGCGCCGACGTCGTACACCGCGCAGATGTGCGGGTGATTCAGCGCCGCGACCGATCGCGCCTCGCGCTCGAACCTGGCGCGCGCCTCCTCATCGGTGGGTCCATCGGCCCTGAGGACCTTGACGGCCACGGCGCGCCGGAGCCGCGGGTCGCGCGCGCGATACACCTCGCCCATGCCTCCCGCGCCGATGGGAGCGATGATGCCGTAGGGTCCGAGCGTCGCGCCCGGGGGCAGTGGCACGAAGGCGGAGCGGATTATAGCCGTGGACGGGACCGGTGGACCCACGCGACGTCCTTCTGGTGGAGAATCTCCCCATGGCCGCCGACAGCCTCCAGGGGAGAGCCGCTGTTTCCCGCACCGACGACGAGCTGCTGGCCGGCGCGCGCACCGGCGATCCAGCCGCGCTCGAGGCGCTGCTCGTCCGCTATCAGCCACACCTCTACCGCTTCGGCCTCCGGATGTGCCGCAACGAGGACGACGCCAGCGACGTCGCGCAGGAAAGCCTCATGGCCATGGCGCGATCGGTCCGTGATTTTCGGGGCGACGCCGCGGTCACCACCTGGCTCTACACCATCGTGCGCCGCTTCTGCGCCAGCAGGCGACGCCGCGGCAAGTTCGCGCCCATTCACGAGGAGTCGCTCGACGCGCCCGGCAGCGTCGTCATCGAGCACCTCGCCGATCCGAAGCCCGGTCCAGAGAAAGCCGCGGCCGATGGCGAGATCAATGCGGCGCTGACGACGGCCATCGATGCCCTGGAGCCCGGGCAGCGGGAAGTGCTCATCCTCCGCGACGTCGAAGGGCTGCCGGCCCAGGAGGTTGCCGCAATCCTCGGCATCAGCGTGGACGCCGTGAAGAGTCGGCTGCACCGGGCGCGGGTCGCCGTTCGGCAGCGGGTGGCTCCGCTGCTCGGCAGCGTCCCGATGGAACGGCCCCGGCCGCCCTTGCCGCCGTGTCCCGACGTCGTGACGATGTTCTCCCGGCACCTGGAGGGGGAGATCGACCGCACCGTGTGCGAGCGCATGGAACAGCACCTGGAGCGGTGCGCTTACTGTCGAGGTGTCTGCGAATCGCTGAGGCGGACGCTGGCGTTCTGCCGGCAGAGCCCAGTACCCCAGGTTCCCCCGCCCGTCGCGGCATCGGTCCGCGCCGCCATCCAGGCATTCGTGGCTCAGCGATAGGGCGGCTCCACCGCGCGCGAACCCTTTCGACGCGCGCAGACTCTTACGATAGACAGAACATCCCGCGCTGCCGCGTAGGGCCGCCCGTGGTTTCCGCACCCGCGTTCGACTGGGAGGACGTCATGCTCGTCCGGCAGGTTTTCGACCCGAAGCTGGCCCAGTTCGCCTACCTGGTTGGTTGCCCCAGGACCGGCGAGGCCATCGTCATCGACCCCGAGCGCGATGTCGACCGCTACTTCGAGCTCGCCGCCCGCCACAAGCTGCGCATTGTCGCCGCCGCCGACACACACATCCACGCGGACTACCTCTCGGGCCTCAGGGAGATGGCCGAGCGGGGGGTGCTGGTCTATGCGTCGAAGGAAGGCGGCAAGGACTGGCAGTACGAATGGCTGCTGCACAGCCACTACCCCCACCGGCTGCTGGGGCACGGCGACCAGTTCTCCGTCGGAAACATCGAGTTCAAGGCCGTCCACACGCCCGGCCACACGCCGGAACACCTCAGCTACCTCGTCCGCGACACGGGCGCGGGCGCGAAGGACTTCGTGGCCATCGCCAGCGGCGACTTCGTGTTCGTTGGCGACGTCGGCCGGCCGGACCTGCTCGAGCGCGCCGCCGGGGTGGCCGGCGTCATGGAGCCGTCCGCTCGCCTGCAGTACGCGTCCATCCAGAAGGAGTTCCGCGGCCTGCCGGAGTTCCTGCAGGTGTGGCCGGGCCACGGCGCCGGCAGCGCGTGCGGCAAGGCGCTGGGCGACGTGCCGATGTCCACCGTCGGCTACGAGCTGCGGACCAACCGGTCCATCCAGGCCGCCATGGACGAGCAGACGTTCGTGGATTTCATCCTCTCGGGCCAACCCGAGCCCCCGCTGTATTTCGCCCGGATGAAGCGCGACAACCGGCGCGGCCCCGCCCTGCTGCCGAAGCTCCCGGCCCCCCGCGCCCTGACGGCGGCCGAGGTGTCCGCACTCCAGGACCGCCGTGACGTGGCGGTGCTGGACACGAGGAAGCGCGACGCGTACTTCGCCGGCCACCTGTCGGGATCGATCCTGGCGGAGCTCGACTACCAGTTCTGCACGATCGCGGGGTCGTACGTGGACGAGGGGACGCCCATCTACCTGATCGTGGACAAGGACCGCCTCGACGAAGCCGTCAGGGCGCTGATCCGCGTCGGCCTCGACAACATCGTCGGCTACTTCACCCCCAGGACGCTTGCGGAGTTCGGTCGCACGGGCGGAGCGCTCCGCAAGACCGAGACCATCGACATGGCGGAAATGGAAGCGCGGCGGGTGGCCGGGCGCGTCCAGGTGGTCGACGTGCGGGGCGCCGCGGAGTACGACCTGGGCCACGTGCCCGACTCCCTCCTCATCCCGCACACGCGCGTGGGGACGCAACTGGGCGCGCTCGAGGCCGACACGCCGCAGCTCGTGTACTGCAACAGCGGCGGGCGGGCCGCGGCCGTCGTGTCGCTGCTCGAGCGTCACGGGTTCGCGGCCATTGACGTGGACGATGAGTTTGCCAGGTATCGGCGCACCGACCAGTCGGTCGGCGCGCGCACATGAGGGTGCCATGACCACTCCACTCGCGAGCACGTCCCAGGCGTCACAGCCGGGTGAAGACCAGGTCTCGGTTGCCGAGTCGCTGAAAGCGCTCGACGAACGCACGCGCGCGATCGCCGAAGTCGCCGACGCGCTTCGGCCGCTCGCTGAACTCGCCCGACAGGCGCCTGCGATGACGGCGGTCCTGATGGACTCGTTCGACGAGGTGATGCAGACCGCCATCAAGAACGGCATCGACGTCGAGCGTGGGTTGCTGAACGGCGCCGAGGCGGCCCTGCGCTTCGGCGCGGCGATGGATCCGGAGAAGGTCCGGGACCTGGACGCGCTGCTCAAGTCTGGCGTCCTGGCCCCCGGCCCGCTGCGGCTGATCGGCGACCTGGCCCGATCGCTCGGTGATGCGGCGTCGTCACCACCGGCGCCGCTCGGGCTCTTGGGCCTGGTGAAGGCGCTCGGCCGGCCCGACGTGCAGCGGGCGGTCGGATTCCTGGTCGCGGTGGCAGAGGGGTTCGGCCGGCGGTTGCGCGAGACGCCGCCGCCGCGATCGTGACAGCAGTCACAAGGAGCGTCCCGTGGACAAGCACTACGAGATCCTGATCCTGGGCGGTGGCACCGCCGGCCTGACCGTCGCCGCGCACCTGGCCAATCGCATCGGCGGCCAGCACATCGCCATTGTCGAGCCCTCCACACGGCACTACTACCAGCCGCTCTGGACGCTCGTCGGAGGGGGCCTCACCACGCGAGAGGAGTCGGAGCGGGACGAAGCGAGCCTGATACCCGGCGGCGTCACCTGGATCCAGGATTCGGCCACGTCCGTGGATCCGGAGGCACGCCGCGTGGGGACCGCGGGCAGCGGGGAGATCTCCTACGAGTACCTGGTCGTCGCCACCGGCGTCGTCCTCCAGTGGACGAAGATCCCCGGACTGGCGGAGTCGGTCGGCAAACCCGGCACCGGGGTCGTGAGCAACTACTCGTACGACACGGTGGCGTCCACGTGGGAGGCGATCCGCACCTTCCGGGGCGGCACAGCGCTGTTCACCGAGCCGATCACGCCGGTGAAGTGCGGGGGCGCGCCGCAGAAGATCATGTACCTGGCCGAGGAGGCGTTTCGGACCAGTGGCGTCCGGGACAAGAGCCGGCTGGTGTTCATGAACGCGAAGGGGGTGCTGTTCACGGCGCCCTACTACGTGCCCGCCCTCCAGAAGGTCGTCACGAGCCGCGGGATGGAGGTGCAGCTCGGCGAAGAGCTCGTCGGCCTGCGGCCGGACGCGCGCGAAGCGGTGTTCAGGAACGTCAAGGCGGGCACCGAACAGGTGATGCGCTACGACATGATTCACGTCACGCCGCCGATGGCGCCGCCGGACTTCCTGAGGACCGGGCCCCTGGCGAACGCCGATGGCTGGGTCGAGGTGGACAAGTCCTCGCTGCAGCACGTGCGGCATGCGCAGGTGTTCTCGCTGGGCGATTGCAGCAACCTGCCCACGTCGAAGACGGGCGCGGCCATCCGCAAGCAGGCGCCGGTGCTGGTCGACAACCTGCTCGCGCTGCGCGCGGGCCAGCCCATGACCGCCAGCTACGACGGCTACACGTCGTGCCCCGTGGTCACCGGGCGCGGCAAGCTCATCATGGCGGAGTTCAACTACGCGAAGGAGCCGATTGAGACCTTCCCCGCGGATCAGCGCGAAGAGCGCTTCAGCATGTATGCGCTCAAGGCGTACATGCTGCCGCGGCTGTACTGGCACGGCATGCTGAAGGGCCGGGTGTAGGGAGAGAGGGCACTGGGCTCGGGAGCGAGGCGGCGCGCGGGAAGCCGAAGAACGGACCGGGACGCGGCGATTCCCCGCCATCCCGGTCCGGCGCTCCTCGCAGTCGACATTCGCGAGGGAGCTATGTCATTCGGCGTTCCCGCCTAGAACGGCCACGGGAGCCGGCCGGTGCCCCCGCGCCGATCGCCGCGATACTGGCGGTAGCCCGCGTCGTAGCCGGCCTCGAAGCCATCGCGGTAAACCAGCTTGTACTGGTCCTTCGAACCGTAGCGGCGCTCATAGCCGCGATCGGCATTGCGGTAGCGGCTGTGGCGGACCGGATCGTACGAATCGCGGTCCCGCGCGTCCTCGACGCCCTTCTCGTAGCCGTCGCGGTGGCCGTTCTGCCAGGCCACGCTGTTCACGCCGTAGCCGCCGCCGGGATAGCGGTCATCGTACGGGCCGCGGCGCGAGTTGTCCGGATGGCGATTGGGATACCGGTCCGGATAGCGATCGGGATAGGGATAGCGATCCGGGTACGTCCGTGCGCCGTAGATGACGCGCGCGTTGCGATTCCGCGACGCGATGCGCTCCGCCTCGCGGCAACTCATCGGCGGTGGCTGCTGTCCTGCGGGCCGCCGGTCGTACCAGACGCGGCAGGTGCCGGCCGGCGGCAGCTGTCCCGGCGGGATGCCCTGAACACGGTCACTGCGGCCCCATCCGCCGCGGCCCTGCGCCCCGAGCGGCACGGTCAACGCTCCCATCACGACGACTGCGGTGGCGATCCTGCGCATCTTCCTGTCCCCCCTGCGCAAGGAGGGGCAAGAAGCAGGCCAGCCGATTTGTCATCGTGGGGGGACAGGGGGGCTTGGGGCTTGGGGCTTGGGTCGTGGGCCTTGGGGTCCTGGGATCCTGAGGTCTTGAGGTCTTGAACACTTTCTGCAGAATCTGCGTAATCTGCGGACCCGCTTTTCGGTGTCATCCCGACCCATCCACGACAATCCCCGTATGCCCAAGCTCTACGACGCCCTGGCCGAGTGGTGGCCCCTGTTGTCCGCGCCCTTCGAATACG
>JBFWQE010000125.1:14298-16230 GCA_050249615.1 Vicinamibacterales bacterium
AATCTGCGTAATCTGCGGACCCGCTTTTCGGTGTCATCCCGACCCATCCACGACAATCCCCGTATGCCCAAGCTCTACGACGCCCTGGCCGAGTGGTGGCCCCTGTTGTCCGCGCCCTTCGAATACGAGGAGGAAGCGGCTGTGTGGCACCGGTGCCTGGAGGAAGCCGGCGACGCACCCGCGACGACGCTGCTCGAGCTGGGCAGCGGCGGCGGCAACAACGCGTTGTATCTGAAGCGCCACTTCGAGATGACGCTGGTGGACCGCTCGCCGGGCATGATGGCGCACAGCCGGCGCCTCAATCCCGAGTGCACGCACCACGAGGGCGACATGCGCGGCGTCCGCCTGGGGCGGACCTTCGACCGCGTCTTCATCCACGACGCGGTCTGCTACATGACCACGCCCGGCGACCTCCGCCTGGCGCTCCAGACCGCCTTCGTTCACCTGCGCCCGGGCGGCGGCGTGGTGGTCGCTCCCGACTTCCTTCGCGAGACCTTCCGGCCCGGCACGGACCACGGCGGCTACGACGACGGTCCGCGCGGCCTTCGCTACCTGGAGTGGACGTGGGATCCGGAACCGTCGGACCACACGTACGTCGCGGACTGTGCCTACCTGCTGCGCGAGGCCGACGGCACGGTGCGCGTGGAGCACGATCGCCACGTCGAGGGTCTGTTCAGCCGTGGCGAGTGGCTGCAGGTGTTCGACGACGTCGGCTTCGAGGCGCGCACCCTGCTGGTGGACCTCGGGGACGACGTCACGCTCGAGATCTTCAGCGCGCGCCGGCCAGCCGCGCTGCCTTCATGGTGAGGTAGTCGCGCTCGGGGATGGAGGCCGTCTTGCCCGCGGCCGCGAGGTAGTGGCGCACGGCCGCTTCGTGGTCACCTGCCCGCTCGAAGAGGTGGCCCCGCACGGCATCCAGGCGATAGTGCCCGGCGATGCGCGCGTCGGCATCGAGCGCCTCGAGCAGTTCGAGCCCCGCCGACGGACCGTGAACCATGGCGGCGGCAATCGCGTGGCTGAGCGCCACCATCGGGTTGTCGGCCATGCGCTTCAGCAACCCATACAGCGCAAGGATCTGCGGCCAGTCGGTCTCCGCGGCGTTCGGCGCCTCGTCGTGTAGCGCCGCGATGGCCGCCTGCAGCTGGTATGGCCCGGCCGCGCCTTTCGAGAGCGCGGCCGAGACCAGCGCAGTGCCCTCGGCGATCTCGTCGCGATGCCAGAGGGAACGGTCCTGCTCGTCCAGCGGGACGAGCTCGCCCTGCGGTCCCGTCCGCGCGAGGCGTCGGGCGTCGGTGAGCAGCATCAAGGCGAGCAACCCCGCTGCTTCCGGCTCGTCGGGGAGCATCGCGTGAAGCGCGCGCGCGAGGCGGATGGCCTCCGCCGCGAGGTCTCGGCGCTGCAAGGCCGGCCCCGCGCTGCCTGCATAGCCCTCGTTGAAGATCAGGTAGAGCACGTGCAGCACCGAGCCAAGGCGCTCGGCGCGCTCCGCGGCGCCGGGCATCTCGAAGGGCACCCCCGACGCCTTGATCTTCTGCTTGGCCCGGCTGATACGCTGCGCCATCGTCGCCTCCGGGACGAGATAGGCACGGGCGATTTCGGCTGTGGTGAGCCCGCCCACGGCGCGGAGGGTGAGCGCGATGGCAGACGAGGGCGTCAGCGCTGGATGACAGCACATGAAGAGCAGCACCAGCATGTCGTCGCCGGTCGCGAGCGCCTGCGGGCTGGCCTCGCCGAGGCGCGGCGCGAGGTCGTGCGGGCCTGGTGCCTGCGAGACGACGATGAACTCCCGCCGCATCCGCGCCAGCTCCGCGCGGTGGTGGTCCGCCATGCGCCTGAGAGCGACCTGGATGAGCCACCCGCGCGGGTTGTCCGGCAGGCCATCCGTCGGCCACTGCTGCGTGGCGGCGAGCAGCGCCTCCTGCACGGCGTCCT
>JBFWQE010000126.1:0-16207 GCA_050249615.1 Vicinamibacterales bacterium
CGCGCGCCGGACCGGCTATCCGGTGGTCTACAAGGCGTCGTACGACAAGGCCAATCGGACGTCGCTCGCCTCGTACCGCGGGCCGGGGCTCGTCGAGGGCCTGCGCGTGCTGGCGGCCGTGAAGGCACGGACAGGTCTCCCGATCCTGACGGACATCCACGAGCCCGCGCACGCCGCGCCCGCCGCCGAGGTCGCCGACGTCCTGCAGATCCCCGCGTTCCTCTGCCGGCAGACCGATCTGCTGGTGGCGGCGGCCCGCACCGGCCGGACCGTGAACGTGAAGAAGGGCCAGTTCCTGGCGCCGAAGGACATGCGCCACGTGGTAGCCAAGATCAGCGAATCGGGCAACTCCCGCATCCTGGTCACGGAGCGGGGCACGTCCTTCGGCTACAACAACCTCGTGGTGGACATGCGCGGGCTCCCGATGCTCCGCGAGCTGGGCTTCCCGGTCATTCTCGACGTCACTCACAGCCTCCAGCTGCCCGGCGCGGGCGATGGCGTGACCGCGGGCCTCTCCGAGTACATCCAGCCGCTGGCCCGGGCGGGCGTGGGCGCCGGCGTGGATGGGATCTTCATGGAGGTCCACGAAAACCCTGCGCGGGCGCGAAGCGACGCGGCCAACGCGCTCCGGCTCGACCTGGTCGAGCCGCTGCTCCACCGGCTCGTGGCCATCGACAGGATCGTGGAACGCAGATGACGCAGATGGCGCAGATGGCGCAGAGGGAAGACCCGTGGTTGACGTGACGCTCGCGCGCAAGGTTCTGCAGACCGAGGCCGCAGCGATCCTGGCGCTCGTCGACCGCATCGACGGCCGCTTCTCGCGCGCCGTGGAGGTCGTCCGCGAATGCCGCGGGCGCGTCATCCTCACCGGCATGGGCAAGAGCGGCATCATCTGCCGCAAGATTGCCGCCACGCTGTCGAGCACCGGCACGCCCGCCTTCTTCCTGCACCCCGCCGAAGCCGTGCACGGGGATCTGGGCGTCCTGCAGTCCGAGGACGTGATCATCGCCCTGTCGTACAGCGGCGAAACCGAGGAGCTGACGCGCGTCCTCGAAACCATCAAGCGCCTGGGCGCCACCCTCATCGCCATCACCGGGGATCCCGCCTCCACGCTCGCGCAGGCCGCCGACGTCTCCCTCGATTGCCACGTGTCCGAGGAAGCCTGTCCCATGAACCTCGTTCCGACGGCCTCGACGACGGCGGCCCTGGCGCTGGGCGACGCGCTGGCCATGACCGTCCTCGTGGAGAAGGGCTTCAAGCCCGAGGACTTCGCCAACCTGCATCCCGGGGGCAAGCTCGGCAAGCGGTTGATGCGCGCCCGCCAGTTGATGCACGCCGGCGACGGGCGGCCCGTCGTGCCGCTCGACGCCCCCATGCGCGACATCATCTACACGATGTCGAGCAAGGGCCTCGGCATGACCGCGGTCCTGGACGGCGACGGGCGGCTCGCAGGCATCATCACCGACGGGGACCTCCGACGCACGATGGCCGTCACGCCCGACATCCAGAACCTGGTGGCGCGCGACGTGATGACGGGCCATCCCGTCACCATCGGTGCCGACACGCTGGCCGTGGAGGCGCTCGCCCTGCTCGAGCGCCGGAAGATCACCTCGGTCGTCGTGATCGACGCCGATCGCCGCGTGGAGGGCGTGCTGCACCTGCACGACCTCTGGCGCACCGAGATGGTGTAGGCGGAAGCCGCGATGGACGTCGGCGCCTACCTTCCCCTCATCGCCGCGTTGATCGCGCTCCTGCTGGGCCTGGCCATCGGCAAGGCCTGGGAGCGCTACAAGCTGCGCGACGGCCGCTGGATCGATCGCCGCAAGGCGCGGGACTCGCAGCACTACGTGCTGGGACTCAACTTCCTCGTCTCGAACCAGATTGACCTGGCGATCGAAGAGCTGAGCCGGGCGGCGCGGGTGGACGCCGACGCGCTCGAGATCCACATGATCCTCGGCAACGTCTACCGCGAGCGCGGCCAGGTCTCGCGGGCCATCCAGGTCCACCAGGCCCTGCTGCAGCGTCCCAAGCTCACGCGCCTGGAGCACAGCTACGTGCTGCTCTGCCTCGGCCTCGACTACAAGCGGGGCGGGTTCGTGGACCGCGCGCTCGAAGCCTTCAAGGAGACGCTTCGGCTCGCGCCCGACAACCCGTACGCCCTGCTGTACCTGGAGAAGCTGCACGAGGAGCAGCACCAGTGGGCCGAGGCCTATCGCATCCGCCGCCAGCTGGTCGAGCTGAGCGGGCCGGACACGCAGCCCAAGAACCAGGCCATCCTGGGGTTCCTCGAGAACGCGCTCGGCAGCGAGGCCCTGAAGGCGGACCGCCCTGCGGACGCCGCCAGGCACTTCGAATCGGCCATCGCGCACGACGCCGCCACCACGCCCGCCTACCTCAATCTGGGGGACGTCCGCCTCCACGCCGGCGACGTGCCCGGGGCCGTCTCCGCGTGGAGCCAGCTCATCGACGTCGCGCCCGAGCGCGCCCACCTGGCGCTGGCGCGCCTCGAGCAGCTCCACGAGCGGGAGGGTGCTCCGCAGAGGTTCGTCGAGCGGTGCCGGGCGTTCATCGCCAGCCGGCCGCACGACTGGCGCGTTCGCCTCATGCTCGGCGCGCATTTGACGAAGCGGGGCCAGGCGGCCGAGGCGTTCGATCTGCTGCTCGAGGCCCTGGACCAGAACCCGCACGGCCTCACGGTCCACCAGGCGATCTGGGCCACGCTCCTGCAGCTCGATCTGGACCGGCCGCTGGTCCAACGCTACATCGAGGCTGCCAGGAGCGCGGTGTTCTTCCTCGATCCCCACGTCTGCCTGAAGTGCCACTACCGCAGCACGGAGCTGCTCTGGCAGTGCCCGCACTGCCACGAGTGGAACTCCTTCGTCGAAGAACGCATGGCTGCCGCGCGCCAGGCGTCGGCCGAACTCTGACGCGAATGCCCGGATGCCCCCACGTGCGGGCGCGTGCTTCGGCCCGTGCCGGGGCTACGCCCGTGCGGCGCGATCGCCCAGGGCCGTCAGTGCCTCGTCCACCGCGACGTCGGTGGCCGCAAACGATCCGCTGGTGTCGATGACGTAGTCGGCACGGCTCACCTTTTCCGCAATCGGCAGCTGCGCCGCCAGCCGCTGCAGGGCCGCTTCCCTGCTCACGCCGTCGCGTGCCATCACCCGCGCCACCTGCATCTCCGGGGGACAGGCGGCGACGACGACAATGTCGTACTCGCCGGCGCGATTGGTCTCGAACAGCAGCGGAATGTCGGCGACGGCGAACGGCGTGGCCGCGGGCAGCGACGTGAAGAAGCGGTCGATCGCGGCCCGGACCGCGGGGTGCACGATGGCCTCGAGCGCCTGCCGTGCCAGGGGATCAGCGAAGACGATGCCGGCCAGGCGGGTGCGGTCCAGGGCGCCCTCGGGCGCAAGCACGCCGGCACCGAAGCGCTCGACGATGGCCTGCAGCCCAGGAGTGCCCGGCGCCACGGCCTCGCGTGCGAGCACATCGGCATCGATGATTGGGACGCCCGCGGCCCGCATGCGGCGAGCGACGTAGCTCTTGCCGGTGGCGATGCCGCCGGTCAGGGCCACGCGGAGCATCAGAGGGGTGCCTGGACCCGCAACTCCGCCGCGGTGATCGTGTTCCGCAGCACCATGGCAATGGTCAACGGCCCCACGCCGCCGGGTACCGGCGTCAGCGCTCCGGCCACGCGTTCGACGTCGGGATGCACGTCGCCAATCAGCACGCTCCCTTTTTCGCCGAACTGGCGCCGCTTGGCACTGCCGTCCGGGAACAAGCGCAGCACCTCGGCCTCGTCGGTGAGGCGGTTGATGCCCACGTCGATGATCGTGGCGCCCGGCTTGACGAAGTCAGCGGTCACGAACCCGGGACGGCCGATGGCCGCCACCAGGACGTCGGCCGTGCGGCAGACCGCCGGGAGATCCACCGTTCGGGAGTGGCAGATCGTGACCGTGGCGTCCCGGTGGAGCAGCAACAGCGCCATGGGCTTGCCGACGATGTCGCTGCGGCCGATGACCACGGCATGCTTGCCGAGCAACGGGATGCCTTCGCGATCCAGCAGCTCCGCACAACCGAGCGGCGTGCACGCCACCAGCGTGGGTCGCCTCTGCACGAGCCGGCCCACGTTGGCGGGATGAAAGCCGTCCACGTCCTTGGACGGGTCCACGGCGTCGAAGACACGCTGCTCGGCGTCCTCGCCCATGCCCGGCGGCAGCGGTGACTGGACCAGGATGCCGTCGAACTCGTCGTCCTGGTTCAGGCGCTGAACGAGCGCGAGGGCCTCGTCCACCGATGCCGTCTCGGGCAACCGGAACAACTCGCCGCGGCAGCCATGCTGGGCGACCGTCGCGATCTTGTTCCGGACGTAGATCTCGGACGCCGGGTTGTTGCCGGCGAGCACGACGGCCAGCCCCGGCGGCCTTCCGTGCAGGTCCGCGAACCGCTCGACACGCGGTTCGAGCTCGGCGCGCATCCGCGCCGCCCACGCCGTCCCATCCAGCCGCCGAGCCGCCATCCTCGACTCGCCGCCTACTTCTCGCCCGCCGCTCGTCTGAGCCCGAAGCCAACGGCCCAGACCGCGATGGACACCGCCAGCAGCCGGAGGCCGAACGCATCGGCCTGCTCGGCCGTGACGCCGATCTCGTGCCACTTGGCGAGCGTCTCGGTCGTGATGCCCAGCTCGGTCATGAAGCCCAGCGCGGTGATGGCCGCCGCGTTGAAGATGAGCAGCAGCCCGAGGATGGTGATGAAGTTCGCCAGGCCCTGCAGCGGCGTCCGCCTCTGCGCCTCTGCCTCGCTGGCGAGCGGGCTGTGCGTGCGGCCGTAGAACCAGTAGATGAGGAGGCCGATGTCGAGCCACACGAGGAACCGCACCCAGGTGAGCACCGGGAGGCTCAGCATCAGGTAGGCGCACGAGAGGATCCCGAGCACCGGGAAGACCGGGCCGAAGGGCACCTTGAACGGGCGCTTGGCGTCCGGCCGCGTCTGTCGCAGCCGGAGCACCGCGGCGCACACCACCACGAACGCGAAGAGCGTCCCGATGGAGGTCATCTCGCCCACGACCTGGATCTGCGTGAGCCCGGCGACAAGGGCGACCGCGACGCACGTGATGATCGTGGTGATGTAGGGGGTGCCGAACTTCGGGTGCACCTTGCTCACGCCCTGCGGCAGCAGGCGATCGCGGCTCATCGCGAAGAAGATGCGCGGCTGGCTCATGAGCATGACGAGCAGCACGGAGGTGATGCCGGCCACGGCGCCGGCCGATACGAGCCCGGCCGCCCAGTCCTGGCCGATGACGGCGAGCGCGAAGGCCACGGGAGCATTGAGGAACTGCTGCGCGACGGTGGCGTCCACCGACGCCACTCCGGGCAGGGCGTCCGCGGCACTGCGATACTCCACCACCGGGACGATGCCGGAGAGCACGGCGGAGACGGCCAGGTAGAGCAGGGTGCAGACGACCAGCGAGGCGATGATCCCGATGGGCAGGTCCCGCTTCGGGTTCTTCGCCTCCTCCGCCGTCGTCGAGACCGCGTCGAAGCCGATGTACGCGAAGAAGACCACGGCCGCTGCGGCCATCACGCCGGAGAAGCCGTAGGGCATGAACGGCTCCCAGTTGTCGGGCTGGACGTAGGTGGCGCCCGCGGCGATGAAGAAGAGGATGGCGGCGCCCTTGATGGCCACCATCAGGGCATTGAATCGCGCCGACTCGCGGACGCCGATCACCAGCAGCACCATGATGAACAGGACGATGATGGTGGCGGGCAGGTTGATGAGGCCCACGGGCGGCGCGGCGCCGATGGCCGTGGGAATCTCGATCCCGAAGCCGGCCAGCAGCCGCTGCATGTAACCGCTCCAGCCAATCGCCACCGTCATCGAGCCCACGGCGTACTCGAGGATGAGGTCCCAGCCGATCATCCACGCGACGATCTCGCCCAGCGTGGCGTAGGCGTAGGTGTAGGCGCTGCCCGCGATGGGGATCATCGAGGCGAACTCGGCGTAGCAGAGGGCGGCAAAGGCGCACGCGAGCCCCGCGGCGAAGTACGAGAGCATGATTCCGGGCCCGGCCTGGTTGGCGGCCGCGGTACCTGTCAGGACGAAGATGCCGGTCCCGATGATGGCGCCGATGCCCAGCAGCGTCAGGTCCCAGGCCGTCAGGCTCCGCCTGAGTGCCTTGTGGCCTCCCTCGACGTCGCCAACGAGCTGCTCGATCGACTTCGTCTTGAACAGATTCGAATCCATTCACCCTCCGGCCCCGGATTGTAACGCAGATGGGTCGGGCCCGGACCGCAGAAAAGGCCGAAAACCCCCGGAAATGCAGCCGCAGATACGCAGATGGTGCAGCCGCTGCCCGAATCGCTGGACTCGTGCACTCGTGGACGGTCCGTCAGCCGCCCAGCGCCTCGAGGTACGCGCGCACGCGGGTGGCGGGGTCGCCGCGCAGCAGGTCCGAGATCACGCAGACCGACGATGCGCCGGCCGCGAGCACGGCGGGCGCACGCTCGAGGGTGATGCCGCCGATGGCCACCACAGGCACCTCGGCACCCTCGGCCAGGCGCGCAACGGCCGAGACCAGCTCGAGCCCGACCGCCGCATAGCCCGTGTCCTTCGTGCTCGTCCCGAATACCGGACCGACGGCGAGGTAGCTGATCGGCTGCCTCAGCGCGGCCTCGGCCTGTGCCACGCTGTGCGTGGACACGCCCACGATGGCCGCTGTGCCCACCAGCCGGCGCACGTCCTCCACCGCGAGGTCGTCCTGCCCGACGTGCACGCCGGCCGCGCCGGACAGCCGCGCGATGTCCGCGCGATCGTTGATGATGACGCGGGCCCGCGTGCCCGCGCGCGCCACGACCGTGGACGACAGCGCGAGGAACGCGCCGCTCGGCATCGCCTTGGCTCGCACCTGGAGCAGCGTCACCCCCGCCTCGACCAGGGCGTCGGCCACGGCCAGCGGGTCCCGGCCCTCCCGCGCGCAGGTCTCGACGTCGAGCACCGCGTACAGCGGCGGCCACGTCAACGCGGAGGTCGCGGGTGTCAGGCCGTCTCCGCCAGCGAGGACGGCTTCTTGACGGGCTGGAACCGCTCCATGAAGTGCGTGCTGAGGCGCCCGGCGACGAAGTCCGGATCGTTCAGGATGCGGAGGTGCAGCGGGATGGAGGTGCGGATGCCTTCGACCACCGACATCTCCAGCACGCGCTTCATCCGGGCGATGGCCTCCTGCCGGTCGCGGCCGTGGACGATGATCTTCGCGATCATCGAGTCGTAGTTCGGCGGGATGGTGCACTCGGCGTGCGCGGCCGTGTCCACGCGGACGCCTGGCCCTCCGGGGATGCTGAACGCGTGGATGAGGCCCGGGGAGGGCACGAAGGTGACCGGATCCTCGGCGTTCACGCGGCACTCGATGGCGTGGCCGGTGAAGGTGACCTCGCTCTGCTTGAACGAGAGGCGCTCGCCCGCCGCGATGCGGATCTGCTCCTTGACGATGTCGAGCCCGGTGACGAACTCCGTGACCGGATGCTCCACCTGGACACGGGTGTTCACTTCCATGAAATAGAAGCTGCCCTTCGCATCCATCAGGAACTCGAAGGTGCCCGCGTTGGTGTACTGGACGGCGCGCGCCGCGTCCACGACGATCGCGCCCATCTTGCGCCGGACCTTGTCGGAGACCGCAATCGACGGCGACTCCTCGATGAGCTTCTGGTGGCGCCGCTGGATGGAGCACTCGCGCTCGCCCAGGTGCATGACGTTGCCGTGATGGTCGCCGAGAATCTGGTACTCGATGTGCCGGGGCGACTCGAGGTACTTCTCGATGTACACATCGCCGACGCCGAAGGCCGCTTCGGCCTCGCGTTGGGCCGTCCGGAAGGCGTGCGCGAGATCCTTCGGCTCCTTGACGATGCGCATGCCGCGTCCGCCGCCGCCGGCCACGGCCTTGATGATCACCGGGAACCCGATGTCGCGTGCGACCTTCGCCGCCGCCTCCTCGCTCTCGACCGGCCCGTCGCTGCCGGGCAGCATCGGGACGCCGGCCTTCTTCATCGCCCGCCGGGCCTTGGCCTTGTCGCCGAGCAGCCGGATGACGCTCGGGTCCGGCCCGATGAACCGGATGTGGCACGCCTCGCAGACCTCGGCGAGGTACGCGCTCTCGGAGAGGAAGCCGTAGCCGGGGTGGATGGCATCGGCGCCCGTGATCTCGGCCGCGCTGATGATCGCCGGCACGTTCAGGTAGCTGTCGGCGCTCCGCGCGGGCCCGATGCAGATGTCCTCGTCCGCGAAGCGGACGTGGAGCGAGTTCTCATCGGCCTCCGAGTACACCGCGACGGTTCTGATGCCGAGCTCGCGGCACGCGAAGATGATCCGGAGCGCGATCTCCCCGCGGTTGGCGACCAGGATTTTCTTGAACATGGGTGTCAGGATTTGAGGCGGATGGCGAAGAGCCGCTCGCCGTACTGGACCGCCTGGCCGTTCTGCACGTAGATGCTGACGACTTCGCCGTCGACCTCGGCGTCGATCTCGTTCATCAGCTTCATCGCCTCGATGATGCAGAGCACCTGGCCCTTGCGGACCGCGTCTCCGACCTCCGCGAACGGCTTGGCTCCGGGCTCGGCCGATCGGTAGAACGTGCCCACGATCGGCGAGGTGACGATGGCCAGGTCTTCACCCGCCGGCTCGGCCTCCCGCGCACTCGGCGCCGCCCCGGAGACCGGCGCCACCGCGACGGACGAGGCCGGGGGCACGATCACAGGGGCCGGCACGGTGTGGACGGCGGCGCCGCGCTTCACGCGCAACTTGAAATCGGCGCGCTCGAGCTCGAACTCGCTCAGCTCGCGCTCGCGGATGAAGTCGATGAGCTGCTTGATCTCGTCCAGGTTCATCAGGTCGCTCGCACCTCGACGACCGGTTCGGTCAGCCATTCCGGCCCCGCGTCGGTCGCCAACACGTCGTCCTCGAGTCGCACGCCGCCCCAGCCCGGGAAGTACACCCCCGGCTCGAGCGTGAAGACCATTCCCGCCGCCAGCGGGCCTTCCGAAGCCCCCGGCCGCCGTCGTGACAGCCTCGGGCGTTCGTGCACTTCGAGGCCGAGCCCATGTCCCAGGCCGTGCCCGAAGGCCTCGGCCAAACCCGCGGCCGCCAGCGCCACACGCGCGGCGGCATCCACATCTTCCGCGTCCACGCCGACCCTTGCCGCCGCAAAGGCGGCTCGCTGGGCGGCCGCCACGGCCATCAGGCATTCCCGCTGCCTGCGGGTCGCCGGCCCCAGGGTCACCGTCCGCGTCATGTCGACGGCATAGCCGTCGAGCATACCCCCGAAGTCGATGACCACCAGGTCACCCTCTTCCAGCACCCGTGCCCCGGCCCGGTGGTGCGGCAGGGCCGCGTTGGGCCCGGAGGCGACGATGGTATCAAACGCCGGCTTGTCAAAGCCCTTCTGGCGGAGTTCCCATTCGATCCGGGCGGCAAGCTGACGCTCGCTCGATCCTGCTAAGACCTTCGGGATTATACACTTAGCGACGTCGGAAAGTCGCCGTCCCGCTTCACGGAGTTTTTCGACCTCCCAGGCGTCCTTGCGCGCACGGAGTTGCTCGACCATCCCCTCGGTCGGAGTCAGCTCGGCCCGGCTTCCTGTCGAGGCAAGCCGGGCCTTGAGATCCACGTGCTGGCGCACCGTGAGGTGGGCGCTCTCGAAGCCCAGGCGCGACGGCCTGAGGCTCGCCACGGCCTCGACGAGCGATTCCTCCGCGCTACCGCGCCCCGGCGGCGCCGTCACCACCTCGAGCGACGGCAGGCGCCGGGCAAGCCCGTCCAGAGCCTCCGCGTAGCGCGAGTCACTGAAGAGCTGCAATCGCTCGCCGGTGGCGAGGAGGAGCCCGGCGCTGCCGAAGAACCCCGAGAGGTAGGCGATGTTGGCTCGCGAGGTCACCACGAGGGCGTCGAGCCCCTCGGCAGCCAGGGACCGGGACAGGGCGACGCGGCGTGGTTCCAGGAATTCGGCCGGAGCCGATGTCATCGCGGGGCGCTGCGAAGGGCCTCGAGCCAGTGCTCGAGCTCGACCAGCGCCTCGGCATCGGCCTCCGTGCCCGCAGGCTCTCCGGTGTCGGCCTCCCCGGGCGTCTGCGCCAATCGGATCTCGTGGCTTCGCAGGCCCGCCTCGAGGTGGGCAAGCGGGTCGAGAGGCGTCGCGGCAGCTGGCTCGGCTGCGGACTCCACCGGGACCGTCGGCTCGGCCACCTTGTCGTGCATCGCGTCGAGCGCGGCGATCGCGGGGGGCGTCTCCGCCCCGAGCTGCTCGACCAGCCGATCGAAGTCGAAGAGGGCCTCGATGGAGACCTCGGAATCGGGTAGCTGGGGCGCCGCCGCCGGCGCCACCTGCTGCTCCATGCGCTGGACGGTCTCCTCGAGCTCGGGATCGTGCCGTGCGAGCTCGAGCGCCCGGCGGTAAAACGCCAGCGCCTCGGCGACCTGGCCGCGCCGCTGATGGATCTCCGCCAACCCGCGGATCGCGGCCAGGTTGTCGGGCGCGGTGCGGACCACGATGGAGAGCTCGTCGCGCGCCTCCTCCAGCTGGTCGAGCTCGAGCAGGGCGCGGCCCAGCGTCACGCGCGCGGACAGGTAGCCGGGATGACGGGCGAGCCCGCTCCGGCAGACATCGATGGCCTCGGCGTTCTCCCCCGCCCGGCGGAGCTCCTCCGCCAGCTGCGCAAACGCGATCGACGACGGGTCCGCCTGGACCCGTCGTCGAAGATCGAGAATGCGCGCGCTCTCCGCAGCCACCGTCTCCGCCTTTACGGGACCACGGTCACGGTCTGGGACACCGTGGTCTGCTGGAACGCGTCGTCGGTCACGGTCAGCGTGACGACGTAGGAACCCGCCGTGTCGTACCGTTTGGCCACGGTGACCCCGGTGCCCGTCCGGCCGCTGCCGAAGTTCCAGTCGTAGGCCACGATGCGCCGGCCCGGTGCCGCACGGGACGCCTCGGCCGAGAAGAAGATGTCCTGGCTGGTCCGCGGCTGCGTGGGCGAGAACACGAAGGAGGCGGTCGGCGGCGTGGCCGTGCTGACCACGATCGTCTGCGACACCTGCGCCGTGTGGCCGGCCGCGTTGGAGACGCGCAGGGTCACGACGTAGCTGCCGGGGGCGCGGAACTCGTGATCGGTGTTCATGCCCGTGGACGAGCTGCCGTCGCCGAAGCTCCAGGTGTAGGAGCAGGCAGTGCCGCAGGCCACCCCCCTGTCGGTCGTCGTCGAGGCGTCGAACAGGACGGTCTGGAAGGCCGCCACGGCCGTCGGCGAGAACACGAACTTCGCCTCGATGCGGCTCGGACCGATGATCACCCCGGGTGGCAGGAGGCGGAGGTCCACCTGCCGCGGTATCTCGCCGCGGTAGTCCCCGCCGATGGGGGTGACCAGGAACGTGACGAGCGAACCCTCCCCGGTCGAGACCGAGGGGCGGGGCGGGGCCGTGTAGGTGACGCGCGCGCGTCCGTCGTCACCCGTGACCACGGTGCGGGCCGACAGGCTCCCGAAGTCCGCCACCACGCCGTCCACCATCATCTCGAGGCGCAGGCTCACGTTGCGTGCGGGCTGGCCGTTCGGCCCGCGCGCGTCGATGGTGATGGCCGATTGCGACACGCCGTCCTGAACGATGCTGTCGGGCACGGCCTGGAGGCTGAGCGACAGGGCCAACTCCGACGGGCCCGCCAGTGCGGGCGCCTCGGTTTCCTTGACGGTGCACGACGCGGCGACGAGGGCCAGCGCCAGCAACCCGATGATTCGTGATCCGCTTGTCCGCATGATGCGCTCCACCTGCTGCCCTTCCTAATCGGGGTCGGCGAAATCGGCGAAGTTCACGCTCAGCGTGCCGCTGGCGATCACCTCGTTGCCCACCTGGTCACGCCCGAAGAACGTGATCTCCGCAATGGTGCTGATGATGACCGAGCCGCCGAGGCCGCGCAGGTTGCGGAGCGGCGCCTCGAGCTTGGCCTGGTTGCGCACGACCTCGAACACCACGTCGGCCGTGCCCTGCGCCGGAATGGTGACCGTCGCGGCGCCATCGAAGGCGAACGGCACGTCCACACCCTGGGTGTTGCGGCCATCGGTCCGCCGGAACTCCACGCGGTAGCGCGAGATCGTGATCGTGTTGAGTGATGAGGGCGCCGTCGGGCTGGTGCCCGAGCCCGGATTCCTGAGCGCCAGCCGCATGGTCGCCCGCCCCAGGTCGTTGAAGGTGCCCCCGTCGGTCTGCACGTCGGAGGCGAGGGGGGTGCCGAACTCCTCCGGGTCCGCCCCGGAGGCCCCGACGATGGAGTCGATGATCACGAAGGCGGGCGAGTCGCCGGTTCGCGTGAGCTCGCTGGCGCAGGAGGTCAGGCCAACGATGCTCGACACCGCGACCGCGAGACCCGCGAGCGTGCGAGAACTGAGGATGCTGTGCATGACGTCGTCCCTACCCCTTCGTGATCCGCGGCGTGATGAAGATCAACAGCTCGCGGTTCTCTTCACTCATTTCGTCGCGCTTGAACAGCCAGCCGAGCAGCGGGATGCGGTTCAGCAGCGGCGTCCGCCCCTCGACCATCTGCTCGCGGCTCGTGTAGATGCCGCCAATCACCGTGGTCTCCCCGTCCGAGACCAGGACGCTCGTGACCGCGCGCTGCGTGTCGATCGGCGGGATGCCGTTCACGGATCGGCTGTAGTCGGGCGAGGCGTTCTCGATGGAGATGCGCATGATCACGGTTCCAGCCGCGGTGATCTGCGGTGTCACCCGCAGCTGCAGCGCGGCGTCCTTGAAGGTCACCGTGATGGTGTTGTTCGCCTGGGTCTGAATCGGGATCTGCACGCCCTGGGTGATCTCCGCCTCGACGTTGTTCTGGGTCGAGACGCGCGGCGTCGAGAGCAGCCGGCCCTTGCCGGTGCGCTCGAGGGCCGAGAGCGCCACGTCGAGGTTCAGTGCGCCGTTGATGGACCCGAGCGCGATGCCGAGCGCGCTGGTCGCCCCCGAGGGCACGGGCAGGCTCGCCGCGCCTTCGACGCCCACCGAGTTCGGGAACGTGAGATTGGTCGTGTTGCCGAGCGCCGGATCCATCCGGCCGCCGAAGCCCCACTGCACCCCGAGCGACCGCGCGAAGTCGCGGCTCGTCTGCACGATGCGCGCCTCGATCTCCACCTGCGGCTGCGGCGAGTCGAGGTTGGTGATGAGATCGCCCGCCGCCGCGAGCCGTTCGGGCAGGTCCCGGATGATGAGCGTGTTGGTGCGCTGGTCGATCTGCACGTCGCCCCGCGACGAGAGCGCGCTCTTGGTGACGATCGGCACCAGGTCCGCCGCCTTCGCGTAGCTCAGGGGCCGCGTCATCACTTCAAGGTTGCCGGCCAGCGCCTCGGCCTCGGCCAGCTTCCGCCGCTCCTCGTTCTCCTGTGCCAGCACGGCGAGCGGTGCAATGCGGACGATGGTGCCGTCCACGGCGTAGCCCAGCTTGTTGGCCTTCAGGATGATGTCGAGGGCCTGATCCCACGGCACCTCCTTCAGCGACACGTCCACGCTGCCCTGGATGCTCGGGTCGATCACCACGTTCAGGCCGCTGATCTCCGCGAAGGTCCGGAGCACGGCGCGCAGGTCGGCGCCCTGGAAGTCGAAGGTCACCGGGTGCCCGGTGAAGCGGGGCGGCGTCGCGTCGGCCGGTGCAGGCTGGCCCGCCTGCGCCGCGGGTGCCGGGGCCTGGGCGGCCGCCAGTGCGGCAGCACCGCTGCTCGCAGGTGCCGCAGCGGGCGCCGCGGCCACGGCAGCCGGTTCGGCCTTGGCCGCACGCGTGTCGGCGGCCGGTTCGGGCCGCGCCGGCTCGGCCGGCACCACCATCGACGCAGCCGCCTCGGCGGCTCTCGTGAAGAGCACGCGGAGCTCCTCGCCGACGCTCTCGACCGTGTACGGGATCTTCTTCACCAGGTCGATGACGACGCGCGTGATGAGCGGCTCGGTGCTGTTGACACCGACGCGCACGCGCCGGACGTCGTCCTGGTTCACCACCGTCGCGGCGGGCACGCTGCCCATCGCCACGCCCTCGAAGTCCAGCAGCACGCGCGCCGGCAGGTCGTCGACCTCCTCCACCTTCGATGCGACGAGGCGACCGTTGCCCGAGAGCGTGATGGCCGTGCCGTTGGGCAGCGACATCGGCTTGACGCCGGTCAGGCGCGTCGCCAGGCGCTCGGCTGCGGTCTGGGGCTCGCGACGGGCGATTTCCTGCGCGGCCTCGGGCCGTGCGGCGGCGGGCCTGCGCAGCACGACGGGCGCGGCCGGCGCGGTGGCCTTCGCCTGATCGCGGTCCACTTCGACGTAGATGAGATTGCGCGACGCCCGGACCCGGTGCGGCGCCGGATGCGCCAGGGCCACGCGGACCCGCGCGACGGGCGAGCCGTCGGGTGCCGTGGCCGATTCCAGCCGCACGTTCGAGACGGGCGGCTCCATGGCGCCGAGCCCGCGGCTGTCCAGGTGCTCCGCGCGGGCATTGCGCAGGTCCACGAACACGGTCAGCGGATCCGGCTGGCTGGTCAGGTACGCCACCGGCTCGCTGGTGTCGATGAGGACGGTGCTGACATCGCCGTCCAGCCGGCCCGAGATGGACCGGACCGCGGGGCCGTCCGCGGCCGGCGGCCCGCTGGCCGTCAGCGTCACGGCGAGGGCCGCCACCAAGGGCGCGGCCAAGATCAGTCGAGGGTAGCGACTGCCCATCACTTGTTCTCTCCACCGCGAAGGAACTTGCGCACTTCGCGCTGCTTTTCGAGCGACAGAGGATCGTTGACTTGCTGCAGGATGATGACCATTTGAGGGGTGATCGTCCGGATGGTGCCGTCGGCCAGGCGATCGCCGGGCCGGACCGTGTACACCTTGCCGGCAGCGCCCGACACCATCGCCGCCAGCGACCCGCGATTGTCGATGATGCCGCGCACCACGATCTCTTCGGCCGTGAGGCCCGCCACGCCCTCGACCCTGGTCTCGGTCGCCGCCTTCCCCTGCTGCACCCCGGACGGCGTGATGAGCGAGACGAAGGGATCGCGACGGCCGTCGACCGTGTAGGCGTAGTTGGCCGGCGGCGCCGGCGCGTTGCTGGGCGGGGCCTTGGCGGCCGCCGGTGCCGGCTGGGCGGTCGGCGCCTGGGCGAGCGGCTGGCTCGCGCCGGCCGTCACGACGAGCGCGGCGACGATGAATGGGTGGTGGCGAGTCATTCGGTCTTCTGCGCCGGCCTGGCCTTCTTCGCCGGCGCCCCCTTCGCTGTGGCGGCTGGCGCCGCGGATTGATCGACCAGGACGAAGGTCGTGGCCGTGCACGACACCTCGATCGTGGACGTGGGGGTCTGGTCGGTCCTCGACGTGATGTTCAGGTCGCCCACGTTGATGATGCGCGGGAAGCGGCTCACGCGATCGAGGAACGCGCCCAGGCTGTGGTACGTGCCCTCGAGCTCGAGACCAATGGGCCACTCGGCGTGGAGCTCCCGGGTCGCGATGGGCTGCGGCCGGAACCCGCGAATCGTCAGGTTCGACTGGGTCGCCAGGGTCTGGATGCGGCGCAGCAGGTCACCCACGTCCTTCTCCTCGGGCAGGATGGGCTTGAGCGCCTCGAGCCGGGCCTCGAGATCCGCCACCTGCGCCCGGAAGGCCGGCAGCTGCCGTGCGGTTTCGCTCCCCTTGGCGTTGCGGGCGCGAATCGCGTCCAGCTCGCGGGTCTTCGCCGCGAGAATCTCCTGCTGCGGCATCTCGTAGAGGTAGTAGAAGGCGCCGGCCGCGCCCAGCGCGAGGAGCACGAACACGCCCAGCTGTCCGTACCAGGGGAGCTTCCCCATCCCGAGGCTAGCCACGGGGACCTCCCTTCGGCGCGGGGCGGCCCTTCGTCGGCGTCGCCACCGGAAGCTGGTCGATGCCGGCCATCTGGAAGGACCCGCGGATGGAGAACCGGATGGTCTCCGGACCGCCGCCCTGCCCCGACACGACCTCGCTCGACAGGATCTCGACCGGCCGCTTGAAGTACCGAGAGGCCTCGAGGTTCCCGATGAAATCGGAGAGCGACGTGAGCGAGAGGCAGCGCCCCTCGATGGTGACGTCGTCCCCCTGCTGCTTGAGGCCGGTCAGCCACATCATGTCCGGCAGGGCGCGGCTCACCTGGTCCACGATGTGGACCGGCGCGCTCTGACCTCGCCTGAGCTCGTCGATGAGCGAGGCGC
>JBFWQE010000127.1:0-16157 GCA_050249615.1 Vicinamibacterales bacterium
CAACCCCCTGAGGGCTCCCCCGGGGCCACCCGTCCAGGCGCCCGCCCGCGCCGCGACTCCGCCGCCTCGGCCCCGATATCCAAGCGCCATGGGTATGATGACCGCCGTGCCAGGCACCAACTCGCGCGACGAGGCCCCCGTCGCCACCCTGCTGGAGAACCACCGCGCCTTCCTGAAGTATCTCGAGGGTCGCGTCGGCGACCGGGCGCTGGCCGAGGACATCCTCCAGGACGCCTTCGCGAAGGTCATCGCGCGGCCCGAGCAGGCTCCCGATGGCGACGCCGTCATCCCGTGGTTCTACCGCTCGCTCAGGAACGCCGCCATCGACCAGTTCCGCCGCCGCGGCGCCGCCGATCGCGCCTTTGAAGCCTTCGCGCGCGAGCTCGAGACGCACCAGGCACCCGCGGCCGAGCTGGAAGGCGAGATCTGCGCGTGCGTCACGCGCCTGGCGGCCACACTGAAGCCGGAGTACGCAGAGGCACTGCAGGCCATCGAGGTGGGCGGGACGCCCGTCAGGAGTTTTGCCGAGCAGAAACGCCTCACCACCGGCAACGCCGCCGTCCGTGTCTTCCGCGCGCGCGAAGCCCTGAAGAAGCGGGTCATCGAATCCTGCGGTGTCTGCGCCGAGCACGGCTGCCGGGATTGCACCTGCCGAGGCAGAAGAGAAGTGAGAAGTCAGAAGTCAGAAGTCAGAATTGAGAAGTCAGAAATGAGCACACGTGAGTGACGCGCATCCCCTCTCGCTCGCCGAGCGCCGTCGTGCGTTCACGGCGATCTTCGCCGGCGTAGCCGTCTCGACCACCGGATTCCTGGCCTCCAACACCGTCAACGGCCTCATCGCCGAGGACCTGACGGGCAGCACCACCTGGAGCGGGCTGCCCGCCGCGGCAAGCGTGCTCGGCACGGCCGCCGGCGCGACCGCGCTTGCCGCACTCGTGCGCCGCACCGGCCCCCGCACCGGCCTCACACTCGGCTACACCATCGCCGTCGCCGCCACCGCCCTGGCCGTGTGGGCCATCGTCGCGCGCCAGTTCGCGGTCTTCGTGGCAACGATGTTCCTCTTCGGCGGCGGCTACGGCGCAAATCGGCTGGCGCGCTACGTGGCCGCGGATCTCTACCCCGCCGGTCAACGCGCCACGATGATCGGGTGGATCGTCTGGGCGTCCACCATCGGCGCAGTGGCCGGCCCGGCGCTGTTGGCGCCCTCCCGGGCGCTCGCCGAGGGTGTCGCCATCAACGGCCTCATCGGCCCGTACCTGGTCTGCGCACTGGCCTGCGCGCTGTCGGCCGCGGCCATGCTCTCCGCGCCCAAGCGAATGGACGCGCGCCTCGCGAGGGCCTCGCTGGCAGGCGCCGCCGGCCAGCCTCCCCTCGGAAGCCTGCTCGGCGAGACGGGGGTGACGCTCGCCCTCGTCTCCATGGTCTCCGGCCAGTTCGTGATGGTGCTGCTGATGACGATGACGCCGCTGCACATCCGGCACGAAGGCCACGACCTCGGCGCCATCGGCCTGGTCATCTCCGCGCACACGCTCGGCATGTTCGCGCTCTCGCCCATCACCGGGCGCCTGGGCGACCGTTACGGGCGCGTGCCGCTCCTCGTGGCGGGCGTCATGGTGCTGTTCGTGTCGTGCCTGCTGGGGGTGGCCGCCGCGGCCGGCTCCTATCCCCTCACGCTGCTCGCCCTCTTCCTGCTCGGCGTCGGATGGAACCTCGGCTTCGTCGGCGGCAGCGCACTGCTTACCGACAGCGTCGCGCCGGCCGATCGCGTGCGCGTGCAGGGCGTGGGCGACGCGCTCATCTGGGGCGGCGGCGCGCTGGCCAGCATCGGGTCGGGCTGGATGCTGGAGCACGCGGGCTTTGCGGCCCTCAGCGTGGCCGGAGCCGTGCTGTCGCTGGCGCCGGTCGTGCCGCTCCTCCGGTTTCGTGCGGGCAGCACCGTCGTCGAGGCCTGATACCGGACTGTCGCACCTCCTCCTGCCGCGAGCGATCCGGGCTTCGCGGCCGGGTCGTCGTCGATGCTGAGGACGAGGACGGTCCGATCGTCCTGCCAGTCGGCGACGCCCTGCGGCCCGGTGCCCCTCAGGGCCTCGGCCATGACCGCATCACACACCACGGTCGCCGACTTGTCGTGCGCAAGGGCGCGGTGAGCCAGTCGCGCGATCGCGCCGGGCGACGGATCGTTGATCGCCTCCGTGACACCATCGCTGACCAGCAGGCAGACGTCGCCTGGCCGGAGGGCGATCGTGCGCTCGTCGTAAGTAGCCCCGGCGAGCAGGGCGGCCGGGGGCCCCAGCGCGCCAAGTATGCGCAGGCCGCTGGATCCAGTCACGATGCCCGAAGGATGCCCCGCGTTGCTGTAGGTCAGCCTGCCGGCATCGGACTCCACCCGCGCCACAATGGCGGTCATGTAGGGAGCACCGGCCCACTGGTCGTGCAGCATCGAGGACACCCGGCTCAAGACCTGCGCCGGGCCATTCGGGTCCCGGGCGAACGCCCGGAATCCCGCGCGCACGGTCGAAAGCGCCATCGCGGCGGGTATTCCCTTGCCAGACACATCGGCGACCAGCAGCATCCACCGGCCTGGACCAAGGGGCACGATGTCGTAGAAGTCCCCGCCAATCCGGCCCGCGGGCCTTAGCGACGCGGCCCACGTGACGCCGTGCCCGGCCGGCGGCAGCTCCGGCAGGAGCCGTCGCTGCATGTCGGCGGCGATGGCGAGCTCCGTGTCCAGGATGAGCTCGGCCCGCTCGCGCGCGGCCAGGGCAAGCCGGGTCGCGCTCAGGTGCCGCCACAGGTAGACCGCCACGCCGAAGGCCGTCGCGAGCACCGCGTCGCTCACCCAGGCCAGTTCGCGTTCGCTCGGCTGGAAGGTGCGGATGAGGCCCAGTTCCGAGACGCCTGCCGCGACGTAGGCGACCACAGCCGCTCCGACGCTCTGGAGCACGACGGCCCACGGCCGATCCCGGTCTCCGATGCTGGCGCGACTGACCACGCTCCGCACCCGTCACCTCCCGAGGATACGGACGTATCCGCCCGCGATGAGCGCGGCGAGGTCCGCCAGGACCCGCGGCAGGCTGAGGCCACCCCGGTACGCGAGGTAGCGCGGCTCCCACACAGGATCGAACTTCTCCTTGTATGCGCGCAGGCCCCTGAAGCCGTAGACGGCCTCGCCATGCCGGTAGAGCAACGCGCCGAGGCGGTGCCACCGAGGAGCCACGGGTGACGGCTCGAATCCCGACAGGGGCGCCATGCCCAGCACGAAGCGCTGGTAGCCGTGTTGCTGGCCCCAGAGCATCACGTGCAGCAGCAGCGCCTCCATCAGGCTCCTGGGCGCCTCTGGCACGTACCGCATCAGGTCCGCCGAGCACTCGACATGATCGGCCCCGAGCCAGAGGTTGCTGAAGGCGAGGACGCGGCCGCCGCGCTCGACGACCGCCACCGGAAACCGGGCGAGGTAGGCCTCATCGAAGAACCCGAGCGAGAACCTCTTCTCCGCGCCTGGCTTTCGCCGCAGCCAGGCCTCGGACACGGCGCGAAGCCGTGCCATGATTCGCGGGACCTCCTGCGCTGCCACGACACGGAACGTGGCGCCGTCCTTGTCCAGCCGGCGCAACGCCTGCCGATGGCGCGACGCGTGCGGCCCGGCAAGCGAAAAGGACCGCAGGTCCACTCGCGCCTCTTCGCCCAGCTTGATGAAGGCCAGCCCGCAGTCGGCGTAGCGATGCAGGTGCTGCGGCCCGACTTCGTAGAACACGGGCACGCCCCCGAAATCGTCGCAGCGCTCCAGGAAGCGTCGGACCAGGGCCGGTGCCTCGACCTCGGGGCCGACCGGATCGCCCAGCACGATCCACGAGCGTCCCTGGACCGCGTACATCAGGAAGGCCGTGCGCGCGTCGTTGAACAGGATCGCCTTGTCCCGCAGGTGCACCAGGTTCGGCGCCGTCGCCGACTGCGCCGCGATCACCCGGGCGGCGTCGTCCAGATCCCGGTCCGTGGGGACCACCGCCCTGTGCGGCGTGTGGCCGATGAGGCGGGAGACGCCGAGGGCCGCGACCACGACGGCGGCGCCCACCGATGCACGAAGGAACCGGGACGCATCGCCGTGCAGTTCGAACTGCCACCACAGCTCGTTCGCGTAGTCCACGTGAGCAAACGCGAAGAGCCCCAGCCACACCGAGGCGGCGATGGTGCCGGCCACGGTGGCCGTCCACGCGGGCGAGAACCGGGTCTCGAAGAACGCGGCTCGCCGGCCGAACAGTGCCCGGGCGCGGTACAGCAGCACGAGCACGAACGCCAGCAGGAGCGCCTCCTCGTAGTCGAGCCCCTTCGCGAGGGAGGCGATGATTCCGACGACGGCAAGGCCGAACGCGAGATAGTAGGCGGCATCCAGCCTGCGCGCCAGCCCGTGCGACAGGATCACCAGGCCCACGCCCGCGAGGCTGCCCACGAAGTGGGACGCCTCGACCGCACCGATCGGCAGGATCCGCGCCAGGAGGTCGAGCCGGCCCGGCGACGCGGGGGTCGCGCCGGAGAACAGCAGCACGGCGCCGGAGACGAACGCGAGGGTTGCCAGCAACCGCGGCGTGACCGATCCGACCGTGGTATCGATCACCGCGCCGGCCCGCGCGAGCTGCGTGCGCCGCTGGTGCGCTTCGTCCAGCGCGAGAGCGGCCAGCGCCACGGTGAACGGCAGGAAGTAGTAGATCGCCCGATACATCACGAGCGCGGGCACGACGTCACCTGGTGCGAGGAATGGTGCAAGCAGCGCGACCATCGCCCCATCGAACACGCCCAGTCCTCCCGGCACGTGGCTGACGATGCCGAGGAGGGCCGCCAGCAGGAAGGCGCCCAGGACCGTCAGGAAGTCCGGCGCTCCCGCAGGCAGCAGGACGTACAGCACGCCGCCGGCCAGCGCCCAATCCGCGATCGACAGGATCAGCTGGCGTGACACGACCTCCCGTCCCGGCAGTGCGAGCGCGATGCAGCCCACCTGGAGCGGCGTGCGACGCACCCCGGTCGCCACCAGGTACGCCGCGACGGTCGAGACGAGGGACCACCCCATCGCCATCGCGGTGCGCGGGCCGGCGAGGCTGGACACGGCCGGCGCCGGGCCCATCAGCAGGCTGAGGCCGGCGAGCGCACCCCACCCCAGCCACTGCGGCGTCGAGCAGAGGAATGCGATTCGGGGGAACGCTCCCGGCGAGATGCCCCAGCGAGAATAGAACCGGTATCGCACCGAGGTGCCCGACAGTACCGAAAGGCCGACGGTGTGGGAGATGGCGTAGGCCAGGAAGGACGCCCCCATGACACGCCGTCGCGGAAGCCGCCAGCCAGCGAACTCGAGTGTCAGTGCGTCGGAACCCGCGAGCACGGCGTAGCTGAGCGCGGTCAGGACGAATGCCGGCACGAGGCGCTCCGGCGCGGCAGCGAGGTTGGCAGCCAGGCCCTGCCAGCTCACGGCGCGCAGCTCGAGGCGCAAGGCGTGGAGCGCAGCCACGAAGATGACGACGCCCGCGAGCGCCGGCAGGCCGCGCACCAGACGCCGGCGCATGGTCCGATGCGCCGGACCCGGAGCGTCGCTGCGCCGGGCGGGGACGGCGGGCAGGAGGCCGTGGCGTGACATCGTCCGCTGACCGTTGCTGGAGGGGTGGGTGTCGGGCGCTCCCGCGGCGCGCCCGACGATGAGTGGACTAGGACCGCTCGTGGGGCAGGGCGACGAACACGTTCTCGCCCTGTCGCTCCACCAGCACCAGGGACGGCTTGCCCGTGTGCGCGCCCAGCGCGGAGCGCAGGGCCCCCACCGTGTGGACCGGCCGGCCGTTGACACTCTTGATGACGTCGCCGGACTGGATGCCCACCGATGCGGCGGTGCCGTCCGGATCCACATCGGTCACGAGCAGGCCGGAGGTCCTGGCCGGCAGGTCCATCTCCTCGGCCACGCGCGGCGTCACGGGCGTCACGGCGAGGCCGAGTCGCGCGTCGTCCTGCGCATCCGCGCCCGCCGGCTCACCCAGGCCGTTCTTCGCGTGCTCGCGCTCGACCAGGCGCGCCGTGAGCGACTCGGTGCGCCCATCGCGCAGCACGCTGAGCGTGACCGAGGTGCCGGGCCGCATGCTCGCCACCTGGTTACGCAGCACGTTGGCGTCGCTGACCTGGCGGCCGTCGATGGCGGTGATCACGTCGCCCTGCTTCAGGCCGGCCTGGTCGCCTGGACTGCCGGGCTCGACGGCGCTCACCAGCGCCCCACGCGCCTGCGCTGCCCCGAGGCTCTCGGCCAGGTCCGACGTGAGCGACTGCACCGTGACCCCGAGCATGGAGCGGTGCACGACGCCGTCGCGCAGCAGCTGATCGGACACGGCGCGCGCCATGGCCGACGGGATGGCAAAGCCCAGGCCGATGTTGCCGCCCGAGGGCGAGACGATCTGCGTGTTGATGCCCACGAGCGCGCCCTGGGTGTTCACGAGGGCGCCGCCCGAGTTGCCGCGGTTGATGGGCGCATCCGTCTGGAGGAAGTCCTCGTAGTTGCCGTCGCCGACACCGGTGGCGCGGCCCTTGGCGCTGACGATGCCCATCGTCACGGTCTGGCCGACGCCGAGGGGATTGCCGAAGGCCAGCACGACGTCGCCAACCTTGACGCTCTCCGAGTCGCCGAACGCCACGGTCGGCAGATTGCGGCCCTCGACGCGAATCACCGCCAGGTCACTCGCCGGATCGCTGCCCACGACCTTCGCGGGAAACGACCGCCCATCGGAGAGGTCGACGCGGATCCGATCGGCGTTGGCGATCACGTGATGGTTGGTGAGGATGTCGCCCTCGGCGCGGATGATGACGCCGGACCCCAGGCCGCGCTCGAGCCCGCCGCGGGGCTCGATGCGGAACCCGGGGCCGAAGAAGTCGCGGAAGGGCTCCGGCACGGCGGCCGGCGTGGCATCGGGGTGTGCCTCGACACGGACGGTGACAATGGCGGGGGCGACCTTCTCGACGACGGAGCTGTACGAGGCCGTGGAGCTCGGCAGCGGTTCCACCGCGGACGACGTGTGTGCGTCCGGCGCCGTGGCCGCGGCCGGCGCGGCCAGCGTGGCCCGGCCGCCGGCGAATCCGGCCGCCAGGGCGAACATGGTCAGGCCCAGCACCGTGAGCCGGATCCTGCGTCGGCTGTGGCGTATGTGCGAAACGGGTATCTCGGTCATGGGTTCCTCGTCTGTCGCGCGGTCGAATGGATCGCGCTCACCCTGTTTGACGCACGGGGCGTTTGCCGGAACCTGTCGGGTGGATGACAGCTGTGTAAGGCGGCCCTCTACCGGCCGTCGGCTCCGGCCGCCACCTGGTGCCCGATCGGCAGGACGATGGAGAAGGTGCTGCCCGCTCCGCGCACCGAGGCCGCATCCACGTGCCCGCCGTGAGCCTCGACGATGGCCTTGACCAGCGACAGGCCGAGCCCGAGGCCGCGTGCCGAGCGGCTGGTATCCGCACGATACAACCGCTGCCAGACGAACGGCAGGTCCTCGGCATCGATGCCGACGCCGGTGTCGCGCACGGCAATCGTCACGGTGCTCACGTCGGCGTGCGCCTCGATGTCCACCCGCCCGCCGGCGTCCGTGTACTTGACGCCGTTCTCGATCAGGTTCGCGAGCACCTGCCGGAGGCGCGTCCGGTCGGCCCACAGCTCGATGGACGCCGGCACCTGCGCGTCGAGCACGACGCCCTTGTCGTCCGCCTCGTCAGCGAACAGCGCCACCGACTCACCGACGACGTCGGCCAGCCGGACGCGCTCCCTGGCGAGTTTCATCGTCCCCGTCTCGGCCTCCGAGATGTCCATGAGTGCGGTGAGCGTCGCGTTCACGCGACCCGCTTCCTCCAGCGCACGCGCGAGGCCTTCGCGCATGGCCGCGGGATCGCCCGCGACCACCGCGGATTCGGCCACGTTGCGCAGGCGCGTCAGCGGTGTACGCAGGTCGTGGGCCACGTTGTCCAGCGCGCCCTTCATGCCGGACACCAGGGCTTCGATGCGCCCCAGCATCTCGTTCACCAGGGCGCCCAGCTCGTCGAGCGGATCGCGCGTGCCCCGTGTCTCGACCCTGGCGTCGAGCCGGCCGGTCCGGAGGATGCCGCGCAGCGTGGCATCCATCGCCCGGAGAGGCGCCAGCCCCGCGGCGGTGAGCAGCGCCCCACCCGCCACGGCGATGAGCACGATGAGCGTCCCCACCTCCAGGGCTCGCGCGCGGTAGTTGCGCAGCAGCGCGTCGCGCACGTGCGAGGTGCGGCCCACCTGGACGGCGACCCCGTCCTTCAGGTGCACGGTCCCGATCTCGAGGACGGCGCGGTCGGCCGGGTAGTCAATCGACGCCCAGCCCTCGCGCCCGGCCCCGTGCTGGTCGAGGCTGGACAGGTCGAAGGCGCTCCACCCGGGCGGGGTGGCGAAGTACACCACCTCGGCACGGTCGTTCATGACCCGGACGAGCAGCCGCTCGTGCCGTCCTTCCCTGGCGTCGGCCTCGATGAGCTGCCGGAGGCCGGCGAGGCCCGACTGCTCGTACGCCGCCGCGTAGCGGGTGAGCATGGACTGGAGCACGTCGTGATCCTGGGCGGCCAGCGCCCGGGCCAGGAGAAGGTAGGTGCCCACCGACAGCGCCACGGCGCTCGCGACGAACAGGCCCGCGTACCAGAGCCCGAGCCGCCACCCCAGCGTGGGCCGGAGCCTGTCACTCCACCTTGAGGACATACCCGACGCCACGCACCGTGTGCACGAGCCTGGGCTCGAAGCCCTTGTCGATCTTCTCGCGAAGCCGGTGGACCAGGACGTCCACGGCGTTGGTGCCGGTGTCGAACCCGTAGTTCCACACGTGCGACACGATCATGGCCTTGGACAGCACCTTGCCCGGGTGCCGCATGAGGTATTCGAGCAGCGTGAACTCGCGGGGCCGCAGCTCGATGGGCACGCCGGCACGCTCCACGCGACGCGAGAGGCGATCGAGCCGAAGGTCGGCCACGGCCAGCTCGGTCGGCTCGGGCGCCAGCTGGCCGCGCCTCGCAAGCGCCTGCACGCGGGCCAGCAGTTCGGGAAACGCGAAGGGCTTGGTCAGGTAGTCGTCGCCACCGCCCTGGAGGCCCTTCACGCGGTCGTCCACCGTGTGCCGCGCGCTCAGGAACAGCACCGGCGTCTGCACGCCCGCGCGCCTGAGCGCCCCCACCAGGCTGAGCCCGTCCAATCGGGGCAGCATGACGTCCACGATGGCGGCGGCATAGGGCCGCGTGCGCGCGAGCTCGAGCCCCTGGACGCCGTCGCCGGCCACGTCCACGGCATAGCCTTCCTGCCGCAGCCCGCCGGCCACGAAGGCCGCGATGCTGGAGTCGTCCTCGACGACGAGCACCTTCACACCGCCATCGTCCGCCGGGCAGCCGCCGCGGTCAAGACTGGACACGGGGCCACGGGTGGGCCCAGAGTATCGCCATGATCGTCCGACCCGCGGAGGACGCCCTCCACCTGATCACTCAGCCTGACCATGCCGCGCTCGCGCGGCGCATCATGGAGCGGTGGGCGCCGCTTCACGGCGCGAATCGGCGTGCATCCATCCTCGAGGCGGTCGAACAGCACGACAACGGCTGGCGCGAGCCCGATGCCGAGCCGTTGCGGAACCCCGACACCGGCCGCGCCTTCGATTTCATCGGACTCCCGATCCCGTTGCGCCAGGCGGTCTGGCCGCGCGGCGTGTCGCGCCTCGCTCAGTCCGACCCGTGGGCTGCGGCGCTGGTCGCCCATCATGCCGCCACGGTCTACGATCGGTACCGCGGAGATGGCGCGTGGGCGGCCTTTTTCCCCGAGATGGAAGCCGCGCGCGACCGGCTGGTGGAAGCAAGCGGGCATTCGCATGACGATCTCCGCCACGACTACCGCTTCCTGCGGCTCGGCGACCTCGCGTCGCTCGCCTTCTGCACCCAGGCGGCCGACACGCTCACGTTCGACGAGTGGTCGTTCCGCCTGGAGGGGGATCGGCTGGTCGTTACGCCCGACCCGTTCGATGGCCGCGACCTTCCGATCGCCGTGCACGCGCGCAAGCTGCCCGACGCCTCGTTCGAATCCGACGCGACGTTCCGGGCTGCGTGGCTGGCCGCGCCCGCGGTGACGGTCCGCGCGGTGGCTTCCGGCGCACGCTGACGGCCCGCCCATGCGTCGCGCAACCGAGCATGTGCGGTTCGGGCTCGCCCTCGCTGCCGTCGCAGCGGGCGCGGCGGCGTTTGCCATCGCGTTCCGCGAGTCACTCGCGCTCGTGTACGTCCGGCTGTTTCGGGCCGCGGACGTGCTCGGGGCGGTCGCGAACCTGCCGACGGGCCTCCGGCTCGTCATCCCCGCTGCGGCGGCGTGCGGCGCGGGGTTCCTGGCCGGCCGGGTCGCGCGGGGGCAGGGGGTGAGCAACGTCATGGAGGCCGTGGCCCTCGGACGCGTGCAGCTCTCCATGCGCGCCACCACCTGGCGCAGCATGGGCGCCTGGCTGGCGATGACCGGGGGGCTCTCGGTCGGCCGGGAGGGGCCGCTGATCGAGTTCGGCGGGTCGCTCGGCGCGGCGATGTCCAGTCGCCTCGGCCTGCCGCTCGACCGCCTGCGTGCGCTCGTGGCGGCGGGCACGGCGGCCGGGTTTGCCGCCGCCTACAACACGCCCTTCGCCGCCATCCTGTTCGTCCTCGAAACCATCGTCGGCATTGCCGCCCTGGACGCGCTGCTGCCGATGATCGGGGCAACGGTGATCGCCACGACGTTGACGCGTGCCGTGGCGGGCGGCGGGCCCATCTACGGCAACCGGGCGTTCGCGCTGGGGACGCCGCTCGAACTCGCGTACTACGTCGTGCTGGGTGCGCTCGCCGCAGGCGCGGGCGCGCTGTTCAAGGCCTCCCTGGCCTTCGGGGAGTCGTTCGCGGACCGGGTCCGCGTGGCCAGGCCGTGGAAGGCGGGACTGGGGGGCCTGATCGTGGGCGTCATCGCCATCGCCATGCCCCATGTAGCGGGCAACGGGTACGAGGCGCTCAACGGCATCCTGGACCAGCCCACGGGCCCCTGGCTCCTGGGCTCGTTGCTGGTGCTGAAGGTGGTGGCCACGTCGGCCTCCGTGGCGTCGGGCGTGCCGGGAGGCATCTTTACGCCCGTGCTCCTCGTGGGCGGCGCGACGGGAGCGATCTGGGGACACATCCTCGCCGCGCTGGGCGCATCCTCCTCGGCGCAGATTGGCGGGTACGCGCTGGTTGGCATGGCCGCGACGTCGGCGGCGACCACGCACGCGCCGCTCACGGCAGCCGTGATGGTCTTCGAGCTGTCAGGCGACTATCCCATCGCCGTGCCACTGCTGCTCGCCACCGTCGTCAGCACGGCGCTCTCGCGATGGTCGGGCAGCGAGTCCGTCTACACGACGGAGCTGCAGCGCCGCGGCGTGCGATGGGCCCTCACCCTCGACGGGCGGCACATTCAATAATCATCCGGAATGTTCGTCGTCGACCAGCTCATCCTTCTCGCCGGCGTCCTCGTTCTCATCGGGATCGTTTCGAGCAAGCTCTCCGCGCGCATGGGCCTGCCGGTCCTCGTGCTCTTCCTCGCCATCGGCATGCTCGCCGGCGAGGACGGCCCGGGCGGCATCGAGTTCGACAACTTCGCCGCCGCGCACGGCATCGGCACGCTGGCCCTCGGCATCATCCTCTTCGACGGCGCGCTGCAGACGCGCCTGCCCGCCCTGAGGGCCGCGTGGAAGCCCTCGGCGCTGCTGGCCACGCTCGGCGTGCTCGTCACCGCGGTGGTGACGGGACTGGCCGCATGGCAGATGCTGGGCGTGCCGCCCCTCGTCGGCCTGCTGCTCGGCAGCATCGTCGCCTCCACCGACGCCGCGGCCGTTTTCTCGGTGCTCCGGTCGCAGGGCTTGCACCTGAGGCCGCGCGTGGCCGCCACGCTCGAGATCGAGAGCGGGTCGAACGATCCGATGGCCATCTTCCTGACGGTGGGGCTGCTGCAGGTGCTCACGGCCGGCGTCCCGCTCGGTATCGGGATGCTGAGGCTGTTCGCCCTGCAGATGGGCGTCGGGGCGGTGGTCGGGCTGGTCACGGGATGGCTCGCGGTGCGCCTCATCAACCGCATCCAGCTGGCCGCGCCCGGGCTCTATCCGGTCCTTGCGGGCGCCTGTGGCCTCCTCGCGTTCGGCATCGCCGCCGCGCTCCAGGGCAGCGGCTTCCTCGCCATCTACCTGGCCGGCATCGTCCTCGGCAACAGCCGGACGGTCTTCGAGCGCGGCACCTTCCTCTTCATGGACGGGCTCGCGTGGGTCGGGCAGATCACGATGTTCGTGGTGCTGGGCCTGCTGGCCACGCCGAGCGAGCTCCTCCCGGTGGCCGGGCGCGCGCTCGTCATCGCGGCCGTGCTGATGCTCGTGGCCCGTCCGCTGGCGGTCGTGCCGCTGCTGCTCCCATTCCGGTACACCTGGCAGGAGCACCTCCTCATCTCGTGGGTCGGGCTCAAGGGCTCGGTGCCCATCATCCTGGCGACCTTCCCGATGATGTTCGGCCTGCCCGAGGGGCGCCTGCTCTTCGATGTCGTGTTCTTCGTCGTGCTGCTCTCGGCCACGCTCCAGGGCTGGACGCTGCCGACGCTCGCCACCTGGCTCGGCCTGCAGGAGCGCCAGCCCGCCCAGGCGCAGGTGTCGCTGGAGCTGCTCTCCCTGCACGACGTCAACGCCGAGATCGTGGACTACGCGATTGGCGAAGGATCCCCGCTCGTCTCGAGCCCGATTCGGGACCTCGGCCTTCCGGAGGGCGCGCTGGTCGCGCTCATCTCCCGCGGCAAGCAGCTCGTGGCGCCGCGCGGATCCACGCGGATGGAGGCGGGGGATCACCTGTTCGTCATCGCGCCCGCCGCCACCCGCGCCGAAGTCGACCGCGCCTTCAGCCGCTGACGCGCGGCCAGGCCAGCCGTGGGCGGCAGAGGACGCGGCTCGGCGTGAGCGGGCCGGCGGCGCCGCGCCGCCAGGCGGCGGCGATGCGATGCCGTAGGCGGCGTTCACCGGCTGGTCCAGGTGCGCCACGGCGAGAGGCCGCAACGCCGGGTGCTCGTGCAACATCCCGGCCGGTACACCAGGACGACCGCTCCCCCATCCCGTGAGCGAACCTGTCGCCATGCTCGCGCTGGCGCGGCCATTGCTGTATACGTAAAGGCCCGGGGAGGTTGCCATGCAGACCGCTGCCGACTGGATGGGCAAGCCGCAGAACGCGCGGCCGGACGAGGCGGGGAGCGCGGTTCGCGCCAAGCTGCGCTCCCCGGCCTCTGCGCTCGACCGATGGGCCTTGGCCCAGATTCACGCGAGCTTGGCCGACCCGGCCATCCGCCTGGCCTTGTGGGACGGCACGGCGGCCGGTGCGTCCGCCGAGCAGGCGTCGGCCTCGGTCCGCATCGCCGATCGTCGCGCGCTGTGCGGCCTGCTCGCCGACCCGGAGATGGCATTTGGTGACGGCTACAGCGACGGCCGCGTGGAGGTGGATGGCAGCCTGATCCACCTGCTCGAAGCCGCCTATCGGGCGGCGGGGCCCACGCCGTGGTGGCGAAGGCAGCTGGTGGCCAACACCCCCAGGCGCGCGCGCCAGAACGTGCACGCGCACTACGACCTGGGCAACGACTTCTACCGGAAGTGGCTGGACGATCAGCTCGTCTACACCTGCGCCTACTACGCCCGTCCGGACATGACCCTCGAGGAGGCGCAGGTCGCCAAGTTCGACCTGGTCTGCCGCAAGCTGGATCTGAGGCCCGGCCTGCGCGTGGCGGAAGCCGGGTGCGGCTGGGGCGCCCTGGCCCTGCACATGGCGCGGCACCACGGCGTCACCGTGAAGGCCTACAACGTGTCGCGGGAGCAGATCCGCCACGCGCGCGAGCGGGCCGCCGCCGAGGGGCTGGCAGACCGGGTCGAGTTCATCGAGGCCGACTACCGCGCGATCACCGGCACGTTCGATCGCTTCGCCTCCATCGGCATGCTCGAGCACGTGGGCGTCGCGCAGTACGCCGCGCTCGGGACCATCATCGATCGCGTGCTCGACCCCGCGCACGGCCGCGGCCTGCTGCACTTCATCGGCCGCAACCAGGCGGCGCCCCTCAGCCGCTGGATCACGAAGCGCATCTTCCCCGGCGCCTATCCTCCGACGCTGTCCCAGGCGCTCGACGGCGTGCTGGTGCCGTGGCGGTGGTCGGTGCTCGATGTCGAGAACCTGCGCCTGCACTACGTCCGCACGCTCGAGGCGTGGTTGCAGCGCTTCGAGGGCGCGTCGCTGGACATGGTGGGCACGTACGGCGAGCGCTTCGCGCGCGCCTGGCGGCTGTACCTGGCCGGCTCGGTCGTCTCGTTCACGACGGGAAGCATGCAGCTCTTCCAGATCTCGTTCGCGCGCGAGCAGGACAACACAGTCCCGTGGACGCGCGCAGGCCTGTACGAGGGCGGGCCGGGAGGCGCGCGCGCGTGACCCGCGCCGACGTGATCGTGATCGGCGGCGGCCCCGCGGGATCGAGCGCCGCGCGGGCCCTGGTCCAGGCCGGCCTCGACGTCGTCGTGTTCGACCGCGCCCGGTTCCCCCGCGACAAGACGTGCGCAGGCTGGATCACCCCGGCCGTCGTCGATCTGGTCCAGTTGCCGATCGCGGAATACGGAGCGTCGCGCGTCTGCCAGCCCATCACCGGGTTCCGGACGGCGCGCATGGGGCGGCGGCTCATCCACACCCGCTTCGGGACGACCGTGAGCTACGGCATCCGCCGGGTCGAGTTCGACGAGTACCTGCTCAGGCGCTCGGGGGCGACCGTTGTCGACGGCACGCCGGTCACGCGCCTGGCACGCGAGGGCGGGAGGTGGCTGGTGAACGACACCCACGCGGCACCGGTCATCATCGGCGCGGCCGGGCACCAGTGTCCCGTGGCGCGGCACCTGGGCGCGCGCCCATCAGGCGAGCACGCCATCGCCGCGCAGGAGGTCGAGTTCCGCCTGACGCCGGACCAGCAGGCACGATGCCGCGTTGCCGCCGACACGCCCGAGCTCTACCTCTGCCCGGACCTCCGCGGCTACGGGTGGTGCTTCCGCAAGGGCGATCACCTGAACGTGGGACTCGGCCGGCTGGATTCCCATGACCTGCCGCGCCACGTGCGCGCGTTCCGCGACGAGTTGATGGCATCGGGGGGAGTGCCCCCGGACATGCCCACGGCGTGGAAGGGACACGCCTACCTGCTCCGCGATCGCAGCCCACGCCCCGTGCTGGGCGACGGCGCCCTGCTCGTGGGGGACGCCGCGGGGCTGGCCGCGACGATGAGCGGTGAGGGCATCCGGCCCGCCATCGAGTCGGGCCTCGCGGCAGCCCGCGCCATCATCGACGCCCGGGGACGCGACGATCGCGACGCGCTCGCCAGCTACGAGTCGTGGCTGAACGAGCGGTTCCCCCGCCGCGCCTGGAACCTGGACCGCGTGCCCGAGTCGCTGACCAGCGCCATCGTCGGCGGGCTGCTCGGCACGGCATGGTTCACGCGCCGCGTGCTCCTGGAACGCTGGTTCCTGCAGGCAGCGTGACCGGCCTCACCGCGCGACGGCCGCGGCCGAGCCCGCCTCATCGCATTCCATGAGTTTTCGAGAACGATCGCATACATACATTGCGCTTTGATTATGGACGGATGTGCTCTCTAATGCGCTCACGGAAAAGGGGCACGTGGCGCACCCATCATCAGGAGAGCCCGGAGAGCAGGGACTGTATCGAGCCTGCGACGAGCACGATGCCTGCGGCGTCGGCTTCGTGGCCGACGTCCGGGGCCGCCGGGCGCACGCGATTGTCCGGCAGGCCCTCGACCTGCTGATCAACCTCGAGCACCGGGGCGCCTGCGGCTCGGACCCCGGTACCGGGGACGGGGCGGGCATCCTGGTGCAGATGCCGCACCGCTTCCTCCGGCGCGTGGCCGGCTGCCCGCTCGGCGATCCGGGCTCGTACGGTGCCGGCCTGGTGTTCCTGCCCCACGACCCGGGCGCACGCGACGCGCTGCGCGCGCTCGTGGCCCGCATCGTCGCGGATGAGGGCCACCTTTTCCTGGGCTGGCGCGAGGTGCCCACCCACCTCGCCGCCATCGGCGCCAGCGCGGCAGCGGCCGCGCCGGTGTTCGAGCAGGTGTT
>JBFWQE010000128.1:0-15871 GCA_050249615.1 Vicinamibacterales bacterium
GCGTACCGCCGGCGCCGGGCGCCCCGCCGTCTTCAGGCATGCGACAATCGGCCACCATGCGAGCGTTCACCCTGCTGGTCCTCGTCGCCCTCGCCGCCATCGCGCTGTTCATGCGCAGCGGCCCCCGCGCGCCCGCAGGCGACGCGCGCCCGACGCTCGCCCATGTGGCGACGGCACACCAGCTGGGTGTCGTCGGCTATCGCGACCCGGTGGGCGTGCTGTCGGCGGACGGCCGTTTCGTGGCCTACAGCGAGGGCCGTCAGGTGCGCGTGGTCCCCATCGCTGGCGGGGCTTCGCCGCTGCTGCCGCCGGCCGACGGACAGGTGCGGTGGCTCGAATGGCTGGCCGACCGCCGCCTCCTGGCCGAAGTCACGGGCGCCGCAGCACGCTGGTGGGTCTACGACCTCGATCGCGCGACACGCGAGCCGTTGTGGGGACGCGCGACAGGCCCGGCCGAGCGCAGCGGCGCCGCATCCGAACGCCCACAGGCAAACCTGATTCGCCAGCCCGTCGTCAGCCCCGACGGCGCGTGGATGGCCGCCGTCGTCATGGCCAAGGAGGGTCCCGAGCTGTGGCGCCTGTCCACCGACGGCACGCGCGCGGAGCGGGCGCCGCAGGGTTCCCGCCCGTCGTGGCCGGCATGGATGCCCTCCGGCGAGATCGCCTGCATCGTCAGCGCGGACGGACGGCCTCGCATCGCGGCGCCATGCGGCGCGGTCGCGATCACGCCCGTCCCCGACATCGACGTCATCGGCCCCATCGCGTTCTCGCCCGATGGGACGCGCGCGTACTTCGCCTCGCCCAATGAGCGGGGCATGGTGGACCTGTGGCGAATGGACCTCGCCTCGCGCGAGGCGTCGAAGCTCACCGCGTTCTCGCGGGACAGCTACGCGCCCTCGGTGGCGAAGGACGGCACGGTCCTGTTCCGGACGCAGGCTTACCGCACCTTCGTCGCGGAGCTTCGCGACGGACAGACGCGCCAGCTCACCAGCTTCCAGGCCGAGACGCCCTGGTGGCACCCGCGCGACCCGCTCGTCTCGATCACCTACGGCACCTGGCGGCGCGTCATCGACGATGCGAAGTACCCGGACATTGCACAGGAGATTGGCGTCGTCGACGCGGACCGCGGCCTGTCCGACGCGCCGCTGCAGGTGATCGCCGCCTCGGATTCCGAGGACCAGGCGATGGCCTGGTCGCCCAACGGCCGGTGGATCGCGCTGCACTCGCACCGCGAGCAGTCCGACGACGTGTGGCTGCGTCCGGCCGATGGCAGCGCGCCCGATCGCCGCATCACCCTGCTGGGCCGCGGGTCCGAGGTGGGGTGGCCCCGGTGGTCGCCCGACGGCCGCACGGTGCTGCTGGACGGCACCAACGCCGGCGGCAGGTCCGTGGCGTTCACCATCGGCGTGGATCAGGAGTCGGGGGAGGTGACCTCGCCGCTCATCGAAGTGTCCACGCCCGGCTTCGACGGCGAGGTGATGCACGCGGAGTGGATGCCGGATGGTGGGCGGCTGGCGGCCGTCGCACGCGAGGCACCGGGACGCCACGTGCTGCTGGTGCTCCCGGCCGCGGGGGGCGCACCGCGCGTCGTGCACCGCGTGTCGAGCGAGCACGACTTCCCGGGCATGACCGTCTCGCCGGATGGCCGGTGGCTGGGCTTGGTTGCGCCGGCGCCGGACGGCTTCTTCCAGGTGTTCCGCGTGCCCGCGGAAGGTGGCACGCCTGAGCAGCTCACCTTCGACCCCTCGCACAAGACCCAGCCGGCCTGGTCACCGCAAGGGCGCCTGGCGTTCACGGTCTGGAGCTACACGTCCACGTTCTGGACGTTCAAGCCCTGACGTCGGATCACCTGCCTCTCTTGCCTTCTGCTCTTTGCCTTCTCACGGGTCGACCCTGGGGATCGTCCCCGAATCGACCACCCGTCCGAGCCGGTTGACGGCCTCGAAGCGGAGGGCATCCCCCTCGATCTCGACCAGCATGAAGGCGTTGTCCTCGTCGTAACCGGCGGCCATCTCGTCCGAGCCGTTTCGAATACCACCGCGCCGCAGCTCGCCACCGGAACCGGTGATGAACGGGTAGACGCCGTAGCGCGGGTGCAGCCGCTCGTAGAAGTGCTCGTGCCCCATGAAGACGACGCGCGCCCCGAACGTGGACAGGATGGGCTCGAGCGCCGCACGGAGGACGAGCAGCGGGCCGTGCCTCAGCCCGGAAGAGTAGATGGGGTGATGGAAGTACGCGATGCGCCAGGGAGCAGTGGAACGGGTGATCTCGTCCTCGAACCAGCGGAGCTGGCTCTGGGTGAGATTCGTCGAGTCGAGAGCGAAGAACTGGACGGGACCGCGCACGAACGTGTAGTAGGCCCGACCGTTCATGTTGAAGAGCGGGTAGTTCACCTGCGAGCGGTCGTCGTGGTTGCCGAGCGTCGCATAGAACGGGATCTTCGCCTTGATGATGGGCTCGTATGGGAGCGCGAACTTGCGATGCATGTCGGCAGGGTCTTCGTCGCCGTAGATGTTGTCGCCGACGGTGAGAACGAACTCGAAGGGGAACCGCTGATGCGCCGACCAGAGCTGGCGCGCCGTTTCGTATTGCCGCCGGCTGCCGTTGCCCATGTCGCCGATGACAGCGAAACGGATAGCCGCAGGGGCCGCGGAGGCCACAGATGACGCAGGGGCCGCAGAGGACGCAGATGGCGCAGATGAAACGGGGGACGGCTGAACCGCCGACGGAGAAGGACCGGTGAGCCAGGCTGCCAGCGCGCGCGTTGGCTCGGTGGAGAGGAGGGCGAGGGCGAGCGAGAAACCGAGCAGCAGCGGTCGCATGGAGAGGTGCGTCAAGCGGTCCACAGCGGTTCGAGAAGGGTGTCGGCCTGAGTATAACAACCGCCCCCACCCGCGCGCCGCCCGCCACGCCGCCTGCGCTCTGTTGCTGGTTGCCGCCGTTTGCCCTCTTTTTGCCTTTTGCCTTCCGCCTTCCGCCTCACCCTTCCGCCTTACCCCTCCGGCACCGGCTCGGCCTTCGTGGGGGAGGACGAGAGCCGCTCGCGCAGGCCGCGCACGGTGCTGCCGACGCGGAACGACGCATTGAAGATGGCGCCGACGCGGATGCCGCCCGGCAGGTGGTGGTTCCCGACCGCGGCAAGCGCGGCCGACGCCATGCACCCACAGTTCGCGCAGTCGGGGGCACCGCCGAACTGGCACGGCGTGATCTTCGTCGCCAGATCGGCCGAGACGCAGTCGGTGGTCTTTGCGAAGATGCAGTCGTCCGGTCCGTCGGGCGGGGCGAGGTAGGCCTTCAGCAGGCCCTTCGGCATCTGCAGCTTGGGGAAGCGCTCGCGCAGCGCCAGCAGGTCGTTCACCACGCGCGCCCGGTCCTCGGAGCGAAGCATCTCCGCGGACGATTCTCCGACCTGCGGCGTGTAGAGGCTCACCCAGATCGTCCGCACACTGGGGTTGTCCGACCACTGCTGCACGAAGGCCTCGATGTACCCGTCACGCTGGACCTGCTGCCTGGTGACGGTGCAGTGGACGGTGATCGTGTGCCCGGCGATGTGCTTCAGGATACGGCCGTAGGTGGCCGGCGTCCGTCGCACGTCGTGTTCCGGCTGGAGCCCGTCGATGGAGACGCAGATCTGGAGGCGTCGGATGCCTGCCCATGCGGCGGGGATGGGCCGCACGGCGCTCGTCACGAGTTGCGAGTGGATACCGCGATCGGCCAGGCGCGGGAGGATGACGTCCAGCTCCCGGTAGCGGACGAGCGGCTCGCCGCCGACGATGGAGACGTGGATGGGGCGGTGGCGATCCACCACCTCCATCACGCCGTCGATGAGCGCCTGTCCCTTGAAGTCGGCCAGCGTGCGCAGCGTCTGCCCGCCGCCCAGGTGCTCGTCGCCGTAGGCGTAGCAGCCGGGGCAGCGGAGCGGGCATTCACGCGTGATCTCAATGGAGAGATTGGGACGATATCCTTGAAGAATCCGGCCCCATGCCGGGAAGATTCCTTCCATCTCGACACGCTAGCACAGGGCCGGACTCGCCATCGCACCAAAACGCGGCTGGGCCGCCGCCCATCCCTACTTCGAGGCGACGAACATGATCTCGACCAGGCCGTCGGGGCTCACGAGCCCGGTGCCCACCGTCGCCCGGGCCGGGAAGGCCTTCGCGAAGGCCGTCCGGTAGCCGGTGTTCATTGCGTCGAACTTCGAGATGTCCGTGATGTAGACGATGCCGTCCACCACGTCCTCCCAGCCGAAGCCGGCGGCCTTCATCGTGCGGCCGACGCGTGCCAGGATCTCGGTGGTCTGGGCCGTCATGTCGCCCTTGTTCTGGGCGGTGTTGCCCAGGATGCCCGAGACGTACAGACGGTTGCCCACCTTGATGGCGCTGCTCAGGATGGCGCTGGGCTTGCCGGGGGAGCCGTCCGCCGCCGGGGTGGTGAACGCCTGCTTCGGCCCGCGGTGGGCGGTCATCGTCATCTCGACCTTGAAGGTCGGGCCGGGCAGGCCCGTGACGACCGTGGCGCGCGCGGGCGGGTCCTTCGGGAAGTGGGGCGAATAGTTCCGGTTCATGTCCTGGAACGCGGCGCCGTCGGTGATGTACACCCGCGATGCGACGACGTGCTCGAAGCCGAAGCCGGCGGCCTTGAGCAACTCGCCGGCCGTGGCCATCACGGTCTGCGTCTGCGTGGCCATGTCGGCGTCGAGCGGGGTGTTGTCCTGGTTGTTGCGCGCGACGATGCCCGACATGAACAGCGTGTCGCCGCTGCGGATGGCGTAGCTGTACGGATTGGCCGTGGACCAGCCCGCCGGCGTGACGACGACGCGCTCGCCGCCGTTCGGCACCGCGATGGCCGACATCTCGACGAGGGCGTCGGGCCGGACCAGCTGCGCGACCACCGTGGTGCGGGTCGGCGCGTCCTTCGGCCAGTAGGTCCGCCAGACTTCCGTCATGGCGGCGGCGTCGGCGGCGTTCTTCAGATACACGTGCACCGCGACGACGTTGGCCAGCGACGAGCCCGACTTGGCGAGGGTCTGGCCGATGTTGTCGATGACCGTCTTGGTCTGGGCCTTGATGTCGCCCTGCTGGGCGAGCGTGCCGGCGACGTAGATGAGGCCGTCGGCCTTCGTGGCCAGGCTGAACGGCAGCGCGCCGCCGGGTACTGCCACCTGCCGCCCCTGTCCCTGCATGGTCACCCCACTGAATGCGAGCGCGGTCATCACCGCTGCGATCGTGCCTTTCACGCGTCCACCTCCGCGCGCCACTCTATCACCGCGCCCGGGCGATGTTACACTTGGGGGCGATTCCGGATGAAAAAGTCCACGACCTCGAAGGCCAGGAAGACCACCCCCGCCACGACCGCCGCCCTCGTCCCGAACCTGCCGAAGATCCAGCGGCGCAAGTCGAAGCTGCACGGGTGGGGCGTGTTCGCGCGGGAGCCCATCAACAAGAACAAGCGCATCATCGACTACGCGGGCGAGCTCATCAGCAACAAGCAGAGCGTGAACCGCGAGGACCGCTACCTGCGCCAGGGCTGCATCTGGGTGTTCCGGGTGAACCGCGCCTGGAGCCGTGACGCCAACGTCGGCGGCAACGTCGCCCGGTTCATCAACCACTCCTGCACGCCGAACTGCTGGGTGGAGGTGGTGGACAAGACGATCTGGATTCGCGCCGCGCGCAACATCCGCGCCGGCGAAGAGCTCACCTACGACTACAACACCGAAGGGGACAAGACGATCCCGTGCCGGTGCCGCCCGAACTGCAAGACCCGCCTCTGAGACGTGCGGCCGCGGTCGTGGCGACGATCGCGGCGCTCGTGGTGTGCGTGGGCGCGGCCACGCCGGGGCTGGGGCCCGGGCGCTCCATTGAGTATGCGGGCGCACCGGAGCGCCGGGACTTCAATCCCGGCGCATCTCAATCCTCCGCGCCGCCCGGCGCGGCCTTCTTCATCCGCAGCCTCTCCAACCCGCGCGAGCGCCGCGAGGCCCGCGCCGACATCCTCGACACGCCGGTCCTGCCCGGATCGGTCGTCAAGGCGGTGACCCTCGTCACCGCGCTCGAGTCCGGGGCCGCCGGGCCCGACACCGGGGCGATGTGCCGCCGCGTGGTCACCGTGGACGGCGTCCGCTTCGTGTGCGCGCACCCGGAACTGCAGCGCCCGCTGACCCCGGCCGAGGCGCTGGCGCACTCCTGCAACGACTACTTCGTGTCGCTGGCGAGGCGCCTGACGCGCGAGCAGGTCAACCGCACGCGGCTGGCCGCGGGCCTCCCGCCACTGGCTGCGTCCGCGAAGCTGGCGCCCGCGCTCGTCGGGCTCGACGGCCCTCGCGTCACGCCGCGCACGCTGGTGGACGTCATGGCGCGGCTCGTCGGCGTCGGCCCGGACCCGCCGGTCCCGATGCGCGCCGAGACGCGAAGGGTGCTCATCGAGGGGCTGACGGGCGCCGCCACGTTCGGCACGGCCGCCGCGCTCGGCGCACGAGGGATCTCGGCACTGGCCAAGACCGGGACGGCGCCGATGCCCGGCGGCGGCGCGATGGGCGTCGTCGTGGCCCTCGCGCCGGCCGGGCGGCCGACGCACGGCCTGGTGGTCGTGGCGCCGGGTGGTGCCGGCGCGGACGCAGCCGCGATTGCCGCCGACCTCGCGCGCGGCCTGGAGGCACCCACACCCACGATTCGCCTCGGCCGCTCGCTGCCGGATGGGCGCACGCGCGTGGACACGCTGGCCCTGGACGACTACGTTGCGGAAGTGCTGGCGGGTGAGGGGCAGCCGCGCGCCGGCAACGCCGCGCAGGAGGCGCTGGCCATCACCGCCCGCACGTTTGCCCTCGCCAATCGCAACCGGCATCGCAGCGAGGGCTTCGACCTCTGCGATACGACTCACTGCCAGGTGACGCGGGCCGCCACGTCGGCGACGCGCCGTGCCGCCCTGGCGACGTCGGGACGGGTGCTGCTGCACCAGGGGCAGCCCGCCTCGGTCTTCTACTCGGCGTGGTGCGGCGGCCGCATCGAGCGCGCCTCGCAGGTGTGGCCGGGCGCGACCGACTACGGCGAGCCGGCGCGCGACGATGCCTGCACGGGCGAGCCGCCATGGCAGAGCGAGATTCGCGTAGCGGACGTGGAGCGCGCGCTGCGGGCCGCGGGGCTGCGCGGCGGCCGCCTCCGCGGCCTGCGCGTGCTGCAGCGCAACGCCTCGGGCCGCGTGGTGCGCCTGCGCGCCGAGGGGTTCACGCCGCCCGACATCAGCGGCCACGACTTCCGCATGGCCATGGGGCGCGTCGGAGGCTGGCAGCTGGTGAAGAGCACGGCCTTCGACGTGCACCGGACGGGCGCCGGCTTCCGCTTCCGCGGCCGCGGTTTCGGCCACGGCGTCGGCCTGTGCGTCGTCGGCGCCGGGGCGCGCGCGGCGCGTGGGGCCAGCGCCGGCGAGATCCTGAACTTCTACTTCCCCGCGCTCGCCGTGAGCACGGGGACGCCGCTGCTGGCGTCCACGGCAACGGCGCCTCCGGAGGGACGCGCGCTCGCCTCGTCGACGGCATCCGGCGCCACCCCGGCCTCCGCGGCGGTGCCAGCACCCTTGCGCCCGCCCGCCGCCCCCCTGGACGTGCAGATTGCGTTGCCTGCGGGGGAAGAGGGAGCGCGCACGTCGCTGCAGGTCCTCGTGCGTCGCGCGCGGGACGCCGTGGCGAAAGCCACGGGCCAGGCCGCACCGGGTGCAATCCGGGTCACCGTGCATCCCACCGTGGAGAGCTTCGGGCGCGCGACGGGGCAGCCGTGGTGGGTGTCCGGCGCCACCTCGGGCACCGACATCGATCTGCTGCCGCTCACCATCCTGAAGCAGCGCGGGCAGCTGGAACGCACGGTGCGTCACGAAGTGGCGCATGCGCTGCTCGACGGGGCGTTGTCCTCGCGGCCGATGTGGGTGAGGGAAGGGGCGGCGATTTACTACAGCTCTGTCGGGAGTGGGGAGTCGGGAGTGGGGAGTCGGGAGCCGGAAGGCGGGAGTCGGATCAGCGAGGAAAGGTCACGCACAGTCGGGCGGGTGAGCTGCCCCTCGGACGCGGACATCCTGCGGCCCATCTCCGCCGGGGCACAACGCGACGCCTACGAAAGAGCCGAAGCCTGCTTCGCGCGCGCGCTCGCCGACGGGCGCAAATGGCACGAGGTCCGCTGAACCGTAATACCTGTGAACCTGAGAACCTGAGAACCTCAGAACCTCAGAACCTCAGAACCCGAGAACCCGAGAACCCGAGAACCCGAGAACCTCAGTCCCCCCGTCCCCTGACCGCCAGCCTGGCGATCAGGCTTGCGCCGATCGCGCCGAGCAGCGCCATGACGCCGAACTTCGCGGCTGCGAAGGCCGGCTCCACCCAGGACGCCGGCAGCCCCGGTGGCACCCAATACAACAGGTAGCGAAGGGGGGCGTAGATGGTCACCATCGCGATGAGCGTGGCCAGGAGCAGGCGCAGCGGCGAGAGCGCGTGCGCGAGGCAGGCGCGATCGAAGAGGGGTTGCCAGCCGCGCGACAGCAGGTCGCCCAGCCACACGAGCGCGGCGAACGGGATCGCCAGCCGGCGCACCCACTCGCCGACGTAGCTGACGCCGCTCAGCAACCACCGAACGTCGGGCCAATCGAGCGTGGCGATGAACCACGCGCCGATCTCGCCGGCGTGCGCGGTGATCCATTCGAGCCCGCGGCCGACGAACCACCAGGCCAGGCTGGCCAGCAGCAGCGGGAGCAGGAACCGTGGAAGCCCTGCGAGCGAGCGCCGGGCCGTGGCGCCCGACCAGCCATGAGCCCACCCCATCAGGGCCCCGCTCCAGGTGACGGCCATCACCGCGTACATCACGAGCACGAGCACGAGGGAGAGCGCCAGTGTGAAGACGGTGGACTCGGGCGTGTTGAGGAACGCCCAGAAGGTCGCGGCAAAGGCCGCGGCGCCTGCGAGCATCCACGCGATGCTGCCCGCCAGGCGCGTCATCACGGCTGCCCGCCCGCGGGGAGGGTGATGGTCACGGTCTGCGGCTCCGAGGACGCAAACACGTTCGGGATGTACATCGGCGCAGCCTGCGCGGGCACGGCGCGGAACGTGCCGGCCGAGATGACCTTCACCAGGTACACGTACTCGTAGCGCCCCTGGTCGAAGCTCTCCTGGAAGAACACCGTGCGCGCGTCACGGTACTCGACCTGCGATCCCCACCACCACCGGACGGTATCGGGCCGCTCCAGCGGATAGGCCGTGGTGTCGCGGATGGCCTCCACGCCCGCGGGCAGCGGGTCTTCGATCACCAGGTAGCGCCAGTCGGGCGAGCCCGCCACGGTGAGGCGCACCGTGAGCACGTCACCGGGCGCGGCGGTCCCGGTGAAGGGCTGCTCGCGATAGACGATGCGGTTGCGCACGGTTACGGGCGTGAGCTTCGCGTAGCGCCGCGAGATGGCCAGCTGGCGCGTGCCGCTCCGTCCCTCGGCCGTGGACGGGTCGAAATAGGCGGCGGCAGCGGACCAGTACACCGTGCCGGCGCCCTGCTTCACCACGCGGACCTGGTTGGCGCCCGCGCGCGCGGGCACGTCGATGACAATGGGGTCCGGCGCCGCCATCGCCGCGGCGGAGAAGGTGTGGCGGCCGGCCGAAGCGCCGTTCACGAACACCTCCACGCCAAAGGGCTCCGCCGTCTCACCGCGGGCCTGCATGAAGCCGAGCAGGCCGTAGATGGCCATCGCGGTCTGCTTCGTCGTGCCCCAGTAGCCGGCAGTGCGGTTGAGCAGCAGCCAGCGCACCGCGCGCTCCAGGACCGGGTTTCGCGGGTCGCGGCGCGCCAGCGCCTGAACTGCGAAGGCCGTGGCCTCCACCGAGGTCTCGGTGCTGTCGAACAGGAAGGCGTCGCGGTCGGCCGCCCACCAGGAAAGATCGCCCTCCGTCCGGGCCTCGCCGATCAGCGCGGCCGCAAGCTCGTTTCCGCGCGCGTCCTTCACCTCGTCCAGCAGCGCGAGGAGCAGGGCACGGCCGTGCGCACTCATCCTCGCGCGGGCGCTCCAGACCTCGTCCAGGGCGGTCGCATGGGCGTAGGTCACCGGGCCGCCTTCGCCGTACGAGACGATCTCGGCTTCGTCCGGCATGCTGCGGCGCAGAACGTACGCCATGTAGACCTTGAGGTCCGGCTCCGCGCGCGGGTAGGTTGCGTACATCCGCGCGAGGGCGCGGGCGCCATTCTGGATGCGATACTCCTGGACTCTCACGCCGGCCCGCCGCGCCTCGTCCAGGCCCCAGACGGCATACGACGTCATGAACGGGTGGTTCCCGTCCGACTTCCACCATCCCCATCCGCCATCGTCGTGCTGCATGTCACCGAGGCGGCGGAGCCCCGATGATATCTGCCTGTCCAGCGCGCCCAGGCGCTCCGTGGGCGCCAGCTTCAGCTCGGTGAGCGCGCGGGTGACCAGCAGGTTGGGCAGGAAGCTCGAGAGCGTCTGCTCGGTGCAGCCGTACGGGTAGGACGTCAGGAAGTCCAGCGCGCCGAGCAGCGACCCGGCCAGTGACGGCGCGAGCGTGACACGCACGCTGCGCCCTGCGGCATTGGCGGTGTCGGGCACGAGGACCTCGGCCGTGCCTTCTCCCGCGCCCGCGATCGATCCGCTCGTCCCGGACTCGCGGCGCAGCCCATACGGCAGCACGGGAATCGGCAGCTCTACCGCGTCGGTGTCCGACTCGGTGCGGGCCGAGGCGGTGATGGTGGCCGTGCCGGGTGTGCCGGCCGCGAACCGCCAGTCGTTGCGCTGCTCCGCGCCGCTGGCCAGGGCAAGACCGCTGGCCGATGTCGCCATGCCGCCCACCACGTCGAGGCCGGTCACGCGCACGTCGACGGACGCCGTGCGCGCCTGCTCGCGGTAGTTGTGGACGATGGTCGGCATCACCACCTCATCGCCCTCCGTGAGGAAGCGCGGCGTGACGATCCGGACGATGAGGTCCTTGGTGGTGGTGGTGCGGGCGACCGTGGCGCCAACCCGCGTGTCCTCGGTGATCGCGCGAGCCGTGAGCCGCCATGTCGTGAGCGCGTCGGGGTATGTGACTGCGACCCGGGCACGTCCCTCGGCGTCGGTCACGAGGTCCGGCATCCAGTAGATGGCATCGGGGAAGTCCTTGCGCACCGCGGGCTGCGGCGACTTCTCCCCCTTGAAGTCCGCCAGCGTGAACGGCCGGCGCCGGCGGCCGGCGAGCTGCAGGCGCTCCCGGCCGGAGAAGCCGGTGAAATAGTACTCGCGCGAAAAGGCCGTGCCCACCCGCGAGTACTCGCGACGGTAGAAGAAGCGCGTCGGGTCCGGTGTGTCGTCGGGACGCACGCCGAACACCGCTTCGTCGATGACGGCGAGGCTCACCTGCGCGCGCACCGGCTGGCCCGCCTGGTCGGTCACCTGCACCGTGAACGAGCCCGGCTCCTGCGGCCGGGAGACCGCCTGGTCCGGAGTGATGGTGACGTTCAGCGTGCGCTCCGTCGCCGGAACGCCGATGCGCCGCTCGGCGCGGTAGAGCCGTCCCTCGCGCATGAACGTGACGTTCACATAAACGTCGCCCACGTCGCCCGGCTCCACCGGGACCTCGATCGCGTCGCTGGCCGCGGGCCGCAGCACGCGGTGCCACGAGACGTGCTGGCCCTCCTTCGTCACGAGGATGGGGCCGGAGACGGGCTCGCCCCGCACGACGAAGCGGGCGACGTCGCCCGGCGCGTAGCTCCGGCGATCCGCCAGTAGCTCGAGGTATCGATCGCCCTCGTCCACGACATCGGTGTCCTGCGGGCCGGGCACCCAGAGCCACACCTGCTCGGTCACCGCGCGTCCCTCGCTGGAGGCGGTGATGGTCACGCGGAAGCTGCCGGACTGGTCAGAGGGCAGCGTCACCGCACTGGTCGCGCGGCCCTCGGGATCAGTGGTCGCCGTCGTGCTCATGACGCGCGTGGCCACGGGCTCGCTGTAATAGCCCTCGCGATACTCCAGCCGATCCATGTCGAGCGTCAGTGGGACCCCGGCTCTGGGAGCGCCCTGGTAGTCCACCGCGCGCACCGACACCTCCGCGCGGCTGCCCGGGCGAAAGACGTAGTTGTCCAGGCGCGCCGACAACAGGAACGAGCCCCACGTGGCGTGCACGACGGTGTTGCCCGACACCTGGCGATCGCTGGCGTCGGTGACCTGCGCCTCGATGCGCGCGCTGTAGTCGCGCGCGTTCTCGTTCTCGGGCAGCCGGATGCGCAGCTCCGCGCGGCCATCGGCGTCGAGACGGACGTCGCCCTGGTCCGTCTGGTTGTCGCCGTACCAATAGCTGCTCTCCCCGCCCTCCAGCCCATCGTCCCAGCGAAGGGGCGAGTCGTAGGGCTGCTGGTTCACCACCCAGTGCAGCCGGCCACCCGCCACGGGCTGCCCGAAGTAGTAGCGGGCTTGCACGGTGACCACCGCCTCGCGGCCCTGGAGGACGAAGCGCGACCCGGGCGTCACCGTGACCTCGAACTCCGGCTTCCGGTATTCCTGCACCTCGAACGCGCTGGTGGCCACCATGTCGCCGCTCTGGACCCGCAGCGTGTAGGTGCCGAGCGCGGCTGTCGCGGGCAGCGGGAAGGTGGCGGCAATGGACCCGAAGGCGTCGGCCCTGATGGTCCGCCGGAAGACGACTTTGTCGTTCGGGTCTGCGGCCACCAGCTCCGCGTCCGGCCGGCCGAAGGGCACCAGGGCGTCTCGCTCGCGCCATCGGAGGATGGCCTTGGTGTGGATGGTCTGGCCGGGACGGTAGATGGACTTGTCCGTGTAGATGTAGCCGACCAGCTCGCGCGCCGGCGGCGTCAGCGTCCAGGTGCCGGGATCCGTGGCCGCGACCTCGTCGCCACAGCGCGCCACGCCCACCACCTGCTCGGTGTCCTCGGGCAGCTCCGCGAGGAACACCCCCTCGGCCGATGTCGTGCCCTCGGCCACGCCCTTCTGCGCGGCAATCACGCGGATGTCGCAGGAGGGAGCGGGCTCGCCGGTGAATCGGTTGGCGGCGAACATCAGCACCTGGCCCGGCGAGCTCTTCGTCACGACGCCGATATCCGACACCATCACGATGGTGTAGGCGCGGAGCCGCTCGTGGACCGCTTCCACGAGGTAGACGCCAGGATTGGAGACGGCCAGCGGCACGCGACGCACCTCGGCGTCCCGGTTGTTGGGCAACAGTTCACGCCACGACGTGATCAGCTGGTCGGGGTTGAGCAGCGGCACCTGCGCGAAGGTGTTCACGTTCAACTGGATGCGCTGGGCGGTCTCGGTCTTGTCGGCCGCGGCCCGTCGGTCCACGCGATAGCGCCGGCTCAGCTGCGCGCGCGCGACCGCACGCAGCGAGGACCGCTGGCGCCGTTTCCAGTCCGAGAGCCGCTCGATCCACGACCGCTCCTGCGGCACGGCGTAAGGCTCGTCCGTCCCGAACTGGTGCGGATCCCTGAGCCCGGCGAAGAACGCGAAGGGATCCCGCACCTTGTAGACCCGCACGTCCAGCTGCGGCACGCGCCGGAACGTCAGGTAGAAGTGCGGGGCATCCCGTGTCGTGAACACCTCGCGCGTGGAGAGCGAGAAGGCCGGGCGGTTCTCGGCATCGCCGTCGGCCGGAGCCTGCGCCTGGAGGGCGGCGGCGCCGCCGAGGAGCATCAGCAGCGCCAGGAGCGGTGCCCGCAGCGTCGTGCTCATGGCGTGTGCAGGGCGGCGAGGCGGAACACGCCGACGAAATGAGGGTTGGACGGTGAGGGACGCCACCGTGGCGAAGGGTGCCGCGCCAGTGCCTCGAGCCGTACCTTGCGGACCTCGCCCGCCCCCTCGTCCGAGGGCCCGGTGTGGTAGACGATCCAGTCGGCGCCCTCCTCGTCGAAGAACGAGCGCCCGACGACGACCATCAGGTGATCCGGCTGGGACTGGCCGGGCTGGCGGAAGTAGAGCAGGTCACCCGGACGGGCGCGCGAGGCGTCGCGGCCGACGGGCACCGTGTTGAGCGCGACGAGCGTCTTCGCGTCGGCGAACTCGCCGTAGCGGGCGGGCGCATCGTCGCTGACGCGGAAGAGCGGCCAGTTCCCGTTGGTGGCTTTCGGCGCGGACCGCACGTCGGGGAACTGCGGCGTGAAGGGCAGGGCCACCAGCCGCGCCCATTCCGGTGAGTGTGGGCGCAGCGCCTCGCGGAACGCGAAGCGCACGAGCGCCGCGCAGTCGGCCACCTCGGGCGCCGCACGCTCGAATTGCGCCTCGGCAAGCAGCACGAACCAGGAGCGAAAGGCCGCGCGATCCGATTCATCCGCGAGCCGGACCTGCGCGGCGGCGGGTGTGGCGAGGGCCGCCAGCAGCACGGCGGTCGTGAGCAGGCGGAACGATCGTGAGGTCGGCGTCATGCGGGGGCGCGCGCTGTTAGTATAGGCCGAGCCCCTCGGCGCGATCCCGCCACGCCGGAGCCCGTGCGTGTCCGACCGTCCCACTGCCTTCACCGCCGAGAACGCGCTGCTGATTGCGGCCACGCGCGTGGACGCCGAAGACGCTGCGGCCCCTGCCGTCGGGCCCCTCGACCTTCCATACCTGGTGCGAGCGTCGGAGCGCCAGGGCGTGGCGCCCCTGCTGTACGAGTGGCTGGGCCGTCACTCCGACGTGCGCGTGGACGAGGCGACGCGCGACGCGCTGCACGAGGCGTACTGGATGCGGCACTTCCGCAATCGCCTGCTCCTCGAGGAACTGCGGGCGGTGCTGCGCGCGGCCACCGAGGCGGGCATCGACGTGATGCCCCTCAAGGGCGCCGAGCTCGCGCCCGCGTACTACCCGACGCCCGCGCTCCGGCCGCTCAGCGATCTCGATCTGCTGGTGCGTCCGGGCGACGTGGCGCGGATGGGCGGCCTCCTGCAGCAGCGGGGCTATACGGAAGTGGACCATGCGCCCTCGTATGTCGAGGACGAGTGGCTCGACATCGACTCGCGCGACTACTGCTGGTTCGCGTCGCGCCAGGGCTTCGACTCCCTCATCGAGTATCGCCCCGCGCCGCTCGAGCTGGCCGTCGGCCGGCTGACGGACCTGGACGAGGCCTACACGGCGGCGCTCCGCCGCCACGCGGCGCTCGTGTGGGAGCGCTCGACGCCCTCGCCGGATGGCGCCGGCCGCGTGATGTCACCTGAGGACCTGCTGCTCCACGTGACCACGCACCTGGCGGCCAAGCACCTGGACTTCCGGCTCGTCTGGCTCCACGACATCGCGCGCATCGCGCTGCGGCGCCCGCACCTCGACTGGGCGTACGTGGCGGCGCGTGCGGCCGACCTGCGCGTGGTCGCGCCGGTGACCGCGGCGCTCGAGGCCGCGCGGCGCTATGCCGCGGCGCCGATCACCGATGCGCAGCTGCAGCGCATCCGGGCCGGTCTTGGATCCGCGTCGGCCTTCTCGCTGGCGCAGCGCGACCTGCGGCGCCTGATGCGGCATGTCGACGGGATCCCGTCGGCGGACCTGACCTTCGAAGGCCCCGGCGTCTGGCCGCTCGGCGCCGCCCTCAGCCGCGTCCGCGGCGTGCGCGCGCGCCTCCGCGTGCTCCGCTGGGTGCTGCTGCCGGGCCGCGAGTACCTCGAGCATCGGGGCATCGAGGCGGGAAGCTCAATTGTCGGCTCCGCGAAGAGGCTTGCCCTCAGGGTGGGAAGGCGCGCGGGTGAGAAGCAAGAAGTGAGAAGTGAGAAGTGAGAAGTAAGAAGCAAGACGTGAGAGCTGGAGAAGTGAGCGGCCCGCAGCAGTCCGCGTCCTTTCGTGCTTTTCACTTTTCACTTCTCACTTCTCACTTCCCCAGCCGTAGCTCCTCGACCGCCTCCGCGAGGAACTGCGCGGTGCGCGCCAGCGGGCCCGCGAGATCGGA
>JBFWQE010000129.1:0-15851 GCA_050249615.1 Vicinamibacterales bacterium
GCGCCGTTGTGGTTAAGATAAGGCGAACGGAGGCGACCCGGAAGGGTCGCCTCCGCTCGCTTCGCACTGCGCAGCCCCTCAGCCGCGAACGAGGTCCCGGCTCAGCGCCAGGAACCGATCGATGTCATCCACGGTGTTGAAGAGCGCCGGCGACACGCGCACCTGGCGGCCGCCTTCCCGGATGCTCACGTCCACGCCCGCCTTCGCGAAATGGGCGGCCGCGTCCCGCGCGGGATCCACGCCGAACGACACGATCGACGACCGATTCCCGAGCGGCGTGACCACGCGCGCCCCCATGTCACGCAACCCGCGGTTCAGGCGGTCCGCCAGGGCCACCGTGTGGGTCTCGATGGCCGCGACACCCACGCGCTCCAGGAACGAGAGCGCAGCCCCGAGCTGGTAGATGGGGCCGAAGGCCGGCGTGGCGTAATCGAAGCGCTTTGCGCTGCGGTAGATCTCGTAGCGGAAGTCCCCCAGTTCCCGCTCCACGTGCAGGGCGCCAAAGCGGTCCAGCGGGATGCGGTCCAGCAGGTCGCGCCGGATGAAGAACGGCGCCACCCCGAAGCTGGCGAGCAGCCACTTGTAGGTCCCGGCTGCCATGAAGTCCACGCCGGCATCGCGCACATCGATGGGGAACATCCCCACGGCCTGCACCGCGTCCACGTAGCAGTACGCGCCGTGCGCGTGCGCGAGATCGGCAATGGGACGCATGTCGTGCCGGAACCCGTTCTGGTGCGAGACCCACGCCACCGACACCAGCCGCGTGCGGCGGTCCACGTGACGCGCGAAGTCGGACGCGTCCACCGCGCCGTCCCGTGCCTTGACGATGCGCAGCTCGATGCCGAGCGTGCGCTCCAGCTCGCGGTAGAGCACGAACGTCGTGTTGTAGTGCAGCTCGTCCACGACGACGTTGTCGCCGCTCTTCAACCCCAGGCCGCGCGCCACGATGTTCTCGCCTTCGCTGGTGGAGTAGAGGAACGCGATCTCGTCCGGCGACGCGCCGATGAGCGCCGCGTACTGCGCGCGGACCCTGTCTGCGGCGCGCTGCATCTCTCCCAGCGAGATGGGCCGCTCCATCTTCGCGTCGACGAAGGCGCGGCCGGCCGCCGCGACCGCGCGCGGCACGGGCGCGATGTAGGCCGAGTTCAGGTAGAGCCGCTCAGCGGCGGCCGGGAACTCGGGCCGCACGCCCAGCGGGTCACCCGGCTGCGCTGCAAGTGGACGCACCGCGGCCGTCGCCGCCAGAGCCTGCAGGAACAGTCGTCGCGAGTGCTCCATCTTCACATCCTCCATCCCACCGAAGGCCCACCCGAAGGGCCCACTCGGAGGGCCTACTCCGGGCCCGGCGCCATCAGCGCGCCGCGCGGCGCCGCCAGGTCCCGGGCGCCTGGCCGAGCACCTTCTTGAACGCCCGGCTGAATGCGGGCTCGGAATCGTATCCCACGTCCGCGGCCGCCTCGGCGACGGTGCCCCCGTCGAGCAGCCGCCGCGACGCGACCTGCATCCGCCACATCGTGAGGTACTGGATCGGGGGGTGGCCGACGAGCGCCGCGAAGCGCTCGGCGAGCACCGACCGCGACGCGCCGACGCGGCGCGCGAGGCTGTCCACCGTCCACGCCTCTGCCGGGGCGCCGTGCAGGGCGGCGAGCGCCTGGCCGACGAGCGGGTCCCGCAGGCCGGCGAGCCACCCGCTCTGGCCGGCCGGCAGCGTCTCGAGGTAGCGGCGGACGGTCTCGACGAACATCAGCTCGGACATCCGGGCGAGCACGTTCTCGCTGCCGGGACGGGCCTGGCGCGCTTCGCGCACCGCCGTCAGCAGGAGCCTCCCGATCCAGCCGTCGGTGCCTTCCGCGATCGTCGCCGGCACGTGCAACATCCGGGGAAGCGCGTCCAGCAGGGGATTGAACGGCCGCTCGTCGCAGCCGAGGAAGCCGCAGATGACGCGGGCTCCGTCGGGCCCGCCGCCGCCGAGCTCGTAGAACAGGGGCAGCGGCGTCGACCCGCGCGCGTAACCGGCGATGTCCGGTGTCGCACGCATCCCCGGCGCGCTCGCCAGCACGTGCGCATCTCCCTGGGGGAACAGGAGCAGGTCCCCCTCGTGCAGCCGCACCGGTTCCCCGCCGGCCATGTACCCCCAGCAGGCGCCCCGGGCGATCAGGTGGTACTCGATCACCCGCTCCGCGCCCGGCATGACGACGGCCGCGATCTCCCGCGACGGCGGCGCCTCGGCCACCCAGGGTGAGCGCAGCTCGTAGTCGAAGTACACCGCGCCGGTGAGGCGCACGGCGCGCAGCACGTCGGAGAGCACATCCGTGCTCACGCGGCGCCCCTCTCCGTCCGGACGCCCGGATCGATCATCCGGACGGATGGGACATCTGCTCCGGCTGCCGGAGCCTCTGCAACGAAGGCCGGACGCGCGCGCATGGCTGGAACCGCTGCCCTCCCCTACCGTGGAAGTCGGCCGGCACACCTGCCGGCCCCACAGGAGGAGGATTCTATGTCGGGATACAGCACGAAGGAACGAACCGCGGTGTGCGACGTCACCACGGGGGCGCCGGCCGGACCCTCGGCCCGCGCGGCGGCACTCGCGGAACGTCTCGAGCGCGGCGCGCGCGCGCTGGGCGCCTTCGCGGCCGGCCTTGGCGATCACGAGTGGTTCACCCCGGTGCCACACGATGGGCGCACCGTTGGCGTCGTGGTGCACCACGTCGCGAGTGTCTATCCAATCGAGATCGAGCTCGCCCAGCAGATCGGCCGCGGCGTCCCCATCGAGGGGGTGACCATGGACGACGTGCACCAGATGAACGCGCGGCACGCCGCCGAGCACGCCGGCGTCGCCCGCACCGATGCGATCGCCCTGCTCGAGGCCAACAGCGCCGCCGCGGCCCGGGCCATCCGCGCGCTCGACGACGATTCGCTGGATCGCGCGGCGCGCGCGTCGCTCTACGACGAGGCGCCGGTCACCTGCCAGTTCGTCCTCGAGGACCACGCCGTCCGCCACAGCTACCACCACCTCTCCGTCCTCGCGCGGGTCCTCGGCCGTGCCGTGCCGCTGGTCGTCATCCTGGCTGCGGTCGCGTGCCTGTTGACGGCGGCGCCGGCGGCCGCCCAGCCCTCTCCAACGCTCGTGGACACCGTCCGCGCGGCGACCGTCGACCTCCGGGGGCCCGAGGCCGCAATTGCGGCCGGATGGGCGCCCGCGACGGGCTGCGTCAGCGGTCCGCAGTCGGGTGCGATGGGCGTCCACTACATCAATGGCTCGCTCGTGCCGGACGGCGACCTGGATCCCGAGCGGCCCGAGGCGCTGATCTTCGAGACCCGCCGTGGACGCACGGCCCTGGTCGGTGTGGAGTTCCTCGTCATTGCCGAGCAGTGGCACGCGAAGCACGGGCCGCAGCCGCCGGTGCTGCTCGGGCAGCAGTTCCATCTCGTCAGCGGGGCCAATCGATACGCGCTCCCGGCGTTCTACGAACTGCACGTGTGGGCGTGGAAGGCGAACCCGAGCGGCACCTTCACCGACTGGCACCCGCACGTCACCTGCGACGAGGTGACCAGCCGCTGAAGCGCGATCACCGACCTGGCGAGTGGACGCGGGTGCCGGCTCTCGAGAGAGCGGGCACTCGCGTTCCGATCCCACCGAAGGCCCACCCGAAGGGCCCACCCGAAGGGTCTGCCCGAAGGGCCTACCCGAAGGGCCCACCGCCGGCCCAACCCGCGCCTACCCCGGGCCCAGGAACAGCGGCGCAGCGGGGCCCGTTGGCAGCGCCAGCCACACCCACAGCACGAGCATCAGCGGCCAGACCACCGCGTTGGTCAGCGTGTACGGCAGCATCGTCGCCGTCAGCGTTCCTATGCCTGCTCTCGGTTCGTACCGCTGGAAGAACATCAGCACGAGCGGGAAGTTCGACGAGAGCGGAGTGATGATGTTCGTCAGGCTGTCACCAACGCGGTAGGCCGTCTGCGTCAGCTCCGGCGCATAGCCGAGCAGCATGAACATCGGCACCAGCACGGGACCGAGCAGGGCCCACTTCGCGGACGCGGATCCCAGCATCAGGTCGATGGCGGCCGTCATTCCGATGAGCGCGAGGAGCAGCGGAATCGGCCCGAGGTCGAGCACGCGCAGGAACGCCGCCCCCTTCACTGCCGCAATCACGCCGAGGTTCGACCAGCCGAAGACAGCGATGAACTGCGCGATGAAGAACACGATGACGATGTAGCCGGCGACGAGCTCCATGTTCGCCTGCATGCCGCGGTAGATGTCACCATCGCGCCGGATCGTGCCGGCGCCCAGGCCGTACGCGACACCGGGCAGGACGCCGAAGACGAAGATGAAGAAGACGAGGCCGCGCAGGAAGTAGGAGCGCACGAAGCCCGGTTGATCGGGATCCTGCAGGAAGCCGCCCTCAGGCACCAGCCCCCACAGCACGCCTGCCGCCAGGACGAGCACGACACCAAGGGCCCACCACAGCCCGCGCCACTCGTCCCTCGTGAGCGGCGAGGCCGGTTCGGGCGTCACCTCGCCCGTGTAGGCGCCGAGCCGCGGTTCCACGACCAGGTCGGTGACCAGGGTTCCCGTCGTCGTGATGAGGAAGACCGAGGCCGCCAGGAAGTAGTAGCTGGCCATCGGCGACACCGCGTAGGCGCCATCGACCAGGCGGGCCGCCTCCTGGGTGAGGCCGGCGAGGATGACGTCGGTCGGCGAGAGCAACAGGTTTGCCGCGAAGCCGCCGGACACGCCCATGAACGAGGCGGCGAGCCCTGCCAGCGGGTTCCGACCGGCGGCGTGGAAGAGCGCGGCGCCGAGCGGCAGCAGCAGCACGTACCCCACGTCCCCGACGGTGTGCGACATCGCGCCCGCGAACACCACCGTCGTCGTCAACCATCGACCCGGCGTGGCGCCGACCACGAGGCGAACGACCGCCCCCAGCAGCCCGCTCTGCTCGGCCACCGACAGCCCCAGGAGGCTCACGATGACAGGGCCGAACGGGGCGAAGTTGACGAAGTTCGGGACGAGGCCGAGGACGAGGCGCTGGAGGCCCTCCACCGACAGGAGGTTGACCGGGGTGACGGTGGCGCCGGTCATGGGATGCGTGACGCTGGTGCCGGCGGCGTGCAGCAGCCACGAGAGCGCGGACACCAGTGCGGACAGCACCACGAACAGCGTGGCCGGGTGTGGCAACGCATTCCCCGCCCACTCGATGGCATCGAGGGCGCGCTGCAGGCGCGTGCGGGACCCGGCCGGCACGGGCACGCTCATCCGCCCGCGGGCATCGGGCCACCCGCCCCTAGCCGCACACCGAGCGCCTCGACGAACGCGGTGAGCGAGCGCTGGATGGCCGCGAACCCGACCGCGCGCACGAACCGCGCCTCGTCCATGTAGAGCGCACGGTTCAGCTCGATCTGGATGCTGTGCCGCCCCATCACCGGCACGCCGAAGGACGCGACGAGGTCGCCGCCCTGGTACGGCGTGTTCACCTGCGCATTGAACCCGTGTTCGCGGAACCACGCCGCTGCCCATGCGGTCAGCGAGGGGTCGGCGGTGGTGCCGTGCCGGTCGCTCACCACGATGTCCGGACGCAGGGCCCCGGCGTCCAGGTTCATCTCGTTCCCGCGGGACTTCATGGAATGCGCGTTGACGTGTACCACCCGGCCGAACGTCGCGTGCAGGTGATCGATGATGCCGCCGAGCGCGGCGCGGTACGGATGGTAGAAGCGATCCAGCCGCGCCTGGATCTCCTCGGGCCGCAGGCGCGCGTCGTACATCGGCACGCCCGGGAGCGCGAGGCGCCGGATGAGGCCCATCCCGCGGCGCGTGTAGTCGGACACGCGGAGCGGACCGGGCCACGCGCCCTCCACGAGCTCCGGGTCGATGTCGTCCGCGGCTCGGTTCACGTCGAGGTACGCGCGCGGAAAGCGCGCGGCGAGGAGCGTGGCCCCCGCACCGGGGGCGCCGCCCCAGAGATCGTCCACGAAAGCATCCCACGTGGTGAGGATGGCGTCGGACGGGGCGGAGGGCCGGAAGTCGTCCGGCCACTCCATGCCGCTGTGCGGCGAGTCCACGACGACGCCGATGGGCGCGCCCGTGGGCTCGCGGACCACGAAGGCTTCGCCCGGCCGTATCACGCCGAGAGTGTAGCCGACCGCGGCTGCGGGTGGTCACGCGGCGGAAGCCAGGATGAACCTCTCCGGCTGTCCGGCCGCGGCAGGCGCTACTTCGTGACGCCGATGTCCGCGATCGTCACGTCCAGCTGGTGATTGACGCGGATGCCCCAGATCCCGTCCGTCTTGAGGCCGGCTTTGGGCGCCGAGTGGACCGACGTGCCATTCACGACGAAGTCCACCTTGTCGCCCCCGACGCGGACCTCGAGCGTGTTCGTGGACGTGCCGCCGGCTTCGGGCTTCCTGATCGCCTCGCTGGGCGTCCGGCCGACGACGTCCTCGGTCTTGGGGTCGCCCAGGCGTCGCTTCACGATGAAGGTGCCGTTCTGCCCAATCAGGAAGTAGAGATAAGCCTGATCGGCACCTTCGAGTCCGCTCCCGCCGAACACCAGGCCGTAGTAGTTGTTGTGGCCGCTCGGCTTGTTCAGCGTGAACGTGCCCTTCAGGGTGTAGGTGCCGGTCGCGGTGTTCGACGGGTGCCAGTAGACGGCCGCCGCGGGATTCACGGCATGGTATCCCTTGCCCGTCGCCGTGAACTTGATCTCGCCGGCGCCATCCGGATCCGACGCGCTCGTGCTGCGGTCTGGACGGATCTTCCATCCCGCCGTGGACTGTGCCGCGAGAGGTGCGAGCGCCAGGGTGAACAGGGTCGACAACAGGATCAACCGCCTCATGTGTACTCCTTTGCTGGAACGACGACCCTCCATCCTAGCGTTTCAGGCTGCCGCGCAACCAGCGTCGCGCGGCCCACCGCCCCAGGCGGCCCACGGGGCGCAGCCCCGCCCACGGTGCGAAGCGGCGCCTACTTCGCCACCGCCTTCAGCACCGGGAAGATCGCCCCGGCGCCCAGCATCTCCTTCACGAGCCCCGGCATCTTCGCCGCCGCCGCGTTCGCCTGATCGATCACGATGGGCAGCGCCGCCTTCACCTCGCGGATCTGCATGAGCTGCGTGTTCGTGGGCACCGCGGTGGATGCCATCACCTGGCCCTTCAACTGCCCGATGCGCCCGCGAACGTTCTCGGTGTTGCCGCCGAAGCCGCCGCCCCCGGCCAGCCCGAGCCGGCGCCGCAGCACGTCGAATTCCTTCTGCAGCGCGTCCACGGACTGCTGCACGCCCGCCGCGAGCTTCTGCCCCTTCGACTGCTGCTGCAGCTGCTGGAACTGCGCGTAGGCGTTCTGGACCAGCTCGGCGGCCTCGTTGGCCTTCGCCTGCACTTGGTGGAGGTCCATGGCCGTGTCGTGCCACACCTTGCGGTCGGCATCGCTGATGGTGATCTCCGGATCGCCCTTCACGGCCACGTTCACCGACTGGGCATCGCGGCCGTCCACGGTCAGCGTCGCCCGATAGGTGCCCGGCAGCACGAACGGCCCGTTGTTGCCGCCGCCGAAGAACCCACCGCCGCCGCCACCCGCGCCCGCGGGGGCGCCCGGCGGAGGAGGCAACGGCCGAAGCGGCTGCACGCGCAGGTCCCACTTCACGATGTTCAGTCCCGCCTTGTTGCGGTCCCGCAGGTCGTCGCCCGAGATCTCGCGCACGACGCTGCCGCCGGCGTCGCGGATGGTCCACTTCACGTCCTTGGCGTCGGCCTTCAGACGGTACGCGAGCGTCGCGCCCGGCGCCGGGTTCAATCCGAGGAACAGGCGGTCGCCCTCGAACCCCTTCATCTGGTCGTTCGCCAGGTTGAACGCCACGGCCGGGTCCGGCTCGAAGGCATGGGCGGCCGGGCCCTCACTCTTCGCCCACTGCTGGATGATGCCGAGGTCGTCCAGGATCCAGACGCCGCGCGCGTGCGTCGCCAGGACCATGTCGTTGTCGCGCGGGTGCGTCTTGATCTCGTAGATGGGCATGGTCGGCAGGTTCGCCTTCACGCGCGTCCACTGCCCGCCCTTGTTCCACGACACCCACAGGCCGGTCTCGGTACCCAGGTACAGCAAGTCAGGATTCGTCCGGTCCTCGGCTATCGTGCGCGCCACCTCGCCCTTCGGCAGGTTGCCGACGATGGACCGCCACGTATTGCCGAAATCCGTCGTGGCGAACACGTAGGTGGCATAGTCGCCGCCGCGATGCCCGTCAAAGGTGACGTAGGCGGTTCCTGCCGCCGCGCGCGAGGGCACGACATCCGAGACGTAGGTGAACTTCGGCACGCCCGCGATCCTCGACGTCACGTTCGCCCAGGTCTTGCCCGCATCCTGCGTCACGCTCACCACGCCGTCGTCGCTGCCCACCCAGACCACGCCCTGACGCGCCGCTGACTCCTCGAGGGTGACGATGTTGCCGAAGCTGCCGACGCCGTCGTGCTTCGCGATCTTGATGTCCTTGCCGGGCACGCCCATGATCGACAGCGCTTCGCGGTCCGTGTTCGTCGTCAGGTCCGGGCTGATGGGCTGGTACGAGCGCCCCTGGTCGGACGATTTCAGCACGACGTTGGCGCCGATGTAGATGGTCTTCGGGTCGAAGGGCGACAGCTGCATCGCCGTGTCCCAGTTGAAGCGATACGTGGTGCTCGGTTCGAATGGCTTCTGCTCGGGCGGCTCGGGACGAACGAACGTGCGCTCGTTGGTGTTGCGATCGATGCGGCTCATGCGCCCGTCCTGCGACTCGCCGTAGACGATGCGCGCGTCGGTGGGGTCCATCAGGGGCTGGAAGCCGTCGCCCCCGTTGATGACGTACCAGTCGTCGTTGTTGATCCCGCTGTTGGTGCGGACCGCGCTCGGGCCGCACCAGGTGTTGTTGTCCTGGAGGCCCGTGCAGACGTGATAGGGCGTCTGCATGTCGAACTCCACGTGGTAGCTCTGCGCCAGGAGCAGGTTCGGCAGGAACACCCACGTCTCCGACCGGTCGTACGTGATGGCGACGCCGCCGTCGTTGCCGATGATGGCGTGGTTCGGGTCGTTCGGGTCGATCCACATCGCGTGGTGATCGACGTGGATGCGCGCCGCCCCGTCGTTCCGGAACGTGCGCCCGCCATCGTCCGAGACGTGCAGCTGCACGCCGAGCACGTAGATGCGCGAGTCGGTCTGCGGGTCGATGCGGATCTGGCTGAAGTACATCGGGCGCGGGTTCACGTCGCTCAGCTTCCGCCAGCTCGCGCCGCCATCGTCCGTGCGGTACACGCCGCCTTCGGTCGGGTGCTCGATACGCGCGTAGAGGACGTTCGGGTTCTTCCGGTAGATGTCCATCCCGATGCGGCCCTTCGGCCCCTCGGGGATGCCCTTCTCGAGCTTCGCCCAGGTCTCGCCGCCGTCGGTGGACTTCCAGATGCCGCTGCCGGGGCCGCCGCCGTTCATGCCCCACTGCGCGCGCCGGCGCTGGTAGGTGGCCGCGTAGAGCACCTTGTTGTTCGCGGGGTCCATCACCAGCTCCGTGGCGCCCGTGTCGTCGTCCACGTGGAGCGTGCGCTTCCAGGTGAGGCCGCCGTCGGTGGTCTTGTAGACGCCGCGCTCGCCGCCCGCGGCCCACAGGTCGCCGAGCGCCGCCACGTGGACGACGTCGAAGTCCACCGGGTCCACGATGATGCGCGCGATCTGCCGGCTGTCGCGGAGGCCCATGTTCTTCCACGTGCGGCCGCCGTCGGTGGACTTGTAGACACCGTCGCCCCAGGAGCTGCTCTGGCGGTTGTTGTTCTCGCCGGTGCCGACCCAGACGAGGTTCGCGTCCGTGGGAGCGATGGCGAGGTCACCGACCGAGGAGCTGCCCTCGTGATCGAAGACGGAGGTGAAGGTGGTGCCGTTGTTGGTGGTCTTGTGAACACCGCCGGTGGCCGTGCCGACATAGAACGTGGACGGATCGCTCTCGAGCACGGCGAGGTCGTCCACGCGGCCGGATGGCGTGGCGGGGCCGATGGCACGGAAGGCCAGGCGGTCCAGCGCGCCCGAGCCGGGCGAATCCGAGGTGAAGACCGGCGTCGGCCGCGGCGGGGCTTGTGCCAGGAGGGTCGTCCCCAACACCGCCGCCAATCCCACGACCATCCAGTTACGACCTGTCATCCTCGTCCCTCCTGCCTGTCCGCGTCCATTGATGATTGCCAATTGCCAATCGGGCGATTCATTGAAGGATCCGGCGATTTCGTCATTGTCGAATTCGCGATCTCCAATGCCCCAATCCCCCAATGCCCCAATGCCCCAATGCCCCAATCCCAATGCCCAATGCCCCAATCGCCAATCACCCAATGAATCACTCAATCGGCAATCGGCAATCGTCAATGGGCACCGGCCGCGCTAGGGTGCGCGGAGGTAGTCGACGGCCAGAGAGGTCAGCGCACGCACCCCCACCGGCAACGCCGACTCGTCTGCGAAGAAGAGCGGCGAGTGGTTCTGCGCGGCCGTGGCCTCCTGCCCGGGCGGGGTGACGCCGAGGAAGAAGAACAGCCCGGGCACCTGCTGCTGGAAGTACGAGAAGTCCTCGGCCGTCCCGGTCAGCGGCCCGACGATGGCCTTCCCGGGCCCGGCGACGCGCTGCAGTGTCGGCGCCATCTGCTCGGTCAGGGCAGGGTCGTTGTTGGTCACGGGATAGCCGAGGCCGAACTCCACCTTCGCCGTGGCGCCGGCGGCCTCGGCGTACTTCGTCGCGATGTCGGTGATGCGCTGGCGGATCTTCGTGCGCTCGCCCTCGTCGAACGCGCGTACGGTGCCGACGAGCTCCACCTTGTCGGGGATGATGTTCGAGCGATTGCCCCCGGCGAACTTCCCGACGGTCACCACGGCCGGCGCCTGCGCGATGTTCACCGCGCGCGACACGATGCTCTGGAGCGACACGACGATCTGCGCGCCGATGACAATGGGATCCACGCCGCCCCACGGCACCGCGCCATGCGTCTGCCGGCCGGTGATCTCGATCGTGAACTCGTCGGCGCTCGCCATCAGCGGTCCGGATCGATAGACGATGGTGCCAGCCGTGTAGGGAAAGACGTGGAGGCCGAACACGGCGTCCACCTTCGGATTCTCCAGCACGCCGGCCTTCACCATCGGCTCCGCGCCGCCCGGCCCCTCCTCCGCGGGCTGGAAGATGAACTTCACGGTACCCGGCAGATCGTTCCGCATGCGCGCGAGGATGGTGGCGGCGCCCAGCAGGATGGCCATGTGGTTGTCGTGGCCGCAGGCGTGCATCACGCCGGTCTCCACGCCGTTCCACATCGCCTTCTGCGTGGACTTGAAGGGCACGTCCACCTGTTCGGTGACGGGCAGCCCGTCCATGTCGGAACGGAGCGCCACCACCCGGCCCGGCTTCGCGCCTTTCAGGATGCCGACCACACCGGTGCCGGCAATGCCGGTCTGCACTTCCATCCCCAGGCTGCGGAGGTGGTCCGCGATGATCTTCGACGTTCGCACTTCCTGCATCCCGAGCTCGGGGTGCTGGTGGAAGTCGCGCCGCCACGCGACGACCTGCGGAAGGACCTCGGCCGTCGTGCGATCGATGGCGGCGGCCATCGCGTCGGGCTGTGCCGGCTGCGCCCATGCGGGCACGGGGATTGCTGCAAGGAGGGCGAACAACAGGGCTCGTGAACGCATGAACGGGGCCTTTCAGGTCTCGGGATTCTACTACCGGACAGCGGGTGTCCGGACCTGGGAAACGCCATGAAACACGCCCTTCGAACCTGGCGTCGTCACCCGCTGCTGGCGGGGGCGGCCATCGTGTCGCTGGCGCTCGGCATCGGCGCCAACACGGCCATCTTCTCCGTGCTGAACGCGGTGGTGCTTCGGCCGCTGCCCTTCTCCGATGCCGACCGGCTGGTGATGGCCTGGGAGACGAGCGCGGACAATCCGACACGGTGGGTGGCCCCGGCACCTATCTCGACTGGGCACGCGAGGCGCGATCGTTCACGTCGCTTGCGGCGTTCGACAACTTCTCGATGAACCTCACCGGGCGCGGCGAGCCCGAACGGCTGCGCGCCGGGGACGCGGCGGGCGGCTTCTTCCGGAGATCCGTGGACGAGGTTCTCGGGTTCTCGGGTTCTCGGGTTCTCGGGTTCTCGGGTTCTCGGGTTCTCAGGTTCGCGGGTTCGCGGGTTCGCGGGTTCAGGGGGTTTCGCCCCGCTTGCCGAGCCACTTGAACGCCCCCCCTGCGCTGCGATCCACCAGCTCCTGGCCCGCGTACTTCTTGCTCACCTTCCACACGAAGTCCATCTCGCTGGTGATGGCCCCGAGCGCCAGGCGCGACTCGAGCACCAGCAGCACCGAGGCGTAGAGCATCAGGAACGAGCCGAGCAGCCCCAGGCCCACGGCAATCCACGTGAAGTCACGCGCCACCGCCGAGACGATGGCGATGGCGACGCTGGTGGCGACGAAGACCGCCAGGGCGAGGTAGAAGGCCAGCATCGCCCGCTGCAGCAGCCGCGCGCGCGAGGTCTGGCGATCCAGCTGCTGGAAGATGAGCGCGCGCCGCTCGTCGAACATGTCGTCCTGCTCGGGGTGCTTGGCGAGGTTCTCAAACCGCTCCGACAGCGCCCGCACGCGATCGACGACCCGCCCCATGCGCGAGCTGGTGGAGAAGATGAGCGCGCCGCAGGCCGAGATGAGCACCGCTGGCGTGATCATCGCGGTCAGCACCGCCAGCGCGTTCTGTGGCGCCTCGAGCCTGGCCAGCCAGTCCATGAGGCTGACTATACTGCTGCTCATCGATGATTGCCGATTGCCGATTGAGTGATTCATTGGGCGATCGGGGATGGGCATTGCGCATTTCGATTGGGAAATCGTCCCCTTGGGGCTTGGCGCATTGGAGAATGGATTGCCGCTTCCTGGCACCGATCGAAGCGGGACGAACGCGGCGCCCCGGAATGCCCCGATCACCCAATCACCCAATCACCCAATCACCCAATCACCCAATCCAATGCCCAATGCCCCAATCACCAGATCACCCAATGAATCACTCAATCAGCAATCACCAATCATCAATGGACACGATCTAGAATCCTCTGCATGCTAGCCGTCGTAGCCCGTTCCTTCGGCCCCCCCGAAGTGCTCGCACTCGAGGAGCTCCCCGACCCCACGCCCGGGCCCTCCGAGGTGCTCGTCCGGGTCCACGCCGCCGGCGTGAATCCGTACGACACCTATATGCGCGCCGGCGGCTACGCGCTCTCCCCGGAGCCGCCCTACATCCCCGGCGCGGATGCCGCCGGCATCGTCGAAGAAGTGGGCGAGGAGGTCACGGGCGTGCGGGAGGGCGACCGCGTCTACATCGGCGGCACCGCCGCCAGCCGCGCCTGGGGCGCGTATGCCACGCTCGTTGTCTGCAGGCCGGACCAGGTGCATCCTCTTCCCGCACGGCTCTCGTTCGCCCAGGGCGCCGGCATCAACGTGCCCTATGCCACCGCGTGGCGCGCCGTCTTCCAGAGGGCCGAGGCCTCGCGGGGCGAGTCCATCCTCGTCCATGGCGCCAGCGGAGCCGTCGGGCTGGCCGCCGTGCAGATGGCGCGCGCCGCCGGGCTCACCGTCATCGGTACGGCGAGCACCGAGGACGGCGCGGCACTCGTCCGCGCGCAGGGCGCCGCCCACGTGCTCAACCACCGCCAGGCAGGCTATCTGGACCAGCTCGCACTGCTCACCAATGGCGGGCCAAACATCATCATCGAGATGCTCGCCAACCAGAACCTCGACAACGACCTCGCTGTTCTGGCGAAACACGGCCGCATCGTCATCGTGGGCAACCGGGGCCGCATCGAGATCGACCCGCGGCGCATCATGAGCAAGGAGGCCACCGTCCGGGGCACGGCGTTCTGGAACCTGACCGACGAGGCGGTCGCGCAGATCCACAAGGATATGGCCAGGGGATTCGAGGACGGGACGCTCAGCCCGGTGGTGGGGAGGGAATTGCCGCTGGCCGAGGCTGCCATCGCGCACCAGCTCGTGCTCGAGCCCGGCGCGCGCGGCAAGATTGTGCTGCGCGCCTAACCGTGTGCAGGCGCGGGGGGGCGCGCGCGCCCATTGACGATTACCGATTGCCAATCGGGTGATTCATTGGGCGATTGGCGATTGGACATTGGCCATTCGGATTGGGGCACTGGGGAATTGGGCCATTGGCGCATCGGCGATCCCACCTGCCCGTCCCACCTGCCCGGGTTGCCCGAGCGGGTCGGCCTGGCGCGGGCGGCTCACCGATGGGGTCACAGAATCACCCAATCAGGCAATCACCCAATGCCCCAATCCGAATGCCCAATGCGTGAATCGCCCCTCGCCCAATGAATCACTCAATCATCAATAGGCAATCACCAATGGGCACGGCTCGGCCGCCTATTTCGTGCCGAGCCTCGCAAGCTCTTCGTCGATGACCTGCTTGAACACCTCGAACGGCTGCGCACCGACGAGCGGGCGGCCGTTGATGAACATGCTCGGCGTCGAGTTGACGCCCAGCTTCTCGCCCTCGGCGGCGCTGGCCTTCACGCGTGCCTCGTGCTTGCCGGAGTCGAGGCACTGGTCGAACGAGGACGGGTTGAGCCCCAGCTTCGCGGCGCCCTGCTTGAGCTGCGGCACCGAGAGCGCATTGATGTCCTCGAACATCAGGTCGTGCATCTCCCAGTACTTGCCCTGGTCACCCGCGCAGTGCGCGGCTTCGGCGGCCTTCTGGGCGTTCGGGTGCGTCGGCAGCGCGTAGTCCTTGTAGACCACGCGCACCTTGTTGCCGTAGGCGGCAAGGACCTTCTTGAGGGTCGGACCGACCCTCGCGCAGAACGGTCATTGATAGTCGGAGTACTCGACGAGCGTGATGGGCGCCGTCGAGTCTCCGCGGACCGGATCGTCCGGCGAGACCGCTACCTGCACGCGCGGCGGGTCGAGCAGCACGCGCACGTTGCCGGCCTTGCCCCTCAGCTCGTCCACCAGCTGCGCGCGCGCCTGCAGCTGCTTCTGGCTCTGCAGGAAGTCGGCGATGGGCCCGCGGAGCTGCTCGAGCGTGCGGCCCTGTGCGCGCTCCTTGTTCTCTTCGTAGAAGCGCTGCACCTCGGCCTCGCTCACCGGCTGCGCGCGGCGCTTCAACTCCCGCTCCAGGTACTCGTCAGGCGTGGTGCCGGCGGCCTTCGCCGCCTCGGCAATCAGCAGGTCGCCGACCATCACGTCGAGCAGGTTGCGGCGGTTCTGGTAGAGCAGCTGCGTGACGCGGGCGCGCTCGGCGGCGTCGAACTCCTGCCACTTCGCGTCCACTTCGCTCAGCGTGATCCGGCGATCGCCGACCTCGGCCACCACGGGATCGGTTCCCCCCGGCGCGGGCGCCTGGATGGGCGATGCCGCCGGCCCCTGCGCGGCGGTTGGCGAGTTGCCGCAGCCCACGGCCACCGAGGCCGCCAGCACGGCAATCGCCCGCAAACGTGCGATGTGCATCGAACGAGGATATCCCAGAACCGTGTCGGGACCGAACCGCGGCCGGAGGGAACTGCGACGGGAGCGGAACTGCGACGGGACAGTGGGCCGTCCCGGTCCGGTCTTCTCCCGACGTGTTCGCCCTCCCGACGTGGTCTCCTCTCCCGACGCGATCTCCTCTCCCGACGCTATCCACCGACTCGCGACGGCTCCCCCGCCTCGTGCCCCTTGCACACGCGCACCGGCAGGACCGGATACTTGCGATAGTGCGGATCCGTGAACGAGCGACGGCACAGGTAGAAGCGCGACCGCGTGGTCTCGATGATCTGGCAGTGCCGGCAGCCGCCACAGAGCCCGGGATCGGCGTCCATGGGGACGATCCTACGCCTGCCGCGAACAGGTA
>JBFWQE010000130.1:0-15840 GCA_050249615.1 Vicinamibacterales bacterium
GCCGCTCACCGCCGGCCGCCGCATGACGGCCACGCGCGGCCTCACCCGGTACCCCGCCAACTGCCCGTCCCCCTGCCCGGCCGGCCAGGTGATCATGCCGACGGCCGTGTTCGCCCAGCCAACCCTCACCTTCAACCTCGTGCCCGAGAGCTCGGTCTTCGTGGAGCGCATCACGCAGCTCGACTTCAAGGTGACGCGCACCTTCCGCTTCAATCGCCTCAGCATCATCCCGACGTTCGAGGTGTTCAACGTGAACAACTCGGACGCGATCATCAGCTACATCACGACCAATGCGCTCAGCTCGGCGTACCTCGCTCCGAACAGCATCATGCAGGGCCGCCTCTACGGCCTGGGCGTGATGGTGCGCTGGTAAGCCCTCCTGCCCGCGGGCGTCCCGCCGTGCCGGCGGGGCGCCCCGCCCGCCGCCCGGCCATCCCATCTCCCGCCGGCATGCCGTCCATACGCAGGCGCTATTGGCGACAATCGTTGACGAATCGGTGACGAGAGGTTACATTCCGCCTCGTCCTTAGTGGGGATACAGGCCCGCCAGGGCCATTCATACCCCCCATCGGCTGGCATTTCTACGGGTCGTCCGTTCGGCGTTCGTCTGTTCCAACCGGTTGGCAGAACCAAGGAGGAGGCGCGATGTCAGCTGTCAGTCATCTGAGGCGCAGTGTCAGTGGGATGGCGGTGGCCCTGGCCTTCATGGCCGTGGCCCCGCCCGCGTTCGCCCAGAGTGCATTCACGGGGGTGGCGCGCGACACCAGTGGGGGCGTGCTGCCGGGCGTGACGGTGGAGGTGGCCAGCCCGGTGCTCATCGAGGGGGCGAAGAGCGCGGTCACGGATGCGTCGGGCGCGTATCGCATCGTGGACCTGCGGCCGGGCACCTACACCGTGAGCTTCTCGCTGCCCGGGTTCAAGACGGCGCGGTTCGAGGGCGTGGAGCTGCGGACGGACTTCACCGCGACGTTCAACGCGAACCTCGAAGTGGGCGCGCTCGAGGAGTCGGTGACGGTGACGGGGGCCTCGCCGGTGGTGGACGTGTCGAGCAACGCGAAGGTGGAGGTGCTGACCCGCGAGATGCTGGACCAGGTGCCGACGGGCCGGAACATCCAGGCCTATGCGCAGCTGGTGAGCGGGGTGAGCCTGAACGTGCCGGACGTGGGGGGCTCGCGCGGGATGCAGCAGACCTACATGTCGACGCGGGGGCTGAGCTCGGCCAACAACATCGTGACGGTGGACGGGCTGATGGTGAACGGGCTGGACGGGGACGGGGCCGTGCAGCAGTACTTCAACCAGGCGATGGTGCAGGAGATGTCCTACCAGACGAGCGGCGCGGGGGCGGACGTGTCGCCGGGCGGGGTGCGGATGGCGATCGTGGCGCGGGACGGCGGCAACCAGTTCAGCGGGTCGTTCTTCGCGGGGTTCACGACCGGCGACTGGATGGCGAACAACCTGAGCCAGGACCTCATCGACCGGGGGCTGCGGGCGGCCGGGGGGATCGATCGGATCTACGACTTCAACGTGGGGATCGGGGGGCCGATCAAGCGCGATCGGCTGTGGTTCTTCGGCTCGGCGCGGGCCTGGTCGGTGGACGCGCCCATCGCCAACACGTTCTACACGCCGGAGAACCTGCCGTACGCGCAGGGCTTCGCGCAGTGCCGGAGTGGGGCGGTGGCCTGCGAGCAGGGGATCGACGACCAGAGCATCGAGAGCGCGCTGCTGCGGTTCACGTGGCAGGTGAGCGCGAAGCACAAGATCTCGGCGTACTACGACGAGATCAACAAGTATCGCGGGCACGGGATGAACGCGGGGGACGACCCGCGGACGGCATCGCAGATCTGGACGTCGCCGCGGTACAACTCGGCGGCGCTGAAGTACACGGGCACGCTCAGCAGCAGCCTGCTGCTCGAGGGGGGCTATTCGTTCAACTACGAGGAGTACGTCATCACCAACCAGGACGGCGTGAACAAGACGCCGTTCTCGCCGGAGTGGTACGCGGGCGCCAGCCGTCGTGACGCGAACCAGGCGACGCTGCACAGCGGCCTGGCCAACTGGGGCGGGCGCTATCCGGACCGGTTCGCGCTGGCGGCCTCGCTCTCGTACGTCACCGGCTCGCACAACTTCAAGGTGGGGATCCAGGACAACTGGGGTCCCTACGTCAACACGCGCGAGACCAACGCCGACCTGCAGCAGGTCTACCTCTCCGGCGTCCCGAACTCGGTGACCATCTACAACACGCCGCTCCGGTACAAGGACAGCCTGGTGGCCGACATCGGCATCTACGCGCAGGATACGTGGACGCTGGACCGGCTGACGGTGAACGCCGGCCTCCGGTGGGAGTACATGGACGCGGAGGTGTCCGCCTCCACGTCGGGCCACGGCCGGTTCGTGCCCGAGCGGACGTTCGATGCCATCCCCATGCCGGTCTGGAAGGACTTCGCGCCGCGCTTCGGCGTCGTCTACGACCTCTTCGGCAACGCGAAGACCGCCCTGAAGCTCGGCATCAACCGCTACAACGAGTCGCGCACGACGCAGTTCGCCGGCCGCTACAACCCGCTGACGCTGCAGAGCGCGAGCCTCAGCTGGACCGACCTGAACGGCAACGACGTGGCCGAAGGCACTCCCGGGTGCACCTACCTGACCCCGGGCTGCGAGATGAACTTCGCGCAGATGCCGCGCAACTTCGGGATCCGCTCGCTCAACACCGTGGACCCGGACTTCCAGCGCACCTACAACTGGGAGACGACGGTGGGCGTCCAGCACGAGCTGTTTCCGCGCGTGTCGGTCTCGGCCACGTGGTACCGGCGCGCGTTCCACGACCTGCGCGTGACCGACAACCTGCTGCGCTCCATGAGCGACTACCGCGCCGTGGACGTCATGAGCCCGCTCGACGGCTCGGTGTTCCAGGTCTACACGGTCAATCCGTCGGCGGTCGCCCTGGTCGACAACTTCGACACCAACGCGACGGATGGGTTCGAGCAGGTCTACAACGGGTTCGACGTCACGTTCAACGCGCGCCTGCCGCGCGGCGGCACGATGTTCGGCGGCTTCACCACCGAGCGCACCATGCGCGTGGTCTGTGGCGAACCCGACGACCCCAACCTGCTCCGCTTCTGCGACGATGCGGACAACGACATCCCGTGGCGGCCGCAGATGAAGGTGTCGGGCACCTACCCGCTGTTCTGGGGTATCCAGGTGAGCGGCGCCTTCCAGAGCCTGGCGGGCCGCGCGCTGGGCGGCTACGTCACCACGCCGGTCAACAAGATCAGCGGCCCGGGCTACGGCGACGTGGGCAGCCCCGCCGGGACGTCGTGGCTCATCACGCGCGCGACGCGGTACCCGAACACGCCGTGCAACGCGCCGTGCGTGCCGGGCGGGCTCGTCGTGCCGAACCTCACCGAGGCGTCGATCACGGTGCCGCTGGTGGCGCCGGGCACCGAGTTCCTGGACCGCATCACGCAGTTCGACCTGAGCTTCGCGAAGTGGTTCGGCCTGGGCGGCAACCGCCGCCTGCAGGGACAGCTGGACATCTTCAACGTGTTCAACGCCAATCCCGTGCTCGGGGTGCAGTCGGTGAACTTCGGCACGGCGGCCTACAACCAGCCGAACGGCATCCTGAACGGCCGGACCATGCGGGTCGGCCTGCAGCTGCGCTGGTAGGGGCTGAGCCTCGTGTTGACGTCCCGGAGGGGCCCGCGCCTGCCCCTCCGGGACCTTTTTCGGGCCCACGCGAGAGCTGCGCACGCGGCCAGCCCCCTTCCTCGATCTCACGTCCGGCTCTCCCTTCTCACCCATCCGCCAGCGCCGCCCGTCCCCTCGAGCCTGTAGTTCCGCCGCCGGCTCGGCCGTATTGCGCCTCCCGTTACTTCGCGTTACAAGCTGCCTCGTCCGTCTTGGCAGAGCTGCGGAAATGGCCCGGGAAGCAGAGCCGCAGAAGGGGCGTTCATGAGTCAGGAGGCGCGCATGACAGCTGGAAAGTGGTCGGTCGTCGTCCTCGTCGCGGCCGTCCTTGTCGGGTTGGCGACCGCGGCCGAGGCCCAGAGCGCGTTCACGGGAGTGGCGCGCGACACCAGTGGGGGCGTGCTGCCGGGCGTGACGGTCGAGGTCGCGAGCCCTGTCCTCATCGAGGGGGTCCGGAGCGCGGTCACCGACGCGTCCGGCGCCTACCGCATCGTCGATCTGCGCCCGGGCACCTACACGGTGACCTTCGCGCTGCCCGGCTTCAAGACGGCGCGGTTCGAAGGCGTGGAGCTGCGCACGGACTTCACCGCCACCTTCAATGCCAGCCTCGAAGTCGGCGCGCTGGAGGAGTCGGTCACGGTGACGGGGGCCTCGCCGGTGGTGGACGTGTCGAGCAACGCGAAGGTGGAGGTGCTGACCCGCGAGGTGCTGGACCAGGTGCCGACGGGCCGGAACATCCAGGCCTATGCGCAGCTGGTGAGCGGGGTGAGCCTGAACGTGCCGGACGTGGGGGGCTCGCGCGGGATGCAGCAGACCTACATGTCCACGCGCGGCCTGAGCTCGGCCAACAACATCGTGACGGTGGACGGGCTGATGGTGAACGGGCTGGACGGGGACGGGGCCGTGCAGCAGTACTTCAACCAGGCGATGGTGCAGGAGATGTCGTACCAGACGAGCGGCGCGGGGGCGGACGTGTCGCCGGGCGGGGTGCGGATGGCGATCGTGGCGCGGGACGGCGGCAACCAGTTCAGCGGGTCGTTCTTCGCGGGGTTCACGAACGGCGACTGGATGGCGAACAACCTGAGCCAGGATCTGATCGACCGCGGGCTGCGGCGGGCGGGCGGCATCGATCGGATCTACGACTTCAACGTGGGGATCGGGGGGCCGATCAAGCGCGATCGGCTGTGGTTCTTCGGCTCGGCGCGGGCGTGGTCGGTGGACGCGCCCATCGCCAACACGTTCTACACGCCGGAGAACCTGCCGTACGCGGAGGGCTTCGCGCAGTGCCAGAGCGGGGCGGTGGCCTGCGAGCAGGGGATCGACGACCAGAGCATCGAGAGCGCGCTGCTGCGGTTCACGTGGCAGGTGAGCGCGAAGCACAAGATCTCGGCGTACTACGACGAGATCAACAAGTATCGCGGGCACGGGATGAACGCGGGGGACGACCCGCGGACGGCATCGCAGATCTGGACGTCGCCGCGGTACAACTCGGCGGCGCTGAAGTACACGGGCACGCTCAGCAGCAGCCTGCTGCTCGAGGGGGGCTATTCGTTCAACTACGAGGAGTACGTCATCACCAACCAAGACGGCGTCAACCAGGTGCCGTTCAGCGACGCCTGGTTCGCGGGGGCGAGCCGGCGCGACGCGGATCTCGTGACCCTCCGCAGCGGCCTGGCCAACTGGGGCGGGCGCTATCCGGACCGGTTCGCGCTGGCCGGGTCGCTTTCGTACGTCACCGGCTCCCACAACTTCAAGGTGGGCATCCAGGACAACTGGGGCCCGTACGTCAACACGCGCGAGACCAACGCCGACCTGCAGCAGGTGTACCGGAGCGGCCGGCCCTTCTCGGTCACGATCTACAACACGCCGCTCCGCTACAAGGACACGCTCAAGGCCGACATCGGCATCTACGCGCAGGACACGTGGACCATCGACCGGCTCACGGTCAACGCCGGGCTCCGGTGGGAGTACCTGAGCTCGGAGGTGTCGGCCTCCACGTCGGGCATGGGCCGCTTCGTGCCCGAGCGCACCTTCGACGCCGTCCAGATGCCGGTGTGGAAGGACTTCGCGCCGCGTTTCGGCGTGGTGTACGACCTCTTCGGCAACGCCAGGACGGCGGTGAAGTTCGGGTTCAACCGGTACAACGAGTCGCGCACCACGTTCTTCGCCAACCGCTACAACCCGCTGGCCCTGACGAGCGCCAGCCTGAACTGGACCGATCTGGACGGCGACGACATCGCGGAGGGGAACGTCGGCTGCACGTACCTGTCGCCGGGCTGCGAGATCAACTACGCGCAGATGCCGCGCAACTTCGGCAACCGGTCGCTGAACACGGTGGATCCCGACTTCCAGCGGACGCACAACTGGGAGACGACCGTCGGCGTGCAGCACGAGCTGCTCCCGCGCGTGTCGGTCTCGGCCACCTGGTATCGCCGCACGTTCCACGACATCCGCGTCACCGACAACCTGCTGCGCTCGATGAGCGACTACCGCGCGGTGGACGTCATGAGCCCGCTCGACGGCTCGGTGTTCCAGGTGCACACGGTCAACCCGTCGGCCGTCGCGCTGGTCGACAACTTCGACACCAATGCCACCGACGGCTTCGAGCAGACCTACAACGGGTTCGACGTCACCTTCAACGCGCGCCTGCCGCGCGGCGGCACGATGTTCGGCGGCTTCACCACCGAGCGCACCAGCCGCGTGGTGTGCGGCGAGCCGGACAACCCGAACGCGCTGCGCTTCTGTGACGACGCGGACAACGACATCCCGTGGCGGCCGCAGCTGAAGATCTCCGGCACCTATCCGCTCTTCTGGGGCATCCAGATCAGCGGTGCGCTGCAGAGCCTTGCGGGCCGGGCCCTCGGCGGCTACACGACGGCCGGCAACAAGATCAGCGGCCCCGGGTATGGCGACACGGGCAGCCCGGTGGGCACGCAGTGGCTCATCAGCCGCACCACCCGGTATCCGAACACCCCGTGCAGCGCCCCCTGCGTGCCGGGTGGCCTGGTCGTGCCTGGCCTCACCGAGGCCTCGATCACGGTGCCGCTCGTGGCGCCGGGTACGGAGTTCCTCGACCGGATCAACCAGTTCGACCTGAGCTTCGCGAAGTGGTTCGGCCTGGGCGGCAGCCGCCGGCTGCAGGGTCAGCTGGACATCTTCAACGTGTTCAACGCCAACCCGGTGCTGGGCGTGCAGTCGGTCAACTACGGCACGCCGGCCTACAACCAGCCGAACGGCATCCTGAACGGCCGCACGATGCGGATGGGCCTGCAGCTGCGGTGGTAAGGGAACAGATGCCTCGCGGGCTGGCCTGACGGCGGCCCGCCCGAGGCGCGAGGCGATCGTCGCCAGTCGCCTCGCTTGTTGTCCCGGAGGGGCCGCGCGCCTGCCGCCTCCGGGACTTTTTTGTTGGGTGCAGGGTGCAGGGGTGCAGGGGTGCACGGCTGCGGGTGCACGGGCCCGAGGGGGCCGAAGTGCCTCGGCGCGGGTCTATCCCGTAGATGGAAGTCGCTACTCTGGCGGGTCCGGGTTGTTCGTCAGGTATCGGATCATGCGCAGGAACCGTGCGAATTCGCGGTGACGATACCGGCCGAAGCCTTCGGCGATGCTGTTTGTCGGTGAGGAGGCAACTCCCGCGCCAGGACGCGGAGCAGGGCTGCACCCTTGCACCCCTACTTCTTCATCGCCTCCCGTGCCGTTGCGAGGTTTCGCTTCGCGTCGCCGAAATCCGGCTGAATGGCGAGCGCGCGCTCGAAGAGCGCGGCCGCGTCAGCGAGGCGTCCCTGCGACGCGAGCGCGATACCGAGATTGTTGAGGGCCTCGACCGACCGCGGGTCGAGCGCCAGCGCGCTCTCGAACCGGGCCGCGGCCTCGGCGAACCGGCCGGCTTCGAGCAGCAGGCTCCCGAGGTCGTAGGCGGCCTGCGCATCCTTCGGATCGAGGGCGACCGCGCGCTCGAGCGCAGCCAGCGCCTCGGTGGTGCGGCCCGTCGAGGCGAGGACGTTGCCCAGGTTGCGGTGCGCCAGCGCCGAGCCGGGCTCGAGGGCCATGGCCGCGCGAAACTCCGCCGCGGCCTGCTCGTACTGCCCCTTCGCGGCGAGGGCCATCCCGAGGTTGTTGTGCGTGGCGGCGGATGCGGGATCGCCGGCCAGGGACTGCCGGAGGTGCGCGGCCGCCTCGTCTGCGCGATTCTGCTCGAGCAGCGCGTTGGCGAGGTTGTAGTGCAGGTCGGGGTAGTCGTTCTTCAGGGCCAGGCCCTTCTCGTAGGCGGCGATGGCGGCATCCACGCGGCCCTGCGCGCGGAGCGTCACGCCCAGGTTGTTGTAGGCGGGCGCGTAGTCGGGCTCCAGCGCGACCGCGCGCTCGTAGTGCCTGACGGCCTCGTCGTCGCGTCCGGCCTCGTGGAACGCCGAGCCGAGATTGGTCTCCGTGATCGCGCGCATCCGCGTGGGCGAGAGCATCGGCCAGTTGACCGCCACCGCCGCGAGGGCGACGGCGGCGCCGAGCATCGCGCGCCGCGCCGGGGTGGCGGCCGTGAACAGCGCGCGCGCGGAGGCCGCACCCGCAGCCGCGAGGAGCAGGAGGAAGGGCACCAGCGGAAAGCGGTACCGCGCGAACACGTAGAAAATCACCACGCTGGCCGCGTAGCCCGCGAACAGCAGTCCAATCGGCCAGAGGCGGCGGCGATCCGACCACGCCGCCACCAGTCCCACGATGGCCAGCGGCACGAGCACGCCGAAGTGTCCGACGAGCGCCAGGGCGCGCAGGAGCGGCGAGTGGTCCTCGTAGGTCTCCTGGCTCTCGGTGTCGAGCATCTCGCCGGCGTTGAAGAGGAGTGCCGTCTTTCGTGCCATCAGCGCGAGCCAGTCGCCGGGGTGTTCCGCGATGAAGGCGAGCGCGCGATCGGTCCAGTAGGACGACACTTCCGCCGGCGTCAGCGCGCGCTGCAAGGCGCGCTCGGCCAGCTCGGTTGCGTCCTGGCGCTCGTACTCCGGCGCGCCCCGACCGGGCCTGAGCGACGCATAGGTTCCGTCGGACGCGGGGTTGTTGCCGATGTAGAAGTTGGGCCCGAACTGCGAAGTCGTGAGATAGACCCCGCCCGTAACCGCATAGTTGCGCGCGAGGACGGGCAGGAGCAGCAGGGCGAGGCCGAGCGCCAGCGCTGTCACGGGAACACGAAGGACACGAAGGGCACGATGGACGCCACGAAGGTCGGTCGCATCAACACGCCTTGGAGCGTGCCGTCTTCCCCGTCCTTCGTTGTGCTCGTCGTGTCCGTCGTGTCCTTCCCGTCGCGGGCTGGTTCGCCTGCTGCTGTGGATGGCCCACCCGAGGGCGACCAGCACGAGGGCCAGGGCGTTCTCGCGCGTGAGGCTGAGGGCCCCCAGGCCGAGGCCGAGGCCGAGCCACCACGCCGCGGCGCGCGGGTGGCCTACCAGCCGGCTGGCGCACCAGATCGACAGGCAGATGAAGAAGACGTCCAGGACCGACTTCTGCAGCAGGCCGTCGAAGAAGATCGCCGGCGCGTAGAGCGCGAGGCCGAAGCCCGCGAGGAGGCCCACGCGGCGCGAGAAGAGCCGCGCGCCCGCGTCGGCCAGCAGCACCGCCGCGGCGGAGCCGATCGCGGCCTGGACGATCCGCACCACGAGCAGATCCCGGCCGGCAAGGGCGTAGAGCGTGCCGAGGAAGTACGGGTAGAGCGGCGCCTGGTAGAACACGTCGGTGCCCACCCAGTCGCCGCCGGCGATGCGCTGGGCCCAGGCGTCGTAGCTGCGGGCGTCGCCCATCAGCACGTCGAACATGGGCGCGTCGCGGATGGCCCAGACGTGCACCAGGCGGACCGTCATCGCGACGGCGAACAGGGCGACGGCCATCATGCGCTCACATGGTAGCCGCGCGCGGCGGGCGCGCGGAAACGGCGCCTGCGGCATCTGCTGGAATTGTGCTGTGCATGTGCCAGACGCATGAGGACAACTGCTTTGACACTGCTGAGCTTCCTGCGTAGCCTTTGCGGGTTCAGCCGGCTTCTCTACCAGACCTACCAGAACGGCGCGCGCCTCCAGGTGACGGTGCTGAACACGCCCCTGACGGTGCAGGAAGACCTGGACGCCAACCTGGGCCTCTACGTGCAGGACACCTGGACGATCGATCGCCTGACGCTGAACCACGGCGTCCGGTTCGACATGAACAAGCAGCGCATCGTCGGGCAGCCGAATCAGATCGGCCGTTTCGCGAACGTGCCCGCCTACGACGACATCGAGTTCCCGACGTGGTCCGACTGGTCCCCGCGCCTGTCGATGGTGTACGACCTGTCCGGCAGCGGCAAGACGGCCGTGCGCGTCGGGTTCAACCGTTTCATGACCGCGCAGACGACGGGATTCTCGCAGCTCTACAACCCGACGGCGCTGACGACGCAGAACCTGCCGTGGCGGGATCTGAACGGGGACGACATCGCCCAGGGCGAGCGGGGCTGCGTCTACCTGACGCCGGGCTGTGAAATCAACTTCGCCAACCTGGCGGCCAACTTCGGCCGCCGCTCGCTGGCACAGTTCGACCCCGACATCCAGCGGCCGTACTCGCTGCCGCTCAACATCGGCTTCACGCACGAGTTGTTTTCGGGCCTCTCGGTGGCGGCGGAGTACTACCACATCTGGTTCAGGGACATCACGATGCGCCTGAACTCCCTGCTGGACCAGAACAGCTACAACCGCTTCGAGGTGACGAGCCCGCTGGACGGCAGCGTGATTCCGGCCTGGGTCATCAAGCCGGAGTTCCGCGGCCAGGTGGCCAACATCGACAGCACCAGCAAGGACATGAAGCGCGCCTACGATGGCGTGGACATCAACTTCAACGCGCGGCTCCCGCGCGGCGTCCGTGCCTTCGGCGGCTTCAACCTGGAGCGCAGCATCAACGACACCTGCGTGGCGGCGCAAAGCGATCCGAACCGCTCGCTCTACTGCGACCAGAGCGAGAGCGGCATCCCCTGGCAGAAGCAGTTCAAGGCCACGGTCGTCTATCCGTGGCTCGTGTGGGGCATCTCCACGAGCGTAGCCTTCCAGAGCCTCAACGGCTACCTCACGGGCTCCGCCGCGCAGGCGTACGGAGGTTTCACCGCGGGCACGGGCTTCGACAATCCCCGCGGCCTCGGCACCTTCTGGCTCGTCACGCCGACGACGGCGGCCGCGCCGGCCGACCTGCGCGCGGCGCTGACGGCCGCCGGCCAGGCCAGCATCAGCATCCCGCTCGTGGCGCCGGAGACGGAGTACGCGCCGCGCCTCAACCAGCTGGACATCTCGTTCAGCAAGCGCATCCAGGCGGCCCGGTTCACCCTGCTGCCGAAGATCGACTTCTTCAACGCGCTCAACTCGGATGACTACTCGTCGGTCTCGACCATGCAGTTCGGCGCGGCGGCCTACAACCGGCCGTCGGTCATCCTGCAGGGGAGGATCATCCGCGTCGGCGTCGATATGACCTGGTAGCACGAATACGCCGGGAACCGGGACGTTCAGGGGGCGGATCCCTTTCGGGGGGCCGCCCCCTTCTCTTTGGACCGCGCCTGCGGCGCGGGGCTGGTCCGATCAACTCCCGGCTCCCGCTCCCGGCTCCTGGTTCCCCGTTCCCGGCCCCCGGCGCCCGACCCGATCCCGTCGCCTATACTGAGCGGGTGAGCGCCGCCCTTGTCCTGCGCGCTGGTTCTGCGTTCGCTCTGGCCCTCGCTCTCGCCCTCAGCGCGAGCGTGGCCGCGGCCCCGCAGGGGGTGATCGACCTGGATGGCCGGCCGGTGGATCCGCTCACCGTGCCGGGCGCGGTGCGCGCGCACGTGCTCGTGTTCACCACCACGGACTGTCCCATCTCCAACCGCTACGCGCCGGAAATCAGGCGGCTCGCCGCGGCCTTCGCGGAGCGCGGCGTGCGCTTCTGGGTGGTCTATCCCGTCCCCGGTGACACGCCAGAGAGGATCCGCGCGCACGTCTCGCAGTTCGGGTTGAGCCTCCCGGTGGCGCGCGACACGCGCTTCGAGCTGGTCCGGCGCACGGGTGTGACGGTCACCCCCGAGGTGGCCGTGATCGACGCGCAGGGGGAGATGGCCTACCGCGGCCGCGTGGACGATCGCTACGTCGACTTCGGCGTGGATCGCCCCGCGCCGACCACACGGGATCTCGACGCGGCCCTCGAGAGCCTCCTGGCCGGCCGGCCCATCGAGCCGAAGACGACGAGGGCCGTCGGCTGCATCCTGTCGGACCTGCTGAAGTGAGCTCAACCGAAACCACGAAGCCACGAAGGGCCTTGGGTCCTGAGCCATGGGTCTTGGGGCGTGGGTCCTGGGCCCCGGGCCCCGGGTGCTGGACCTTCGTGGTCTTCGTGGTTCCCTTCGTGTCTTCGTGGTTTCTTTTCGTAGCTCCTGCCGCGAGCATGGCGAGCGGTCCCACGCGCGCGGAGCGCGCGCCCACCGAGCCAAGCGTGGCCCACGCCGCGCAAGCGGCGCCCTCCCCGGCGCCTGTTTTCTCCCGCGACATCGCGCCCGTCATCTTCGAGGCGTGCACGCCCTGCCATCGACAGGGCGGCCCGGGCCCGTTCCCGCTCTCGTCCTACCGCGAGGTCCGCCAGCGCGCCACGCAGGTGCTGCAGGTCACGCACAGCCGATTCATGCCGCCGTGGAAGGTGGAGCCGGGTCTGGCGCGGTTCGAAGGCCAGCGCCCGCTCACCGATGCCGAGCTTCAGATGCTGAAGGACTGGGTGGCGGCCGGGGCCCCCGAGGGCAACCCGGCCGAGACGCCCGCGCTTCCCGCCTTCCCCGATGGTTGGCTCCTCGGCACGCCCGACCTCATCGTCACGCTCCCCGAGCCGTTCGTGCTGCAGGCCGAGCCCACCGACGTCTTCCGCATCTTCGCCATCCCGCTGCCGATCAAGGCGCGCGCCTGGGTGCGCGGCATCGAGTTCCATCCAGGCAACCCGCGCGTGGTGCACCACGCCAACATCCGCGTGGATCGCACCCCGGCGTCGCGCCTGCTGGACGAGCAGGACCCCCTGCCCGGCTACGACGGGCTGATGCCCCGATCGGCCGAGTATCCCGACGGGCACTTCCTGGGCTGGACGCCCGGCCAGGTGGCGCCGCTGGTGGGGCCGGACCTCGCGTGGACGCTCGAGCCCGGCAGCGACCTCGTCGTGCAGCTCCACATGCAGCCTTCGGGCGCGGTGGAGCAGGTGAACCCCGTCATCGGGCTCTACTTCAGCGACCGCCCCCCGGTGCGCACGCCCACCATCCTGCGCCTGGGCTCACAGGGCATCGACATCCCGCCGGGCGAGGGGCACTACGTCATCCGGGACTCGTACACGCTGCCCGTGGATGTGGACATTCTCGCCATCCAGCCGCACGCGCACTACCGCGCGAAGGAGATTGTCGGCACCGTCACGTTCCCCGACGGCACGTCCCGCCGCGTGATGCACATCCGGGACTGGGACTTCCGCTGGCAGCACGTGTACCGCCTGGTCGAGCCGTTGCCGCTGCCGAAGGGCACGCGGCTGTCGATGGAGTACACCTACGACAACTCGCCGGCGAACGTGCGGAATCCCGAGGTGCCGCCGCGGCGCGTGCTGTGGGGCCAGCGATCGAAGGACGAGATGGGCGATCTCTGGTTCCAGCTGCTCGCGAAGAACGATCGGGACCGCGAGCGGCTGAACGGCGAGATCACCACCAAGATGGTGGCCGAGGACATCGTCGGCTACGAGACGATGCTGAGGGTGGACCCCGACGATCACGAGCTCCACGACGATGTGGCGCTGCTCTACCTGGGGATGGGGAAGACGGCCGACGCCGTCCGGCACTTCCGGGCGTCCGCCGAGGTGCGGCCCGACTCTGCGCCGGCGCACTACAACCTGGGCACGGCCCTGGCGGTCGCGGGGAAGCTGGACGAGGCCGTGGCGGAGTACGAGCGGGCCATCGCCATCAATCCGGACTACGCGGTGGCGCTGGCCAACCTGGGGAGCGTGCTGCTGCAGCAGGGCCGCTCACGCGATGCCCTGCGGCGCCTCGAGCAGGCGGCCAGGCTGGCCCCCGACAACGTGGAGGCGCTCAACAGCCTGTCGGTGGCCTACGCCGCTTTGGGCGACATCGAACGGGCGCTCGCCACCATCGACCGCGCGCTGAAGCTGCAGCCTTCACCGGCCATGCAGAAGCTGCTCCGCCAGCGCCGCGATTTGCTCAGCAGGTAGCGGAAAAAGAAACCACGAAGGCACGAAGGCCAAGACCCCAAGACCCAAGACCCAAGACCCTCTCAATCAGTGCGCCGATCCAGCGGGCGCGACCAGGCTCTTGATGACCGGTTCGATCTGCTCCTTCGTCATCTGCCCCGGGTGATAGAGCTTCACGGTGCCGTCACGATTGACGAACACGAGCGTGGGGGTCGTCGAGACGCCATAGCGCGTGAACAACTCGCCACTCACCGGGACGGTGTTGTCGGCCATCCAGGGGTAGAACTCCTGGCGGGTCTGCTTGATGTAGGCCAGTTCCTCGGCGGGACCCGCCGGGGCGCGCTTCGCGACGTAGCCATAACGCTGCGTCGGGGACAGGATCGTGAGGCCCGTGTCGGCGTACTTCTGCCGCATCTCGTCGAGGATGGGGCTCATGGCCTTGCAGTCCGGGCACCAGTGAGCCCACAGGAAGATGACCACCGGTTTTCCCTTGAGGCTGGCGAGTGTGGCCGACGGGCCGCCAAGTGTCTCGCTCGACGCCACCTCGAATGCGGGCGCGCCTTCCAGGCTCAACAGGTTGATGTTCTTGTTGATGCGCTGGATGATCGAGGTGGCCTTGTAGGTGTCGGCCTCGCGCCGGAGGAAGTACACCGCCTCGGACCGGTTGCCGCGCGCCGCCTGCACCTGCGCCCGCACTTCGATGGCCGCCCCAATCGCGATGGGCAGCCGCGGCTCGTCGTCCATCTTGCGGGTCTCGAGCGCCTCGAGACAGAGATCGTAGGCGTCCAGCGCGTACTGCTCGGCCGTGTCGTACTCCTTCTGCGCGAGCGCGCCGCGCCCGAGCCACGAGAACGCCTCGAGGTACTCCGGCGTGATGCCCTTTTCCTTGCGGTATGCCGCGGCGACCGCCGCCGCGCCCGGAAGGTCCCCCTTGTTGATGACGGCGCGCACCTGCTGGATGAGATTGGGCGGCGGGGCCGGCTTTGCCGCAGCCGCCACCGCCTGAGACGTCGTCGCCTGCGCGAGCGCGGCGGTGGTCGAGGCAGAAGGCACAAGGCAGACGGCAGAGATGGCGACCGCGACCAGGTTGCGCATCCGCGGAGCATAACGCAGATGGGACGCAGATGGGACGCAGATGGGACGCAGATGGGACGCAGATGACGCAGATGGCGCAGATGGCGCAGATGACGCAGATGGCGCAGATGCCAGAGTTGGGGTGGAAGGAGGGACGGACCGGCCGCGCGGCGAGCTCGACAGCGCTGGCGAAGGCAAGGGACCCGAACCCCAGAACCCGCGAACCGGCGAACCCCGGAACCCCAGAGCCCCAGAACCCCAGTCAAGAGCGCAGCCAGCGCCCTGGGCTCTCAGCGCCCCTCGATGGTCCGGCGGGCCCAGGCCAGCACCTCGCCCGCCCGCGGGAAATCCGCGGCCGGCGAGCCCAGCGCCGCCGCCTGGAAGGCCGCATTGCCGGCGACGTGGCGGAGGAAGTAGTTCAGCTCGGCCGTCGCCATCGCTCCGTCGTCATGGCCAATTGCCACGCGGTCGCCGGAGAGCACGGCGAGGCTCTCGGCTCCGGCGGTGCGGCTCACGAGCGTGGCGAGGGGCGCGCCGGTGGCCACGTCCCACAGGCGCGTGGCGCCGTCACGGCTCGGGGTGACGAGTGTGGCGCCGTCGTCGGTGTAGCGCACGCTGCCCACGACGCGGCTGTGCCCGCTCAGCGTGCGGACGACCGTGCCCGTCGCGGCATCGATCTGCAGGACGTTGCCTTCCCACAACCCGACCGCGATCTCGCGGCCGTCCGGACGCACGGCGAGGCCGAAGGCCGTGGAGGTCCCGCTCGATGGCAGGATCACGCGGCCGTCCATGGTCGATCGGATGGCGACGCCGCGCAGGCGGTGGGCGATTGCCAGTCGATCCCCGGACACATCCAGCGACAGGACCTCGGCATCGGCTGGCCGTGCAGAT
>JBFWQE010000131.1:0-15741 GCA_050249615.1 Vicinamibacterales bacterium
TCGGACCTGACCGCCCGCACCTGTTCGCACCCGCCCGCACCCGTTCGCACCTGCCCGCACCCGTTCGCACCTGCCCGCACCCGTTCGCACCTGCCCGCACCCGTTCGCACCTGCCCGCACCCGTTCGCACCTGCCGCACCCGCAGGACTATCGCCCTCTCGTGTGGCACCCGGGCGCCGCGGGCGCGCCAGCCAGCCGTTCCTCGGTCCATCGCACCAGGTCGGCGATGAGGGGCGAGTCGGCGGCGACCAGCCCGAGGTGGTCGCGACCCGCGTAGGCGCGGTAGTCCAGGGCCTGGCCGGCCGAGCAGCGCTCGGCCACGTACTGGTCCTGGATGTCCGGTAGCACGAGATCGTCCACGTCACCCTGCGCGATCAACAGCGGCACGGGAACCGGGAGGCGGGGCGTGTTCGCGTCGAAGCGCGCGCCGAGCGGGCCGCCGCCGGGCGAGCGCCCGAAGATGTTGCGACGGAGGAGGCGGGCCTCGTACAGCGAGAAGTACCCGCCGGGCGCGGCCAGGCACCGCGCGGCCATCCCCCGCGCGAGCAACCGGGCCGCGGGCCGGACGTACTCGTCGAAGTGCACGTCGGGATAGACGGCGCTGTAGGCCCTCATCGCATACGACGACATCATCGTCCTGATGGGCGAGTCCCGGCCGGCTTCCACCAGCGCCGTGAGATGTGTGGCCGGGGCCATGGCGGCCACGCCGACGACGTCGATCTCCGGAGCGTAGCCCCCGGCGATGCCGCCTGCCCAGAGCACCGCGTGCCCGCCCTGCGAATGGCCCCAGGCGACGGTGCGGCGATCGAGTGACAGGGCAGGCAGCTGCCACGCGGCCCGCACCGCGTCGAGCACCGCACGCGCTTCACCCTGTCCGATGAGGTACTCGTGCGGCCCTTCCGTGGCCAGCCCCGGATAGTCGGAGGCCACGATCACCCACCCGCGGGCGATGACCTGGTCGAGTGCGGGCACGATACCGGTGAACGGATAGGGCTCGGGCAGCAGCGACGGGGCGCAGCCCTCGGCGACGCCGGTCGTGCCGTGCGCCCACGCGATGACCGGTCGTGGCCCCGGAGGCGGCGTGGTCGCCGCGAGCACCAGGCCGCCAGACACCGTACGCGAGCCATCGTCGCGCGTGGTGGTGTACAGCATGCGCCACGCGCGTGCACCGGCGGGCAGCCCGCGCGTGAATGGCTCGTGGCCGAGCAGCACGCCCGGCGACGGGGGGAAGTCCGGCGGCGCGTCGTAGAAGGCGTCGGGACGTGGGGGCCGCGAGTACCACCACGCGACGCCGAGCGTGGCCAGCAGGAGAACGGCGGCGACTGACAGGCTGCGGAGCAGCCAGCGGGCGAGGCGGCCGCTTCGCCGGGGGCCGGCTCTCAGCACGGCCGCCAGCGTAGCACGCGGGACTCGATCGGCGTTCCGGACTCGCGCGGCTGCCGATCAGGGGCACCCCTTACAGGAATCACCCGAGGCCGGAACCTGTGGATCGAACGAGACGACGCCCCCGCGGCGATCGAGGTGGATGCGGCAGCAGTCTTCCAGGACAGCGCGGAGCTGGCGGCGGCCGCGCTGCACGCGGCTCTTCATTCCCGACAGGGACAGGCCTGTCCGCCGCGCCGCCTCCGCCTGGTCGAGCCCCTCGAGCTCGATCAGGGTGACGGCCTCGCGATAGGCCTCGGGCAGCCGCCGCAGCATCGGCGCCAGGCACGCGGTAAGTTCCCGAAGTGCCGCATCTTCATCCTCGGCCGCGATGTCGTCGCCGGCAGCCGGTTGCGCCTCCGCGAGATCGACGGCGTCGCCCGTCGGCAACTCACGCCGCACGGACGGCGAGCGGTAGTGATCCGCGATTACGTTGCGCGCGGTCCGGTACACCCACGCGTGCAGCCGTTCGGAGTCGCGGAGCGAGCCCAGGCCCTTGACGATCTGGAGCAGCACGCGCTGCACCAGATCGTCCACGTCGGCGGGATTCCTGACACGCCGGCCGATGAAGACCTGGAGGTTTGCGTGCAGCTCCTCCCACGGGGGCTCGACGGTCGTGGCCACGGTGACAGCGATTCTAGCGCGTGGCTGGCTGGCAGCCGCACGATGAGCCCGACCGCGAGGACCCGCAGCAGGCGGATTTCTCCGCCGGTGCACAACACGTGACCTGGTGCGTCTCGTCGCAGCATGCCGGCTGTGCGACGCGCTTGTCCTGCGGGGCCGATGGGGCCTGGTGTGTCGGTCTGCTCATGACTCCTCCTGTGTCCTCGTTACCCCTACAGACGGGCGAGTCACCGGAAAGACGCACACCCGGGTGCGGCGGGTGCGAACGGGTGCGGCGGGTGCGGGCAGGTGCGGCGGGTGCGAACGGGTGCGGCGGGTGCGGGCAGGTGCGGGGGGGTCCGAATCGGTTCGCGCTGGTTCGCGGCAGCTCTCTCCGTTGGGCGTAGACGAGGGCTCGCTGCGTGGCACGTTCTTCCGCGATGACACGGCGCCGGCCACCACGGTGCAGCGCGTCCAGTTCGAGAACGCTCAGATCCGCGCGTCGCGCCTGCTCGTGCCATCGGGCGAGTCGCTGGACGTGGCGCCGACGGCCGGGCACCCCTTGCTCCTCGTGTCGTTGACCGCGGCCCGGGTGGAGATTGACACCAATCATCGCGCCAGCATCCGTGGAGATGGCGACCACCTGGCGGAGCTCCTTCGCTTCGAGCTCAAGACGAAGCCGGTCGGCGGCACCGCGCCTCACGCCCGGCGTTAGCACCGCGCCCGTCCGCGTCTACCTCGAGTCGGCGTTCATCGCGACGACGGGATCCACGCGAGCGGCCCGACGGGCCGGGTGGAAGCTGGCCGCCGCTGTCACGGCGGCCAGCAGCACGGGCAGCACGCCGAACGTGAGGGGGTCGTACGTGGTCACCCCGAAGAGGACGCTTTCCATGAATCGGGTCAGGGCGAACGCGGCAGGAAGACCGATGGCCAGGCCGGCCGCTGCGTAGGAGAGGCCCCGAGCCACGACGCCGGCAGCTATCCGTCGGGAGGACGCGCCGAGCGCCAGGCGGATCCCGAACTCGCGCTCCCGCTGGGAGACGCCGAGCGCGACCACCGCGTAGAGCCCGACGACGCTCAGTAGCAGGCCGACGCCTGCGAACACGGAGAGCAGCAGGGCCAGCAGCCGAGGTCGACTCAGCGTGCCCGCCAGCATCTCCCCGAGCGGCTGCAGATCCGCCACGGGGATGGTCGAATCCACCTCGTGAACCGCCTGGCGGACTGCCGCGGCCAGCCGTCCGGTGGTGCCGCTCGACCGGACGACGACACTCATGGGGAACATGAACGTCTGTGCGAGCGGCCGGTAGATCTCGGCCGGCGGTGGCTCATGGAGACCGTGGTGGCGCACGTCGCCCACTACGCCCACGATGTCGAGGAGCGTATCGCCCGGCTGCCCGCCGCCCTTCTGCACGATGCGCTGCCCGAGGGCGCGCCCCGGCTCTCCGAAGAAGCGGCGCGCCAGCGTTTCGTTGATGATCACGACAGGCGCGGTGGTCGCCGTGTCCGCGTCGGTGAAGTGTCGTCCCACGGAGAGGGGCATTCGCATTGCGCGGAAGTAGTCGCCCCAGACGAACCTCCAGCCGGCCTGCGGCACCTCTGCGCCGGGCGCTGGCGGCTCGTCGGCGCGGCGGACGGGAATCATCCACGAGTACCCGCTCATCGGGAGGTGGCCCGCGGCCCCGACCGCCGTCACGCCGGGCAGCGCCTCGAGGCGCTGGGTGACCTGGCGCAGGTAGGGCAGGCCCGTCGAGAGCGCGCGGTACCTGCCGGTGGTCTGGAGCCGGAAAGTGAGCACGCCCGAGGGATCGAAGCCCGGGTTCACCTGCTGCAGGTTCCACACGGATCGGAGCATGAGCCCCGCACCGACGCCGAGCACCAGCGCGAGGGCCACCTGTGCCGCCACGAGGGCGGCGAGCGCCCGCCGCTGGCCTGGCGTGTCGTTCCCGCGCTGCTGTCGAAGGAGTCCCTGCACCCCGGGTCGCGCCGCCGCCATCGCGGGCCCCAGTGCCATCACGATGGCCAGGCCCACCGAGAGCGCGATCACGGTGGCAAACACCAGGCCGTCGACGGAGATCTCGGCCTGGCGCGGGATCTCCGGCGGGATGCGCGAGAGCAGCAGGGGCATCGTGAGCCATGCGACCGCCAGTCCCACCGCCGTTCCCACGGTGGCCAGCACGACCTGCTCCACGAGCAACTGCCGCACGATCTGTTCGCGCGACGCGCCAACCGCCGTGCGGACCGCCAGCTCCTGCGCGCGCGACACCGAGCGTCCCAGGGCCAGAGTGCCGAGGTTCACCGCGGCCAGCAGCAGGACGAAGCCCACGGCCACGAGGAGCGTCAGCAACGCGGGCCTGACCGTGCCGGTCACCGCCTCCTGCAGGCCGACGACGCGGAGCGTCCGGCCCCAGTCATCCGGCCGATCGAGCTCGCGCCGCATCTCCGGCGCCAGCGAGGCCAGCTCGCGCGAAGCGGCATCGACCGTGATGCCATCGCGCAGCCGCCCGATGGCCCGCGACATCGACGTGCGCTGGGCCGGCGAACCCGACACGTACGGCAAAGGCACCCACAGGTCGGTTTGACGCGACAGCAGCTCGAAGCCACGAGGCATCACGCCGATGACCGCATGGGGCACATCGTCCACCTGCACGACGCGGCCGATGACCGCGGGATCCGCGCCGAAGCGGCGGCGCCAGAGCCCGTCCGAGATGACCGCCACGCGCTCGTTGCCAGGAGTGCCGTCGCCGTCCGCAATGGCTCGACCCAGTGCGGCGCGGGCACCGACGACGGTGAAGAGGTTGTCGGACACGCGGGCGCCCGTCACCTTGAGCGGCTCGCCTCCGTCGGCTGCCATCGCCATGAGCCACCCGGGCGCCAGGCTTGCGACCGACGCGAACGAGTGCGCGCGATCCCGCCAGAAACCGACGTCCTCGTTCGACACGAATCCATCCGGCCAGATCGCCACCAGCCGCTCGGGAGACGCAAACGGCAGCGGGCGCAGCAGCACGCCGCGCACCACTGCGAACACCGCGGCGTTCGCTCCGGCGCCGAGTGCCAGCAGCAGGACGCCGCCCAGGAGGAACCCGGGCCGCCGGGCGAGATTCCTCGTGGCAACGACCAGGTCGTGCAGGAGCATGCGCGTTGGACGAAGGTCCCGGCGATGCGGTTGGCCGAGCCCTCGTGGTACCGTGACCGGATGGCCCGCCGGCCCGCGCTCCCGCCCGAAATCGAGGACTACCGCGACGCGCAGTGGCGCCGCGAGGGGACCCGGCAGGTGGAGACCGCCGTGGCGGCCGAGCACTTCATCGAGCAGGTGGGCTTTGCCGCCTGCCTGACCGACTCACGGCGCCCAGGTCCGTCGCTCTACGTGGCGGTCTGCGGCCGCCGCGACGCCGTGCTGCCGCGCAACGTTCAGAAGGATCCCGAGGCGTCGCTCACCTGGGTGCTGAAGGACGAGATCATCGCGCGCGGGAGGGTGTACTACGCGAAGCTCGCCCGCGGGAAGGCCACGTTCGTGGCCCCGCGCATGGTGCCGTATTTCAAGGCGGTGTGGGGCATCAAGCGAGCGGAGGAGCGGACACGGCTCGGCAGAGACGCGCAGGCCGTCCTTCGCGTGCTGCGCCGGGAGTGGGAGATGGCCACCTCCGACCTGCGCGACGAGTCCGGGGTGACGGAGCGCGCGCGCTTCACCCGCGCGATGGACGAGCTGCAGGCGGCGATGCTCGTGGTGCCGAGCGCGGTCGTCTACCAGCCGAAGTTCACGTACATCTGGAGCCTCGGCCTCGGCCGCTTTCCGGACGCGCTGGTGCGCCGCGTCGGCCGCGAGACCGCGCTGCGGGAGATTGCGCGGTGCTTCCTGGCAGGCGCCGGCATGACCATCCCCGGAGAACTGGCGCGCGTGACAGGCCTGTCCCGGCCCGAGGCCGGACGCGGCAACCGCGCGCTGGTGGCGGAAGGCTACGCCATATCACCGGCACCGGGCGTGTACGTGCGCACGTCACCGGCCGGCACGAGCCCGTGGACCGAGAGAAGCGAAGGCAGGTGATTCGGTGACGCAGCCGACCAGGTACGCGCCGGGCTGGCCCGGGACTGAGCCGCGGTGGACGTCCAGCGCCAAGAGCGGCATCGGCACGGCCCTTCGGGCCTCGAGCCGCGTGTGGTTCACCGTCAGCCACGGCATCCTGAACGAGGTGTACTACCCGCGGCTCGACCAGGCCTGCCTTCGCGATCTCGGCCTCGTGATCACCGGCGCAGGGGCATTCGTCTCCGAAGAGAAGCGTGACGCCAGCAGCCGGCTGGAATGGCTTGGGCCGGGTGTACCGGGGTTTCGAGTCGTGAACACCTGCCGCCAGGGCCGCTATCGTGTCGTCAAGGAGATCCTGGCGGACCCGGATCGTGACGTCGTGCTGCAGGCAACCGGGTTCGAGGCCCTGGTTGGAGACCGCTCCGACTATCGCGTGCACGTCCTGCTCGCGCCTCACCTGGGAAATGCGGGCCGGGGGAACACGGCGTGGGTGGGCGACTACAAGGGCGTGCCGATGCTGTTCGCCGAGCGCGGCGGTCTTGCGCTGGCCGTGGCGTCGACTCCGGCCTGGATCCGTGGCTCTGCCGGATTCGTCGGGGTGTCCGATGGCTGGCAGGACCTCACCGCGAACCAGGCGATGACGTGGCGCTACGATCGAGCGGAGAACGGGAACGTCGCGCTCATCGGCGAAGTGGACCTCCGGGCGGGCAACGGCGCCTTCATCACGGCCCTGGCCTTCGGCAGCTCCGCCACCGAAGCCGGGCATCGCGCGCGCGCCAGTTTGCTCGCGGACTTCGGCGCGACGCGCGACGCCTACGTCCGCGACTGGGCCGCCTGGCAGGAAGGACTTGCGCCGGGCATCACGGGCGGACCCGGCGCCCCGGCGCGCGTGAGCGCGGCGGTCGCGCGCTGTCATGAAGAGAAGCGCCTGCCCGGCGCCGTCATCGCGAGCCTGTCGATCCCCTGGGGGAACAGCAAGGGCGACAACGACCTGGGTGGGTATCACCTCGTCTGGCCCCGCGATCTCGTGGAGGCCGCCGGGGGCCTACTGGCGGCGGGCGCCCACGACGATGCCCGCCGCGTGCTCGCCTACCTGCGGGTGACACAGAACGCCGATGGCTCGTGGCCGCAGAACATGTGGGTGGACGGTGAACCGTACTGGCACGGGATCCAGCTCGACGAGACGGCGTTCCCCATCCTGCTCCTCGACCTGATTCGGCGCCACACGCACGCGGGCCAGCAGGCGCTGGACCCCTGCTGGCCCATGGTCCGGAGCGCGGCAGCGTTCCTGGTCCGACACGGGCCGGTGACCGAGCAGGATCGGTGGGAGGAGGACGCGGGGCTGTCGCCCTTCACGGTCGCGGTCGAGATCGCGGCGCTGCTGGTGGCGGCCGATCTCGCCGATCACGTCGGCGAGCCGAACGTCGGACAGTACCTGCGTGAGACCGCCGACGCGTGGAACGACAGCCTGGATTCCCTCATCTACGTCCGGGGCACCGAGTTGGCCCGCCGCGTGGGCGTGGACGGGTACTACGTGCGGCTGGCGCCGCCGGAAACCGCCGACGCCGCCTCTCCAGTGGGTGGATTCGTGCCCATCAAGAATCGCCCGTGGCCGCAGGCCGACGAGGCCGCGGTCGAAATCGTGAGCCCCGACGCCCTGGCCCTCGTGCGGTTCGGGCTCCGCGCCCCGGACGACGTTCGGATCCTGAATACCGTGGCGGTGATTGACGCGGTCCTCAAGGTGGAGCTGCCGCAGGGGCCCGTCTGGCATCGCTACAACGGGGACGGATACGGCGAACACGAAGATGGCCGTGCCTTCGACGGTGTCGGCGTGGGCCGGCCGTGGCCGCTGCTCACCGGCGAACGGGCCCACTATGAGATCGCCGCGGGGCACATCGACGAAGCCCGACGCCTGTGCCGCACTCTCGAAGCGTGCGCGAACGAGGGCGGCCTCCTGCCCGAGCAGGTGTGGGATGCGCCGGAGGTCCCCGCACGCGAGCTGCGGTACGGCCGGCCGTCAGGCTCCGCGATGCCGCTCGTCTGGGCGCACGCGGAGCACCTGAAACTCGTCCGGTCCCTCCACGACGGCCGTGTCTTCGACATGCCGGCTCAGGCCTGGAAGCGGTACGTGATCGACAGGACCCGCTCGCCGCATGCGTGCTGGCGATTCAACCACCGGATCCAGCGCATGGCGGCAGGCAGGACGTTGCGGGTGGAAACCCTCGTCCCGTGTGTCGTGCACTGGAGTGCCGATCGATGGAGTCAGGTCCACGATACGCCCTCGCGCGACACCGGGCTCGGCGGGCACGTCGTCGATCTGCCGACCGCCGCGCTGCCCGCGGGAACCACCATCGATTTCACGTTCTACTGGTCTGGAGCGGACAGGTGGGAACAGCGCGATTTTCGCGTGGACATCGGATCGACGTAGCCTCGAGAAGCACCGGCTCGCCCGCCGTCGGCGCGCGGCCGGCGCGGCGGGAGGAGGGCCCGGTCACGGGGTCGGCATCGAGTCGGGCCGTTCGGCCGGCGTGTTCCAGCCGCCGACGTCGTCCGCGAAGCCGTCAGCCGCGGTGGGCCCCCAGGAACCGGGCTCGTACTCGAGCAGCTCCGGCGGATGCTCCAACGCGGGGTCGACGATGGCCCACGAGGACTCGACGACGTCCTCCCGTGCGAACAACGTCTTGTCGCCCGCCATGGCGTCGCCGAGCAGGCGCTCGTACGCGCCCATCCGCCCCGGCGCATCCTTCTGGGGCTCGACGACGGACAGCTCGACGGGCGCCCCTTCCATGCCCTCACCCGCGCGCTTGGCGCGCGCGCCGATCGCGATGGCGACGTGCGGGCTCAGCCGGAACCGCACGTAGTTGCCGAGCCTGGGTGCGGGCTCGGGAAACACCACGGGCGGCGCGCCGCGCAGCTCCACCAGCACTTCGGTCGTCGTGGCGGCCAGTGACTTGCCTGCCCGCACGAAGAAGGGAACGCCGCTCCACCGCCACGAGTCCACGTGCAGTCGCACGGCGGCATAGGTGGCCACGTGCGAGCCCGCCGACACGCCGGGCTCGTCCCTGTAGCCACTGAACTGTCCCAGGATCACGTCCTCGGCCCGGATGGGGCGGACCGTGCGGAGCAGCTTGGCCTGCTCGTCGTGAATCGCGTCCGGCGCGGTGGACCAGGGTGGTTCCATCGCCAGGTAGGTGACCACCTGCAGCAGGTGGTTCTGGATGACGTCCCGGATGACGCCGACCTCCTCGTAGAACCTGCCGCGCCCCTGCACGCCGAACCGCTCCGCCATCGTGATCTGCACGTTCTCGACGTAGTGCCGGTTCCAGATGGGCTCGAGGAACGCGTTGGCGAATCGGAAGTAGAGGATGTTCTGGACGGCCTCCTTGCCCAGGAAGTGATCGATCCGGAAGATGCTCTCCTCGGGGAAGGCGTCGTGGAGCGCGCGGTTCAAGTCGCGCGCCGAGGCGAGGTCGCGCCCAAAGGGCTTCTCGACGATGACGCGCGCCTGGCGGGTGCAGCCCGCGAGCCGGAGCTGGCTGACGACGCGCGGGAACATGCTCGGCGGGATGGCGAGGTAATGGGCGGGGCGCTCGGCGTCGCCGAGTGCCGCCTTGAGGCGGGTGAAGGTATCGGCCTCGTTGTAGTCGCCGTCCACGTAGCGGAGCCGATCCGACAGGATGGGGAAGGCCTCAGGGTGGGCGCCGCCGCCATGCTCCTCCACGCTGGCCCGCGCCCTCTCGACGAACTGGTCGCGGGTCCAGCCCGAGCGGGCGACGCCGACCACGGGCATGTCGAGGCGCCCGCGTCCGGCCATCGACTGGAGAGCGGGGAAGATCTTCTTGTACGCGAGATCCCCAGTCGCGCCGAAGAAGACGAGGGCATCGGAGCGGGGCGGGGCGCTGTTCACGGTCCTAGGGCTTCTCCTGGTGGCCGCCGAAGCCGAGGCGCATGGCGGACAGCACCCTGTTCTGGAAGAGATCCCGGTCGCGCGACGCGAAGCGCTCGAAGAGGGCTGCCGCGAGGACGTGCGCCGGCACGCCCTCGTCGATGGCCGCCTGGAGCGTCCAGCGCCCCTCGCCCGAGTCGGACACCCGGCCTCCGAAGCGATCGAGGCCGGGGTCGGCGGCCAGGGCCTGTGCCGTCAGGTCCAGCAGCCACGAGGTGATGACGCTCCCGCGCCGCCAGACCTCGGTGATGTCCGCGAGATCGAAGTCGTACTGGTAGTGCTCCGGCCGCCCGAGCGGCGTGGTCTCGGCGTCGTGCGGGCGATGGCTGCTCCCCACGCTGGCGTGCTTCAGGATGTTGAGGCCTTCCGCGTAGGCTGCCATCAGGCCGTACTCGATGCCGTTGTGGATCATCTTGACGAAGTGGCCCGCGCCGGCCGGGCCGCAGTGGAGGTACCCGTGCTCGGCGGTGCCGCTGGAGGCCTCGCGCCCGGGGGTTCTGGGGATGGCTCCCGGGCCAGGCGACAGCGTGCGGAACAGGGGATCCAGCCGGGCGACAATCCCGGGCTCGCCGCCGATCATGAGGCAGTAACCGCGCTCGAGGCCCCACACGCCCCCGCTGGTGCCCATGTCCACGTAGTGCAGGCCCTGCCGCGCCAGCCGTGCCGCGCGCGCGATGTCGTCCTGGTAGTGCGAGTTCCCGCCGTCGATGACGACATCGCCCGACTGCAGCAGCGGCGCGAGCGTGTCGATCGTCTGGTCCACGACCATCGCGGGGAGCATGAGACAGACAGTCCGGGGGCGGTCGAGGGCGGCAGCGAACTCGTCGAGCGATGCCGAGCCGGTGGCGCCTTCGCTCACCAGGGCCTGGACCGACATGGCCGAGACGTCGTAGACCACCGCGGTGTGGCCGCCGCGCGCCAGGCGCCGCACCATGTTGGCCCCCATGCGCCCCAAGCCGACCATGCCCACCTGCATCCGTGCACCTCGCTCGCGAATGACGTCGAAGATCAGGCAGAGTACACCGGATGCCGACGCTCCAGGTCACCGATTCTCCGGCCGCGCTGGCCGACGCCGTGGCCGCCCAGGTCGAGGAAACGGCGGCTGAAGCCGTGGCCGCGCGCGGGCGCTTCACACTGGCGCTGCCCGGCGGATCGGTGGCGACGACCTGTTTCCCGCGTCTCGTCACGGCCCGGGTGGACTGGGCGACCACCGAGGTGTTCTTCGCCGACGAGCGTGCGGTTCCGCCGGATCACCCGGACTCCAACTACGGCCTGGCGCATCGACTGCTGCTGTCGAGGGTGCCCGTGCGCACGGGCCGCGCGCGCCGGATGGCGGGTGAGCTCGCGCCGGTCAGCGCCGCGCGCCGCTACGAGGAAACGCTGGCCCGCCTGCTGGGCCAGCCACCGGTGTTCGACCTGGTGCTGCTCGGTGTGGGCGAGGACGGGCACGTGGCTTCGATCTTCCCTGGGCGCCAGGCGCTCGATGCGCCAGGCGGGTGGGTGGCCGCGGTACTCGACGCGCCGAAGCCTCCCGGTCAGCGGGTCACGCTGACGCTGCCCACGCTCGTGGCCGCCCGACACATCGTCATCGCGGCGATGGGGGCGGAGAAGTCGCGCGCGATCCGCGCGGCGCTGGATGATCCCGCATCGAGGCTGCCGGTCGCGCGCGTGGCGCGGGCATCGGGCGACGTGCGGTTCATCACCGACGCCGCTGCCGCACGCTAGCCGGCGAGATCAGCCGACCTTGTCCAGCGGCGGCTCGACCTCGCGGGCGCGTTCCGCCTGGTGCGCCCCTGCGCCGGCGACCAGCGTCTCGATGTCCTGGTACTCGCGCCAGTGCCGGCGTGTCACCTGCAGCATGCCGACCAGCGGCACCGCGAGGCACACGCCCACGACGCCGCCGAGCCCCGCGCCGAGCCAGATGGCCACCACCACCGCAAGGGGATGCAGGTGCATGGTCCGGCTGATGAGGCGCGGGTAGATGGCGTAGTCCTGGAGCACGCGCAGGGCCGCCAGGAAGGCGAGGATCGACAGCACGCGGTCGGGCGCCATCGAGGTGGCGACCACGGCGGTGACGATGGGACCGGCCAGGGGCACCATCTCGAAGAGCCCGGCCGCCAGGGCCAGGGTGCCCGGGTAAGGCAGGCCCAGCGCCGCGAAGCCCAGCCAGCAGACGCCGCCGATGATGAGCGCGGACATGGCCTGGGCGCGCGTGTAGGCGGCGAGCAGGGTGTTGAGGTTCCGCAGGAACTCATCCATGCGCCACCGCAGGTGCGGTGTCGGCAGGACGCGCGTCGTGGACCGGCGGAAGCGCTTCCAGCGCGTGAGCATCAGGAAGGCCATGACCGGCACCAGCGACAGCCAGGGCACGAGGCCGCGGATGTTCACGAGCTCCGCCGCCAGCTCGCGCACCTCGCCCTCGAGGCTTCGCGTGGCGTAGCGGGTGACCGCGCTCAGCGACTCGTTGACGGTCACGGGAAAGGCGAACGTCTCGTGCCAGCGCTCGGAGGCGCGCAGCTGCTCGACGAAGCGCGCGGTGTGCTCGGGCACGAGGATGCGCATGCGCCCCAGCGCCGCGTTCAACTTCGGCCCCCCGAACGCCCACACGGGGAACGTGGCGGTGGCGATGACCCCGTAGATGACCAGCGTGGCCAGCCCGCGCGAGAGCGGGCGGCCGTGCCTCGACGGCGCCGCCGCGTGCCGCAGCCATTCGGCGGCGGGCCCGATCAGGTAGGCGACGATGAAGGAGAGGAACGCCACGAGGAGCACGCCCGTGGCGGCGAAGTGGTCGAACACAATCGCCAGGACGACCAGCGTGACGAGCAGCGCTGCCGAGCCGAGCGATGCCGCCGCGCGCCAGCGTTCCCTGGCGCTGACCGGCTCGGCCCAGGGCGAGTCGTGACGGGTGTCGGTAACCGACCGCGGGCGCACCTTCTGATTCTAGTTGGTTGCGCCCGCGGTCGAGCGACAATCCGGGTCCCTAGCGGGTTCGGCCCGCCGGGGTGATCCGCTGCAGCGTTTCGACGAACGCCCGCGCCTCGGGCTTGGTGGCCGGGCCCAGGCCGAGGACCACCTTCTCGGTGGCGATCCGCTCGCCGTAGTACGCCTCGTTGGCGTCCTTGTCGTCGCGAAGCGAGGAGCCCTCGAGGGTCAGCCCGGCAAACAGGCCCTTCGCGCGGGAATAGGCCAGGATCTGGGCCGAAAACGAGGCGTCGGTGGAGGCCTCGGCCTTCCGGCCGACCGGGCCGGCCGCGACCGAGGCGTTGCCGCCCAGGGTGAACTCGGTGTCCAGCAGATCCTGGACGCCCTCGCGGTTCATCACCACCAGCACGAGGTCCACTGACTGCAGGCCGATCTGCCAGCCGAAGCTGCCGCCCGTGAGCGCCACGAATCCCGGCGTGCTCCACGTGTTGTCCGCGCGGTTCCTCACGCTCATCACGCCCTTGCCGTGCTGGCCGCCGACGATGAAGCCGCCCTTGACCAGCGAGGGAATGACGACGATCGCTTCCGCACGATCGAGGATGTGCTCCGGAATGGCGTCATCCGGCGCCTTCATCAGGTCGGTCAGCACCTCGGCTGCCTCGACCAGGCGCTTCTGTTCGCCCTCCGGCTCGGCCGCGAGGGCAGGTGTCGTGGCCAGCAGGCCGGCAGCCAGCATGCCGGCCGCGGCCATCATGTGGGCCGCGCGAAACATCTTGCAGAACGTCATCGTGGAATCCCCCTTCGATGAAAGCACCATCGAACGTGCAGGGGAGCAAGGGACGTACCGACGCCGAGGCCCACGGCGCGCCCTCGCCGCCTCGACGGCAGTCCGATCGCCTGCCCATCGAGCGCCGGCCTGTTGCCCATCGTGGGCAAACGGCTACCGACATCGGCTGGTCGATTGCGGAAGCGTCATGGCACGTGCCTCTGGCCGGCGCCTGGCCCGTGAGTCGTCACCGTTCCCGCGTGCCGCCCTCTGCTATGCTCCCCGGTGTCATGAGTGCCGATGCCGATCCGGACGGGCCGCGCGGCGACGGGCCGCGGGCGATTCCGGCGCCGGACCTCCTCGCGGCCATTGTCGAGTCGTCGAACGACGCGATCATCAGCAAGAACCGCGACGGCATCATCCAGACGTGGAACGCCGCCGCGGAGCGGATGTTCGGCATCACGGCCGCGGAGGCCGTGGGGCGCCACATCTCGATCATCATCCCGACGGATCGGCTCTCGGAAGAGCAGACGATCATGTCGAAACTGCTCGCCGGCGAGCGGATCGAGAACTTCGAGACCGTCCGGAGGCGGGGCGACGGGAGGACCATCTCGGTGTCGCTCACGATCTCCCCGATCAAGGACGACACCGGCCGGATCGTCGCGGCCTCGAAGATCGCGCGCGACATCTCGGCCCGGCACGAGGCCGCGGCGCGGGAACGGGAGCTGATGACCGAGCTCGAGCGCGCGAACCGCCGCAAGGACGAGTTCCTGGCGACACTCTCTCACGAGCTGCGCACGCCGCTGGCCGCCATCCGCAACGCGGAGGCCGTGTTGAACGCCGCGATGGGCGATCCAGCGCTGGCCGGCCCGGCGCTGGCGACGATGAGCCGGCAGATCGCGCAGATGACGCGGCTGCTCGACGACCTGCTCGACGTGAGCCGCATCACGCACGACAGCCTGCAGCTGCGACAGTCGCGCGTGGACCTGGCGGCTATCCTCGACCATGCCGTCGACACGGTGCGGCCGATGTTCGACCAGGGGCGGCTGCACCTCTCGGTCGAGGTACCGGATCAGCCGGTCTACGTGCTCGCCGATTCCGCGCGCCTCGCGCAGGTCTTCGGCAACCTGCTGACCAACGCCGCCAAGTACACGCCCGAGGGCGGGCGAGTCGTCGTGGCGGCTGAACGCGACGGCGATGACGTGACCGTGACCGTGACGGACACCGGTATCGGCATTCCTCTCGAGATGCTCGACCGCGTGTTCGAGCTCTTCGCGCAGTTGGAGGAGCCGCGCGAGCGGGAGCAGCGCGGCCTGGGCATCGGCCTGTCGCTCGTGAAGAGGCTGGTGGAGATGCACGGGGGCACGGTGACGGCGCACAGCGATGGCCCGGGCACCGGCAGCCGGTTCGTCGTCCGGCTCCCGGTGCTGCCCGGCGAGGCGGTCACGCCGCAGCCCCTGGAATCCGTTGGAGGAGAGGTATCCCCCGTGTCACGACGCGTCCTCGTGGTCGATGACGAGCCCGACAGTGCCCTGACCCTCGCGATGCTGCTGCAGCTCCGCGGCCACCAGGCCGAGGTCGCGCACGACGGTGCGGAGGCCCTTGCGCAGGCCGTGGCATTCGAGCCCGACGTGGTGCTGCTGGACATCGGGCTGCCGGGCATGGACGGCTACGACGTGTGCCGGCACCTCCGCGAGCGGCCCCGCGGCCGCTCGATGTTCATCGTGGCGTTGACCGGCTGGGGGCAGGAGGAGGATCGCCGCCGCACCCGGGAGGCCGGCTTCGACCTCCACCTGGTGAAGCCGGTCGATCCCGAGGAACTGCTGCGCGTGCTGGCGGCTACTTCTTCATGATCAGCGCGAGCCCGGCCACGAGCATCAGGCCGCCGGCGATCGGCGGCAGCGGCACCGACTCGGTCTTGTCCGCCGTGATCTCGATGGGGCCCGCGTCCACGACGGTGTCCTTGCGCGTCCACGAGAACCCGCCGTAGGCGAGGCCTGCGATCCCCAGCACGACCAGCACGATCCCAAGCGCCTTCATCATCATCCTCCTCGAATCGGT
>JBFWQE010000132.1:0-15648 GCA_050249615.1 Vicinamibacterales bacterium
CGTCGGTCGGGCGGCAGCGGCGCGAGATAGGCATCCGCCTCGCCCTTGGCGCATCGCCGATGACCATCTTCGGCTGGACGCTCGGACGAGGCCTGCGCGTGACGGCGGTGGGCGTCGGCCTCGGTCTGGCCGGAGCCGTGGCCCTGTCGCGCTCGCTGGCCAGCCTGCTGTTCGGCGTGAGCCCGACCGACCCGCTGACCCTGGCGGCGGTGTCGGTGCTCGTCACGCTGGTGGCGGCAGCCGCGTGCTGGCGTCCCGCCGCGCGCGCGGCACGGGTGGATCCCTGCCAGACGCTCGCGGAGCCGTGACAGAACCCGAAGCACGAACCGCCGCGCACCCTCCTGGTGATATGGCCCGTCTCGCCTGGCAAAGGAGAACAACGACGATCGGCAACTCGAGGCGCGAACCCGAGAACCCCAGAACCCGAGAACCCGAGAACCTGAGAACCCGAGAACCCGAGAACCCCAGAACTCGACCCCGTCCGCGTGTCACACCACGTCGCGCCGCGCCGCGGCCAGGAAGGTCTCGACGATGGGGCGCGTGGGGCTGGCGGGCCAGATCATGCTCAGTTCCGTCGAGGCCTTCGGGATGGTCTTGTAGGCCACGCGGCGCCAGCCCATCCGCGAAACACCGGCAGGGATGATCGTGACGCCGACTCCGGCCCCGACCAGCCCGACGGTGGTGTAGGTCTCGCGGCTCTCCTGCACGACTCGCGGCACGAAACCCGCCTGCTGGCACAGCCGGATGACGTGATCGTACAGAAGGGGCGCGATGGCGCGCGGGAACAGCACCCACGGATCGTTGGCCAGCGCCGCCACGGGCACGCGCGCCTGGCGCGCGCGGGGATGGTCGCGGTTGAGCGCAATCATCAGCGGCTCGCGGGCAATGGGCTCGACGTTGAGGCGCGCGTCCGGGCCGGCCTCGCGCGCGAAGCCGATGTCGATGTCGCCACGGAGCAGTGCCGCCGTCTGCTCGGCCGAGGGCAGCTCGCGCAGGTCGAGGCGGACGCCGGGATGGCGCGAGCGGTAGCGGCGGATCATGTCGGCGAACGTGGAGAGCATCAGCGTGGGCGCGAAGGCCACGCGCAGCTCGCCCACCTCGCCGCTGCCTGCCTGCCGTGCGGCGGCCATCGCCGTGTCCACGTCGCGGAGAATCCGGCGCGCCGACTCGTTGAGCGCGCGCCCGGCGTCGGTGAGGGCGACGCTCCGGCTGTGCCGGTCGAAGAGCCGCGCGCCCACCATCTCCTCGAGCTGGCGAATCTGCAGGCTGAGGGGCGGCTGCGAGAGCCCCAGCCGCGCCGCCGCGCGCCCGAAGTGCAGCTCCTCCGCCACTGCGCAGAAGTAGCGCAGGTGACGCAGCTCGACGTTGGTGGGATTCATACTTCAAGAGTATCAATCACGACCACACAAAGTATTGGCGATATCAATGCGCGGGACCTACCCTGCGAAGCAGGGTCACTTTTCTCTTCTCACTTTTCTCTTCTCACCTTCCTCTTCTCACTTTCCTCTATCTCTATGTCCACCAGCGCCCTTCTCTCCGAGCCCGTCGCCACACCTGACGTCTTCCCGATCAACGGCACCGACTTCATCGAGTTCTACGTGGGCAACGCCCGCCAGGCCGCGCACTTCTACCAGACGGCTTTCGGCTTCCGGCTCGTCGCCTATCGCGGCCCCGAGACCGGCGTCCGTGACCGCGTCAGCTACGTGCTGCAGCAGGAGAAGCTCCGCTTCGTCGTCACCGCTGCCCTGGGGCCCACCGGGCCGGTGGCCGATCACGTACGGGCGCACGGCGACGGCGTGCGTGACCTCGCCTGGTGGGTGGACGATGTGCGGGAGGCGTTCGGGCTGGCCGTGGCGCGCGGCGCGCAGTCGGCGGCCGAGCCCCGCGTCCTCGAGGACGCCCACGGGCAGGTCGTCATCGCCGCGATCCGGACGTACGGCGACACCATCCACTCCCTGGTCGAACGGAAGCGCTACGCGGGCCCCTTCATGCCGGGCTTCGAGCCGATGCGGTCGCAGATGGACATCGCGCCGACGGGCGTCAAGTACGTGGACCACTGCGTGGGCAACGTCGAGCTGGGCCGGATGAACGAGTGGGTGGCCTTCTACGAGCGGGTGATGGGCTTCCGCAACCTGGTCTCGTTCGACGACGAGGACATCTCCACCGAGTACTCGTCGCTGATGTCCAAGGTGATGTCGAACGGCAACGAGCGGATCAAGCTGCCGATCAACGAGCCGGCCGCGGGACGGCGGAAGTCGCAGATCGACGAGTACCTGGAGTTCTACGGCGGCCCCGGCATCCAGCACATCGCCCTGGCCACCAGCGACATCGTGGCCACCGTCTCGGCCATGCGGGCCCGCGGGGTCGAGTTCCTCACGGTGCCGAACACCTACTACGAGGACCTGCTCGCCCGCGTCGGCTCCATCGACGAGGACGTCGCCGCGCTCCAGGAACTCGGCATCCTCGTGGACCGGGACGACGAAGGGTATATGCTGCAGATCTTTACGAAGCCGGTGCAGGACCGGCCAACGCTCTTCTACGAGATCATCCAGCGCAAGGGCGCGCGCAGCTTCGGCAAGGGCAACTTCAAGGCGCTCTTCGAGGCGATCGAGCGCGAGCAGGCGAGGAGAGGCAACCTGTAATGCCCTTTTACCATTCCCTCGGCTCGCTCCCCCGCAAGCGGCACATCGCGTTCCGCTCGCCCGGGGGACGGCTCCATGCCGAGGAGCTGATGGGGAACCACGGCTTCAGCGGCAGCTCGTCGCTGCTGTACCACGTGCACCCGCCGACGGTGGTGCGCGCCACGCGCGAGGTGATGCGCGTGCCGAAGGTCGCGGCCGACTCGCGCGAGCTCAGGCATCGCCACTTCAGGACGGCACAGGTGCCCGCGGGCGGGAGCCCCACGCTCCACCGGACGCTCCTCCTCTTCAACGACGAGGTCTCGATGGCGGTCGTCCACGCCGACCACGTGGACAAGCACTTCTTCCGGAACGCGCAGGCCGACGAGATTCTCTACGTCACGAAGGGCACGGGCACGCTCGAGACCCCCTTCGGGCGCATCGCGTTCGCGGACGGGGACTACCTGGTCATCCCGCGCGGCATCATTTACCGGCTGGTGTTCGACCCGGCCGCGGGCCCGCTCACGCTGCTCGTCATCGAGAGCCGCGGGATGGTCCGCACGCCGCGCCGCTACCGGACCGAGTTCGGCCAGATGAAGGAGGGCGCGCCCTTCTCGGAGCGCGACATCCGGAGGCCGCAGTTCGTGGAGCCGCGCGACGAGACCGGCGAGTTCCCCGTTCTCGTCAAGCAGTACGACGCCATCACCGAGCTGGTGATGGCGCACCATCCCTTCGACGTGGTGGGCTGGGACGGCTACTTCTACCCGTATGCGTTCAGCATCCACGACTTCGAGCCCATCGTCGGGCGCGTGCACCAGCCGCCGCCGGTGCACCAGACGTTCGAGGGGGATGGGTTCGTCGTCTGCTCGTTCTGCCCGCGGCCGTACGACTTCCACCCCGAGGCCATCGTCGTGCCCTACAACCACAGCAACGTGGAGTCGGACGAGGCGCTCTACTACGTCTCGAAGGAGTTCATGAGCCGGAAGGGCATCGAGTTTGGCAGCATCACCCACCATCCCGACGGCCTGCCGCACGGGCCGCACCCCGGCCGCGTGGAGGCCGCCATCGGCGCCACGCACACCGACGAGCTCGCCGTGATGCTCGACAGCTTCCGCCCGATGCGCGTGGCCGTGTCGGCACTGCCGTTCGAGGATCCGTCCTACGCCCGATCGTGGCTGCCGGAGGAGCTGACGTGACCGTCCTGGCGCCGGCGGTGCCCGAGAGCGCGCGGGCCCTGTTGCGCTCGGTCGTGGACTACGCCGGGCTCTTCCCGCCCACGAGCGCGACCATGGGCGACGCGGTCGCCCACTACGCCGGCGAGCGCGCGGGCGCGGACCAGTGGATGCTGGGCCGTTTCGTGCTGCCCGCGGCGCGGCTGGCCGAGTTCAAGGCCGTGCACGCGCCGTTTGCCGGCGAGCCCGAGTGGCGGCTGAGCGCCGTGGTCGGCGACCTCGACGCGGAGCTGCCCGGCATCGTGGCCTTCAGCGCGCACGCGCGGGGCGCCATCGTGGACGCCATGGAGGTGAAGGCCGCCAGTGCCGCGGATGTGAGGCACATCGCATCCATGCGCCTTCCGGGCGTGGACGTGTTCGTCGAGGTGCCGCTGGCCGACCCGGAGCCGCTGCTGCGCCTGGTGTCCGCACACGGATTCCTCGGCAAGGTGCGCGCAGGGGGCGTCACGCCGGATGCCATTCCCACCCCGGCCGCCCTCGCGAAGTTCCTCGCGGCCGCCGTGCGCGTGGGCCTGCCCTTCAAGTGCACCGCGGGCCTCCACCATCCACTGCGCGGCGACTATCGCCTCACCTGCGCGGCCGATGCGCCGGTCGGGACGCTGTTCGGGTACCTGAACGTGCTGCTGGCCGCCGCGGCCGTTCGCGCAGGGTGGCCGGCCAGCGACGTGGAGGCCCTCCTCGTGGAGCGCGACAGGGACGCGGTGACGTTCGGCGCGAGCGGCGTGGCCTGGCGTGGCCGCGTCATCGGGAATCACGCGCTGGAGGACACGCGAGCCGCGAGCCTCCGCAGCTTCGGCTCGTGCTCGTTCCGGGAGCCGGCGGACGAGATCGGGCCCATCGTGCGCGGGCGCTGATGATCGACGACACGCTCGATCCGCGCCTGCGGTCGTGGGCCCGCTCGGCGCAAGCGCCGGGCACCGACTTCCCCATCCAGAACCTGCCGTTCGGCGTCTTCAGCCGCGAGGGCGAGGCGCCCCGCATCGGCGTGGCCATCGGCGACCAGATCCTGGACCTCGCTCTGGCGGCGAGCGAGGGGATGCTCGACGGGAGCCTCGGCGCCACGATCGATGCCGTCCAGGCGCCGGCGCTCAACGCGCTGATGGCGCTCGGCCGGCCGGCGGCAACGGCGCTGCGCGTGCAGCTGAGCCTCCTGCTGCGCGAGCGCGAGGCCGCCGCGCCCCTGGACCCGGGCCTGCGCTCGCGCCTGCTCGTGCCGCAGGCCGACGCGGTCATGCACCTGCCGGCCCACGTCGGCGACTACACCGACTTCTACGCCTCGGTGCACCACGCGACGAACGTCGGCGCGCTGTTCCGCCCCGACAACCCGCTGCTGCCGAACTACAAGTGGGTGCCCATCGGCTACCACGGCCGCGCTTCGTCCCTCGTGTCGAGCGGCACGCCGGTGATGCGTCCGGCGGGCCAGCGCAAGGCGCCGGATGCGCCGGCGCCCACCGTGGGCCCGACCCAGTCGCTCGACTACGAGCTGGAGCTGGGCGCGTTCATCGGCCGCGGCAACGCGCTCGGCTCGCCCGTGCCGCTGGCCGAGGCAGAGGATCACCTCTTCGGCCTGTGCCTCGTCAACGACTGGTCCGCCCGCGACATCCAGGCGTGGGAGTACCAGCCGCTCGGGCCGTTCCTCGGCAAGAGCTTCGCCACCACCGTCTCGCCATGGGTCGTGACGCTCGACGCGCTCGCGCCATTCCGCGCGCCGCGTGCCACGCGACCCGGGAGCGATCCTTCGCCGCTGCCGTACCTCGACACGCCATCCGATCGCGCCGCCGGCGCATTCGACATCACGATCGAGGCCACGCTTTCCACCGCCCGCATGCGCGAAGGCGGCCACGCGCCCGCCAGGCTGGCGCGCACGCATGCCGCGAGCCTCTACTGGACGATCGGCCAGATGGTGGCGCACCACACGATGAACGGCTGCAACCTCCGCCCCGGCGACCTGCTGGCCAGCGGCACCGTCTCAGGCCCGACGCCCGATTCGCTCGGGTGCCTGCTGGAGCTCACGCGCCGCGCCGCCCATCCGGTGTCGCTGCCCACCGGCGAGTCGCGGGCCTTCCTCCAGGACGGCGACGAGGTGGTCCTCACCGCGTTCTGCGCGCGCGAGGGCGCGACCCGGATCGGCTTCGGCGAGTGCAGGGGGCGGATCGGGTCTTGAGGGGCTTGGGGCTTGGGGCTTGGGGCTTGGGTCGTGGGTCTTGGGGTCTTGAGGTCTTGAGTTGATGTCCTGGGCTCCCCTCCGCCCCATCGACGGCTACCTTCCCATCGAGGACCACGGTCTCATCGGCGACGGGACGACGGCGGCGCTGGTGGCCCGCGACGGATCGGTCGTGTGGCTCTGCACGCCGCGCTTCGACTCCCCGCCGCTCTTCTGCGCACTGCTGGACACGCGCCGTGGCGGCGAGTTCGCCGTGACGGTCGAGGGCCTGCGGGCCTCCCGACAGCGATACGAAACCGATTCGGGCGTGCTGGTCACCGAGATGCAGGGCCCATCCGGCGTGCTGCAGCTCACCGACGCCCTTGCCTTGCGCGACGGCGCCGACCTGGCGGCCGAAGCCGCGGCGAGCCGGAGCATGTTGCTGCGGAGGCTGGCCGTCGTCGATGGGCATGTCGCGGCGCACGTCCGCCTGCGGCCGCGCGGAGGCGCCACGGTCACGCCCTGGACGCACGGCCTGCGCGTCCGCGTCACCTCCCAGCCCGCAGACCTGCACCTCTCGGCGACCGTGCCCGTCACGGGGCTCGCGACGCGCCTCGACCTCGGGCCGGGGGACGTCGTCTTCATTGCCCTCGAGTGGGGCGAGCCGCCAACCGGGGTCGGCGCCGATGCCGGCCGCATCCTGTCGGGCACCACGCGCGCGTGGCAGCGATGGGCGGAGCAGATCGAGTACGAGGGGCCCCAGCGGGCGCTGGTGCGGCGGTCGGCGATCACGCTCAAGCTGCTCGACCACTTCGAGAACGGCGCCATCGTCGCGGCGCCGACCTCCTCGCTGCCCGAGGCGATTGGCGGTCCCCGGAACTGGGACTACCGGTTCGCCTGGATTCGCGACACCGCCTTCTCCGTGTACGCGCTCCATCGGATCGGGCTGCGGCGAGAGGCCGGCGGGTTCCTGCGATGGGCCCTGCACGCCTTCGAGCAGAGCGATCGGCCGCTGGTGCTCTACGGCGTCGACGGCGCCGTGCCGGCGCCCGAGCGCGAGGATCCGGACCTGGAAGGTTATCGGGGATCCGCGCCGGTTCGCTGGGGCAACGGCGCGGCCGATCAGCGCCAGCACGACGTCTTTGGCGAGGTGCTCGACTGCGCCTACCAGTTCGCGCGGCGCCACGGGCGCCTCGATCCGGACCTCTGGCGCAAGCTCCAGGGCCTGGTCGAGCGCTCCATGACCGCCTGGAACGAGCCGGATCACGGCATCTGGGAGGTCCGCACGCCCGGCCGCGTGTTCACCTACTCCGCGGCCATGTGCCTCGTCGCCCTCGATCGGGGCGCGCGCCTGGCTGCCGAGTTCAATCTCCCGGGTGACGTGGAGGCCTGGCAGGCGGCGACCCTCGTGATCCAGCGCCGCATCCTCGAGGACGCATGGGACCCGGCGCGTCTGTCCCTCACCGAGCATCTTGGCGGCGGCGGACTGGACGCCAGCCTCCTGAGCCTGCCGCTCCGCCGGGTGCTGGCGGCCGACAACCCCCGGATGGTGGCGACAACCGAGGCCATCCGCGCGCGGCTGGGCGCGGGGAACGGCCTGCTCTATCGGTACCTTCCCGACGAGTCGCCCGACGGCCTGCCCGGCCACGAGGGAGCGTTCCTGCTCTGCAGCTTCTGGCTCGTGGACAACCTGGCAAAGCAGGGTCGACTCGACGAGGCCGCGTCCCTCTATGACTCGTTGTGCGGCCGGGCCAACGGCCTCGGCCTGCTCCCCGAGCAGATCGACCCGGGCAGCGGGGCGTTCCTCGGCAACTTCCCCCAGGCGTTCAGCCACGTCGGCGTCATCTCGAGCGGCGTGAACCTGGCGAGCGCGCTCCGCCGTCAGAACCGGTAGACGGCCGCGACCCCCGTGCCCGTCGGCATGCGGTCCGCTGGCACGACGACCACCTCACCCTTCGCGCGCATCACCAGCTCCGCCAGGTCGTCCAGCAGGTCGTCCACCTCCGGGTGAGCGAGCTCCGCGGCACGCACTTCGCCGCTCTCACCGTCGATCCGCCCGGGCACGATCGACTCCGCCTCGACCAGCAGCGTCGCGACGCGGCCTGCATGCGCCGCCGCGGCCACGGCCTTCAGGTCGTCGGAGCCCAGCCCCTTCGCGCGGGCGGCATGGAAGCGCTCGGCATGCGCGGCCAGCTTCGCCACGTACTGCGGCTCGACGAGCCGCCAGGCACGCGCCCGCAAGTCGTCGGCCTCGAGGGCCCATGGATCGCCCGCCAGTCCTTCCTCGAGGAGGAGCGGGTTCTGGCTGACACCCCTGAACGGCGAGTGGTGCTCGGGAAGCGACGCCAGCACGAGCGGCAGCCCCGAGGGGCGCGAGTGGTGCTCGAGCACGACGCGGTCCACGGCACGGAAGTACCGCTCGGTGTCGATGTCGATCTCGTCTTTCCTCGACCCGTGGCCGTGGTGCTTCGCGAGCCCCCCGCCGCCGGGCCCGCCGTAGGACGCGACCGTGCTGTGCGGCTCGGTGTGCTCGTCCCCGAGCGCCTCGGCCAGCGTCCGGGCGCCGGGCGCCATCTCGATCTCCCGCAGCGCGTCGCGGTTGCCCTCGAACATTCGCGCCGCCTGGCGGTTGAGCGCCAGCACGTGAAAGCGATCCGCCGACTGCGTGATCCGCAGCAGCGGCTTCAGGTGAAAGCTCCCGGCGACGATGGCCAGCTCGGGCACGGGACGCAGCAGCCGGTACACGCGGAAGAACCCCCGCGCGCCGAGGACGGCCAGCCCGTGCTCCGCGTGATTCCAGAACGACCAGTCGTCCACCAGCTCCTGAAAGGGCGCGATCAGCTCGCGCACGCCGTCGGCCGGATGCATCTGCCGAAGCGAGTCCTCGAGCGACCTCACGAGGTTCCGGTAGCGGATGGGATCCTGCTGGTTCTCGGGGCGGCGGCGGTGCGTGGGCTGGTACAGCGACAAGTGCGGGCCCCGCTGGCGCAGGAGCACGCCCTCCGCGAGGTCGTTGGCGAGCGAATGCATGAGGTCCTCCTCGGGCCGGTCCTTCCCTATTCTGACGCCGGAGGCGGCAGCCGGTCCCGGCCAGGCTTGCCGGCGGCCGCTCGATGAATTAAAGTTGCAATTCGAATGCAACTTAACGGCTTCACCGACTACGCTCTGCGCGTCCTCATCTATGCCGCCGTGCACCACGACCGGCGCTGCCTGACCTCGGACGTCGCCCGCGCCTTCGGCCTCTCACGGCACCACGTCGTCAAGGTCGTCAACGAGCTGCAGCACCTGGGCTACCTGGAAACGACCCGCGGCCGCACCGGGGGCTTCCGCCTGGCGCGGAGGCCTGATTCCATCCGCGTCGGCGAGGTCATCCGGCAAACGGAAGGGTCGCTGGCGGTGGTCGAGTGCTTCGATCGCGCCACCAGCACCTGCCCCCTCACCCGGGCCTGCGGCCTCAAGGGCGCGCTCGCCGAGGCCTTCGACGCCTTCTTCGCCGTGCTGGACCGCTACACCCTGGCCGACCTCGTCGCCGAGCCGCGATGGGTCGCGCGCGTGGCCGCGCTGCTGCCGCGCGCGCCGCACGCTTCTGCCTGACGGACACCTACATGACCACCGAACGCCTCGACATCATCTCGCGTGACGACATCGTCCGCCTCGTGGACACCTTCTACGGGCACGTGCGGGCGGACGACATCCTCGGCCCCATCTTCGACGAGGTGGCGAGGGTGGACTGGGCGGGGCACCTGCCGAAGATGTACGCCTTCTGGGACGCGGTGCTGTTCGGCACCGCGGGCTTCAAGGGCAACCCGCTCGCCGCGCACCTGCAGCTCGCGCAGCTCACGCCCCTCGGCGTCCGCGAGTTCGGGCGGTGGATCGAGCTCTTCCACGGCACTGTGGACGCGCTCTTCAGCGGGCCGATGGCCGAGGAGGCAAAGGCGCGGGCCTCGCGCATCGCCATCGTCATGCAGCATCACATCATCGCGAACCGGGGGCTCTCCGCCCTCGCCTGACGGGAAAGGTTCACTCCAGCAGGAAGTCGACGAAGAGGTCCGCGATGGCCACACGCGTGGACGCCTGTTGGGCCGTGCGCCAGCGGGCCCACTCCTCCGCGGCCGCCAGCTCCGCCAGTTCCCCTTCCACCGACGCGTCGGCGGCGTTGGCCGCGTCGTCCGCCCACCCGGTGTCGGATCGCACGACGCGACCCTGGCACTTCTCCAGCAGGCGGCGATAGAGGGCCACCGCCGGCATGCGCCACGAGCCCTGCGGGTGCCGCCCGAGGGCGACGGCGCGATCCACGGGGATGAACGCGGTGAGCTCGTCCTCGCGATTCATCAACTCGAGCCCCTGGGCCCGCGCGGTCGCGTTGTGGCTGGCGTGGTGACCCACCTTGTAGAACACCGTGCGCGACAGGAGGTCCTGGGCCCGCACGGTGCGCGCCACACCGGCGTCGCGGACGGTCCAGACCATGCCCGGCCCGTGCCACGAGAGCCAGTTCCCCTGCTGTGCGTCCGCCGGGAACAGCAGGACGCGCCCGTCGGCGACACGCTCGATGGCGAGCGCCAGGCTGGTGTTGTTGGTGGACTTGTCCAGCTGCAACGCGAGGTCGGAGGCGATGCGCAGCCAGTCCTGATCCACTCGGCGCCAGGACTCGCCCTCCGAGGCGTAGCGTGCCAGGACGGCCCCAGCGGCGGCGCTGTCCCGCTCGACGCGGAAACGCGTGTCGAACGGCTGGGCGGCCACGAAGGCGTCGCGCGTCCCGGGATCGCCTGCGCTCATGTAGTCCACTGCCCTCTTGCCGGAGGCCAGGAACGCCGCTCCCGCGTCCAGGCCGGGCGCGACGCCGTACAACTCGGAGCTCCCGTGCGTGCCCGCGTCGTCCAGCGCGGCCTCGCTCCGCGGGGGGCCGAGGACGTAGAAGCGGAACCCGGGCAGCCAGTCCTCCTCGATGGGGCCGTCGCCCGGGTTGCAGTAGCGCGGGTGACGAACGAGCCCCGTGCGCACGAACGTCATCGCCTCGTTGATCGTTTCGCTGAAGGCGGCCGGCGCGTCCGGATCGCCCGAGAACTCCAGCACGTCCCGCACCGCCAGGGCCAGGGCCCGCGAGTCCGGCGAGGAGGCCGGGGCGGCCAGCGCCTGGCACGCGCGCGCGAGCGCGGCGCCGAGGTCCTGCCGCTTCTTCGCGATCTGCTTCGCCAGCTCGTCGGCGGGGTTCTCGGTCCAGGCCAGCCAGACGCGGTCCACGGTCATCGCCTCGAACGCGGCCTTCTGCGAGGCGAAGCCGGCCACGTGGTCCTTGTGCTCGTGCGTCGCGACCAGGAGGTGAAGGTGGCCGCCCGTCGACTCGCGGATGTCGTCCACCACCTTGGAGATCCTCACGCCGGTTGTCGTGGCCCCGAGCGTCCCGCAGTCGATCAGCATGTGGCGCTCGTCGCCGCCGACGTCGAAGGTGACGAGGAAGCAGTCGCCGAGGCCCTGGCGATACATGCGGACGCGGACCGGGGGGCCGGCGGGGCTGAAGCCCCGTCGCTCCGTGCGGGTGGTCATGCGCCGTCGCTCCGTGCGGGTGGTCATGCGCCGTCGCTCCGTGCGGGTGGTCATGCGCCGTCGCTCCGTGCCGGTGGTCGCGCCCCGTCGCTCCGTGCGCGCGGGCTTCTTCTTCTTCGCCATGGCGGGCCCCCTCACACGCCCCGGTGCAGCGCCGCGAACGGCTCGGCATCGTCCAGGATGCCGCGGCCCAGGTATGTGGCGCGCGTCGATTCGAGTCGCGATGCCATGAAGGCCTGCTGCCGGGCCTGCCGCGTCGCGCTGGTGACGTTCTTCCGGATGCAGTAGCGGATCCGCAGCCGCCGCAGGTCGGCCACGATGGTCGAGCCGCCCTCGAACGTGGTGGTCTCGGCGCCCGGGCGTTCGGGATCGAGTGGAATGCGGTGCTCCTGCAGGAGCCCGACGAGGAACTGCGGATCGATGTAGCCGTCCGGGCTGGGCCGCAAAGCGAAGCGGGCCGTGTGCACCTCGAACCCGAACCGCGGGTCGATGCCCAGGAACGCGGCGTCGCGCGCGCCGTCCGCGTGCGTGTCGAAGTGGTTCGCCAGCCACTCGTGCAGGTCGCGCCGCATGCCCCGCTGCAGGTGGAACACCTGCTCGCGCGGCTCGGCGCCTTCGCCGCCGCCCTGCGCGAACAGGAAGCTCTGCGCGAAGTTGCGGACGCGCTCCAGGCCGTCCTGCAGCGCCTGCGAGGGGCGCACGTCCTCGTTGTGCGGCCCCCGCCAGACGAGGCTGTCCTCGCTCAGCGTGCGCAGGTCGCGCGGATACAGCCCGCGCTTCCTGAACGCCTCCACGAATGCCGTGCGATAGCGCAGGTCGTCGTCGGCCACGGCGTCGGTGTCGGCAGTGATGATGGCGCGCAGGTACTCGCCGAACGTGATGTCCACCGGCGGGCAGTAGTCGAGCGCGCGGATGCACATGGTGAGGACGTGCTGCGCGACCTTCGCGGCGTCGTCCGCCAGCCGCGTGACCAGGTCCGGGTGAATGGCGCCGGGCTGCAGCACCCCGGTGCCGCCGGTGGCCACCCGCAGCAGGTCGGCGGTGCGCCGCTCGTAGATCGCGAGGAACGCATCGAACACGGCCGCCACGAGAATCGCGCCGCGATCGTGCGGCTCGAGCAGCGTCCGGTACTCGGAGGGGTCCGGCCGGTGCGGCTCCCATTCTCCGCCGGCCGGGTTGATGCGGCCGATCGCATCCCGGAGTGCCCCGCGGCGGCCGGTCGAACGCCCGAACTGGCCCGCGAGCTGCCCCAGCAGGTTCTGGTGGCTGCGGAGCCCCCCGCGCGTGCTGGCGATCTGGTGCCGGACGATCTCCGGGAACGTGAAGTGCTGCAGCAGGGCCACGATGTCGGCGAAGGCCTCGTGGAAGGCGCGCACGTCGGGGTTCGTGGGACTGAGGAAGCGCCGGTGCATCCCGTCCAGCAGGGCGTGCACGGTCTCGTGCGCGATGATGTCGTGCGACAGGCACGTGAAGACGAGACCCCCGGGCACGTGCTCGGCCTCTTCCCGCTCGGGCGCCTTGAAGTAGCCGAACAGCAGCGCCACCTTCGACGGCGAGTAATAGGCGTTCTGCTCGCGGAGTGCGTGGGGATACACGCGCAGCCGCTGGACGAACGTCGAGTCGTTCTTCGGGTCCGAGCCCGGCGGCGGCGGGCCGGGTCGCCACAGGCTGCGGCGGCCGAGCGCGCGCTCGAAGTTCCGGATGGTGAGGCTGGCCACCGCGTACACCATCTGCTGGTGGAACTGCGGCGTGCCCTCGCTGGGCGCCAGGCCGTCCTGCGCCAGCAGCTTCGGATCGTCGAGGTTCACCGGCTCGTAGAAGCACCCGCTCGCCGGGTCCACGTCGATCACCTCGAGGTACTCGCCGACCGGGCCGGGCGCAAGCCCCTCCCACGGGACCTTGAACGTGACCTCGCCGATGGGCGCGAGATCGAGCTGTGTCGTCAGGCCTGGATCGATGCTGTAGCCGCGCAGGTGGCGGAACGCCGGCTCGGTCGGCACGAACGGCATGGGCGTCGCGACGGGCGCGCGGAGCGGCTCGGGCTGAGGCGCACTCCCGGTGTCGATGCCCTCGGCGCCCTTCTTCCTGCGGCGCGGCGCGGACCGGCCGGGCAGGGGCGTGCCGAAGAGGGCATGCCTCGCCTCGCCCGCGCGAGCCTTGAGAGGCGCCGACGCATCAGGGTGCTCGAGGACCGCGTCGAGGAAGCGCCGCAGCTGCGCGGGCGGAATCGCCTCGGGCGGCAGGTCCGGGTCGGGCAGCGCGGTCTCGATGGGGTTCGGCCGGTCGTCGCGCGACCAGCGATGCGCCAGCTGGGTGGCCTCCAGCGCGAGCATCGCGTCGACGGCGGGCGACGGCGCCGCGCCCAGCCCGGTGATCACGCGCAGGATGGGCAGCACGGCGCGGTCGGCCGCGGTCTTGTGCAGCGACGCGCTGGCCAGCGGCTGCAGGCCGAGCGCGTCGGCCGCGCGCAGGATGCCGTTGCCGAGCTTCTCGGTGCTGCCGCCATCCGCGGTCTTGTCGGCTCGAGAGAAGAGCGCCTGCCGAACCGCCTCGACACGCATCCAGGGCTCCGGGTACGCCGCCGGATCGAAGAGCGTGGCCGCGTGTTTCTGGAAGTACAGCGCGGCCGCCGCCGCCACCTGCGGCGTGGCCGACGAGGTGCCCGCGCCGTCCATGTCCATGAAGCCCGCACACCCGATCTCGGCCCACGGCATGTTCGGCGTGAACGCCGAGACCGCCGTGGCCATCTTGCTGGCAGGGCCCCAGTTCCCCTGCATCGTGCGGAACGGCAGCCCGTAGTAGGGCTTGCGATTGGCCATCACCCCGCACGCGGCGATCACCCGGCGGAACCGCGCCGGGTAGACGATGAAGTGGGTGGGGAAGCCGAAGAAGCCGGCGGAGAAGTTGTTGCCGGCCGCGGCGACCAGCACGATACCGGCGTCGTAGGCCAGGTTCACGGCATCAGCCCACGACGCCGAGGCAATGCCGCCCATGCTCATCGAGAGCACGTGGATGCGGGCGGCCTCGTCTGCGCAGAGGTCTGCGGCGTAGGTGATGCCCCGGGCAACGGTGCTCGTCCGGAGCTGCAGCACCGATCGGCCCACCCGCACGGGCACGACCTCGGCATCGGGCGCTCCGCCCACCACGTCGTCGAAGGCGTAGCCGTGCCGGTTGAAGGTGAATCGGCCGCCCGCGAGGATGCCGAGCGTGCCGGTGCCGTGCCCGGGATTCTCGAAGGCGCCGCGCGCAGCCGGATCCCGCGCGTCGTTGGGCCCCTGATCGTCCACGAAGTTGCGCTGCAGATCCAGACGGATGCGCGAGGGCAGCGTCTGGTGCGCGGGGTCGTAGCCCGTGTCGATGTGGGCGATGCGCACGCGGGATACGCCGCCCGGGGCCTCGGCACGCGCCTGCCGCAGCTGCGAGAACGCGGGGTCGAGGTGCCAGGCGAACAGGTTGTCGATGCGCGGCAGCTCGAGTCGTTGGTCGTTGAAGGTGCAGGCGTCCGCGGCGGCTGACAACGCTCCGGGATCGCGCGCAAGCGGGTTCTCGTAGAGCCACTCCTGGACGAAGTCGGGCTCGACCAGGACCGGGGTGCCGGCCACGGCGCTGGCCACCTCGTTCAACGCGTGCGCAGACTCCCACGCCCGGGCAGGGTCCGCCGCGACAGACGGCGTGGCCAGGTGCCATTCGAAGCCCGCGCCGGCCAGCCCGGCGGCGCCCGCGCGCGGGCCCGTCGTGAACAGCGGCTCGAGTTCGTAGGGCGTGCCGGCCGCCTTGAGGCGCGACCGAGCGGCGCCGCGCGCGAGCCCTACCGCCGCGCCGGCGGGCAGTCGAAGAAGGAAGCCGGCCAGCCCGGGAGGAGTGATGTCAGCCATGGTGACGCTCCGTCGCCATCAGCCGGGGGGAGAGGGGACTATGGCACGAAGGCGATTGCGGCTCAAGAGAGCGAGAAATTCATTATTTCAATAGTCATGATAAAATAAACCACATGTTTACGAGGGCGCTCCGCCTGCCCCCGCCGGGCCGGGAGACGTTCTTTCTCTGGGGACCGCGACTGACCGGGAAGACGACGCTGCTGCGCGAGGCGTATCCGGACGCCTTGTGGCTCGAC
>JBFWQE010000133.1:0-15487 GCA_050249615.1 Vicinamibacterales bacterium
GCCGGCCAGCCAGGCGTGATCGCCGGGCTTGTCCAGTTCCTTCACACGCTCGTACTCGTAGTAGCCTTTTGGATTGCTGGCATCTGCCGCCCGCACGCCGTCGGTGACGATGGGGAGGCCGCCGGCTTCGAGCATCGCCATCGCCATGGACGTCCCCGACCGTGGCAGCCCCGAGACGACGACGATGGGCCGCCCGCGCCGCAGGCGGCGCCAGAACGACTGAGTCATTCGCCGATTGTAGCGCCCGGGGTCAGGGCTCGGCGGTCAGCGGATCGACGGGCTCCACGAACGGAAACCGGTGAAAGTCCGTGTCACGCGTGCAGATCCGCCGGATGCCGTGCTCGCGCATCAGCACGGCGGTGCGGGCATCGTGCAGCAGGTTGCCTGCCAGGTGCGGCAACTCGTTGACCACCTCGCCGAGCACGCGCGCATGCCGATCCGTCGGCACGAGCACGTCGAGGCCTGGCGACTCGAGCAGGGCGGCCAGGAACTGCTGAGCGGGCGCCAGCGTCCACGGCTTGCGGAACACGCGCGGGTGCGTGACGACGCGCAGGAACTCGTAGCAGATGCCCCAGGTGACGTACCAGGCGCCGCCCTGCCGCCGCCATGCCTCGACGAGCGCCCGGCACCGCTCGTGCTCCGCGGCGTGCCGATCGGCCGCGTAGACCAGCACGTTGGTGTCGACGACGAACACGGTCAGCGGCCCTCCATGGCCGCGTAGAGCGCCTCCCGGTCGGCCACGTCCACGAGCGCGCCGCCGCTGTCGAACGTGGGGAGCGGGGGCGGCTCCGGCGCGTCGCGCCGCGACTGCAGGAGCCGGCGCAGCGCCGTCTCCACCAGCTCGGACATCGTCCGGCCCGTCCGCGCGGATTCACGCCGCAGCCGGGCCATCACGGTGTCGTCGATGTTCAGGGTCGTCTTCATATGGCCAACCATATGAGCCAGATGGCTGTATGTCAACGACACTGCGCGCGTCGCGAGTCTGAGGCCCCGGCGCTCCGGCCGCGTTCCGGGACGCCGGCATCGCCGCTCCTCGGCCCCGCCCGCGACCTGCCCTCCGTGTGGGGTGGCGAGCCGCTTCGGCAACCTGCTAGAGTGATCCGAAGGTTTCCGCGCCCTTGCACCACCCCACCCTCCGGCTCGCGCCCGCGCTCGCGGTGCTGCTGCTCGTCGCCACCACGGCCCCGGCCGAGGCCTACATCGGCCCTGGCGCCGGCTTCGCGCTCGTGTCATCGGCCTTCGTCCTGGTCACCACACTGCTCGTCGTGGGCTTCACGCTGCTCGCGTGGCCCTTCCGCGCCGCGTGGCGGGCCATCACCCAGCCCCGACGGCCGAAGGCGTCCATCTCGCGGCTCATCATCGTCGGCCTGGATGGCCAGGATCCGAAGCTCACCGACCAGTTCATGCGCGAGGGCCTGCTGCCCAACTTCAAGGCGCTGGCGGCCGAGGGCAGCTACCGGCGATTGAAGACGACCTTCCCGTCGCTCTCGCCGGTGGCGTGGTCGTCGTTCAGCACCGGCGCGAACCCGGCGCGGCACAACATCTACGACTTCCTGGACCGGGATCGGCGCACCTACCTGCCGATGCTGTCGTCCACGCGCATCGGCAAGGTGGAGCGGTTCCTGAAGATCGGCCGCTACCGGATCCCGCTGCAGAAGCCGGAGCTCAGCCTGCTGCGCCGCTCGAAGCCGTTCTGGACGATCCTCGGCGAGCACCGCATCTGGAGCACCGTGCTCCGCGTGCCCATCACTTTCCCGCCGGACAACTTCTACGGCGCGGAACTGAGCGCCATGTGCACGCCGGACCTGCTGGGCACGCAGGGCACGTTCCTCCTCTACACCACGCGGCCGGCCGGGCAGAAGTTCAAGGAGGGCGGGCTGCGCTTCCAGGTGACCGTGGAAGGGGACCAGGTGGCCGCCACGCTGGAAGGGCCGGAGAACACCTTTCTCGAGGGCGCCCCGCCGCTCGCGCTGCCCCTGGCCGTCCGCCTGAACCGCGCAGCCGCGCGCGCGGAGGTCTCCCTGGGAGACACGCGCGTGTCCCTCGCGCCGGGCGAGCTGAGCGACTGGGTGTCGCTGTCCTTCTCCGCTGCGCCTGGCGTGTCGGTGAAAGGCCTCACGCGACTGCTCGTGACAGAGATGGGCGAGCACTTTTCGCTGTACCTGGCGCCCATCAACCTGGATCCCGAATCGCCGGCGATGCCCATCTCGCACCCGCCGTACTACGCCACCTACCTCGCGAAGAAGATCGGCGCGTACTCCACGCTGGGCCTCGCCGAGGACACCTGGGGCCTCAACGAGGGCGTGACCGATGACGGGACGTTCCTGACGCAGGCGTATGACATCGATCGCGAGCGCGAGGCGATGTTCTTCGCGTCGCTGGACCGCCTGCGCCAGGGCACGCTCGTGTGCGTGTTCGACGCTACGGACCGCATCCAGCACATGTTCTGGCGCGACATCGATCCGGGCCACCCGGCCGGGCGTGGGCGCGAGCGGGCGGAGCACCGGCACGCCATCCGCGAGCTGTACAAGCACAACGACGCGCTGGTGGGGCGCGTGCGCGCGAGGTTGAAGGACGGCGACGTGCTGATGGTGATTTCGGACCACGGCTTCAGCTCGTTCCGCCGAGGGGTGAACCTGAACCAGTGGCTGCTCCGCGAGGGCTACCTCGCGCTGAAGCCGGGCACGGACGGCACCTCGGAGTGGCTGCGCGACGTGGACTGGTCCCGCACGCGCGCTTACGCGCTGGGCCTGACGGGCATGTTCCTGAACCTGAAGGGCCGCGAGGCCGGGGGCATCGTCGAGCCGGGCGCAGAGGCGGCCGCGCTGAAAGGGGAAATCGTGCGGAAGCTGCGCGGGCTTCGCGACGAGGAGAAGAAGGCCGTGGGGATCAACGAGGCCTTCGACACCGCGCAGATCTACGACGGCCCCTACCTCGAGAGCGCGCCCGACTTCGTCATCGGCTACAACGCGGGCTACCGCACGTCGTGGGACTGCGCCACGGGCGTGGTCGCGGGCCCGGTATTCGAGGACAACGTGAAGGCGTGGAGCGGCGACCACTGCATCGACCCGCGACTGGTGCCAGGCGTGTTCTTCTGCAATCGCAAGATCACGGCCGAGGAGCCGGCGCTCGTGGACATTGCGCCGACCGCGTTGAAGCTCTTCGGCATCGAGCCGCCGGCGCACATGGACGGCCGGCCGCTGGCGGGGCTCGCGTGACCCGCGCGCGGGTGTTCCTCGCGGCCACGCTGGCGCTCGTGGGCGCCCTCGTGATGGGGGCCTGCGAGTCGCGTCCCCCCTTCGGCCGCAAGGTCATCGTCCTCGGCTTCGACGGCCTGGACCATGAGCTGACGCGGCAGATGATCGACACCGGACGCCTGCCGGGCCTGGCGCGCCTCGCGCAGACCGGCGGCTTCGCGCCACTCGGCACCAGCATCCCGCCACAAAGCCCCGTGGCGTGGTCGTCGTTCATCACCGGCCTGGATCCGGGTGGCCACGGCATCTTCGACTTCATCCACCGGGATCCGAAGACGATGCTGCCGTATCTGTCCACGTCGAAGACGGAGGGCGGGCGAGCCATTGGGGTGGGGCGCTGGCAGCTCCCCCTCTCGAGCGGAACAGTGGAACTGCTTCGGCAGGGGCGGCCGTTCTGGGAGGTGCTCGAGTCGCGCGGCGTGCCGACCACCATCATCCGGATGCCCGCCAACTTCCCGCCGTCGGGATCCGCCACCCGCGAGCTGAGCGGCATGGGCACGCCGGACCTGCTGGGCACCTACGGCACCTTCGCGTTGTACACGTCCGAGCCGTTCGCCTTCGCGGGCCAGACGCTCTCGGGCGGTGTCGTGCACCAGGTGAAACCGCGCGACGGGGTGGTGCGCGCGGCGCTCGAGGGGCCCGACAACCCCTTCCTGAAGGAGCCGACCAAGGTGCGCGCCGAGTTCACCGCGCACCTGGACCGCGCCAACCGACACGTGAAGCTCACGGTGGGCGCCGAGGAGCGCCTGCTCGCCGTCGGCGAGTGGAGCGACTGGGTGCCGGTCAGCTTCCCGCTCGCGGCGACGCAGGCGCTCGCCGGCGAGGTGCGCTTCTACCTGAAGGGCCTGGACCCGTTCTTCGAGCTCTACACCAGCCCCGTCAACATCGATCCGATGGCGCCGGCCATGCCGGTCTCGCATCCGGACGACTTCGCCACGGAGCTCGCCGAGGCGACCGGCCGCTTCTACACGCAGGGCATGCCGGAGGACACCAACGGGTTGAAGATGGGCGTGCTGACGGACAAGGAGTTCCTCGAGCAGGCGCGGCTGGCCGGCGAGGAGAACCTGAGGCAGTACCAGTACGTGCTGGACCGCTTCGAGGGCGGGCTGCTCTTCTACTACTTCGGGAACGTGGACCAGGTGTCGCACATGATGTGGCGCGCGCGGGATCCCGGGCATCCCGCCTACGACGCCGCCAAGGACGGCCCCAACCAGGCGGTGATCGAGGAGCTCTACCGCGGGCTCGACGCGGTCGTCACCCAGACGCTGGCCACGCTCGGACCGGACGACCTGCTGGTGGTGATGTCCGATCACGGCTTCACGACCTGGCGCCGCGCGTTTCACCTGAACAGCTGGCTGCGCGACAACGGCTACCTCGCGCTCGTGGACCCGAACCGCGCGGACGATCCTGGCCTCTTCGGCAACGTGGACTGGTCGCGCACGCGCGCGTACGCGCTCGGGTTGAACGGCCTCTACATCAACGTCGAGGGCCGCGAGAAGGACGGCATCGTGGAGCCGGGCGCGCGCGAGACGCTGGCGCGCGAGATTGCGGCGAAGCTGCTGGCCGTGATCGACCCGGCGACGGGCCAGCCGGCCATCACGAAGGTGTATCGTCGCGAGGAAGCGTATCACCTGGCCGGCAACGAGGACACGGCGCCCGATCTCGTCGTCGGCTACGCGAAGGGCACGCGCGGTTCCGACGAATCCGCCCTGGGCGGGCTGCCGAAGGACGTGTTCGCCGACAACACCAGCCCGTGGAGCGGCGACCACTGCATGGATCACGAGGCGGTGCCCGGCATCCTGCTGTCCAGCCGCGCGCTGAAGCGCCCGGCGCCTGCCATCCAGGACCTGGCGGCCTCCATTCTCGCGGAGTTCGGCGTGGACGGCTTCCCGCACGGCTCCGAGGAGCACTGACATGTTCGGATCCCGCATCAAGCTGGACAAGGCGCTGCTGGCGAAGGCCAAGCGCTACGCGGACCTCGCCGGCTACTCGTCGGTGGACGAGTTCGTGGCGCACGTCCTCGAGAAAGAGCTGGCGAAGTTCGAAGGCTCCGACTCGGAGGAGGAGATCAGGAAGAAGCTGAAGGGGCTGGGCTACATCTCCTGATCGTTGCGCGCCGCCCGCGCCGCATGTAGAGTCTCGGCGCGGAGGCACGCGCGATGACCAAGGCGTCGGGGATCCCCACCATCGGCGACAGGCGCGCTCGTTCGGTACTGGCGGCGGCTCTCCTCGTCCTCGCGCTGCCACCGCTCGGCGCAGGGCCTCGCGCAGCACGCGTCGCGTCCAGCCAGCCCCCGGCCGCCCCCTCCGCCGAGTGGACGCACTACGGGGGCAATGCCGGCAGCCAGAAGTATTCACCCCTCGATCAGATCACGCGCGACAACGTCGGCCGCCTGGCCGTGGCGTGGCGGTGGACGTCGCCAGACAACGCCGTGGTCGCCGCCAATGCGCTGACGCGCCCCGGCATGTACCACGACACGCCGCTGATGGTGAAGGGCGTGCTCTACACGGTCACGTCGCTCGGACAGGTGGCGGCCATCGATCCCGCGACGGGCCGCGCGAAGTGGGTCTTCGATCCCGGGAGCTGGAAGACGGGCCGGCCTGGCAACCTGGGCTTCGTGCACCGCGGCATCGCCTACTGGAGCGATGGCCGGACCGAGCGGCTGCTGCTCGGAACCGGTGACGCGTATCTGCTGTCGATCGATGCCGCGACCGGCCGGCTCGATCCCTCGTTCGGGGAGAACGGCCGTGTGGACCTGATGAACGGCGTGGCCCACGCCACGCGCGCGGCGAACTACGCGGTGTCCGCGGCGCCCATCGTCTGCAAGGGCGTTGTCGTGGTGGGCTCCAGCATCCACGACGGCCCCACCCACAAGGAGTGGCCGCGCGGCGACGTCTCGGGCTTCGACGTTCGGACGGGTCGCAGGCTCTGGACGATGAGGTCCATCCCGCAGGAGGGCGAATTCGGCGGCGACTCGTGGGACGGCGACGCCGCAACCTACACGGGCAGCACCAACGTGTGGACCAACATGTCGGCAGACGAGGAGCTGGGACTCGTCTACCTTCCGTTCGGAACGCCCACCAACGACTTCTACGGCGGACACCGGCCCGGCGCGAACCTCTTCGCGGAGAGCCTCGTGGCGGTAGACGCGCGCACCGGCCGGCGCGCGTGGCACTTCCAGATGGTCCACCACGGCGTGTGGGACTACGACCTGCCCGCGGCGCCGACGCTCGTCGACGTCCGTGTCGATGGCCGCGCCATCAAGGCCATCGCGCAGGTCACCAAGCAGGGCTTCACCTACGTCTTCGATCGCGAGAACGGCCGTCCTGTCTGGCCCATCGAGGAGCGGGCGGTACCGCAGTCGTCCGTCCCCGGCGAGCGCACCTCGCGCACGCAACCCTTCCCCACGAAGCCTCCGGCCTTCGAGCGCCAGGGCCTGGCCGACGACAACCTGATCGACTTCACGCCAAAGATGCGGAAACAGGCCATCGAGATGGTGTCGAAGTTCGACCGCGGTCCACTGTTCACGCCACCGTCCGAGCGCGGCGCTGCGGTGCTTCCGGGCTGGGTGGGCGGCGCCAACTGGGGCGGGGCCGCCGTGGATCCCGAAACCGCGACGCTCTACGTGCCCTCGATCAGCCTTCCCAGCGTGCTGCAGCTCGTGAAGCCGGACCCGCAGAAGAGCAACCTGCTGTTCCGCCGCGGCGGCACGACGCTGCTGCCGACGCTGGACGGCCTGCCGCTGGTGAAGCCGCCCTACAGCCGCGTCACGGCCATCGACCTGAACGGAGGCGACATCCGCTGGACCTCGGCCCTCGGCAACGGCCCGCGCGAACACGCGCGCCTGACACACCTGAACCTGCCGCCCCTTGGCTGGGGCCGGCGCGGCGCGCCCCTGGTGACGAAGACGCTGCTCTTCGTCGCCGAGGGCCAGTTCGGCCTCGGCGCCACCGAAGCCGTGCCGCTCGGCGACGAGCCGCTGAGTCCGGTGGTGACGCCCGACCCGCCGCAGCTGATGGCCTTCGACAAGGCTACGGGCGCGCTGCTGTGGCGGCACAGCCCGTCGGCGCGGCCCCTCGCCTCGCCCATGACCTATCGCCACGGCGGCGTCCAGTACATCGTCGTGGCCAACGGCCTGGGGCCTGCCGCGGAACTGGTGGCCTACGCTCTGCCACAATAGAGGGGCTTGGCTACGCTTCCCGGACGCGCCCTGGCGGGGATCAACGCGGCGCTCACCGTCGTCTTCGACGCGGTCTTCCTCCTGCTCGGCGCGCTGCCTCCCCTGGCCGGCCTGCTTCTCGTCTCGCTGATCACGTCCGTGGTGATGCTGTTCGTGGTCGCGCGCACGTCCAACCAGTCGGCCATGGCGGCCACCAAGCGCGCCATGCACGCGGGGCTGTTCGAGATTCGCCTGTTCAACGACGACCTCGTCGCCATCCTGCGGGCCCTGGCCGAGGTGCTGAGGCAGAATGGCCGCTACCTGCTGCTCTCGCTCGTACCTCTGCTGTGGATGATCGTGCCGCTGGTCCTGGCCATCGCGCAGCTGCAGGCGTTCTACGGATACGAAGGGCTCGAGATTGGAGCGCCCGTACTCGTGAAGGTGGAACGGCGAGGGGACGTCGCGGGCGGCGGGAACACGCGAGCCGGAGGAAGCGCGGCGCCCATCGGCCTCGAGGCGCCGCCGGAGATTCGCGTCGACGCGGGCCCCGTTGAGCTCGTGGGCTCGAACGAGGTCCTGTGGCGCATCATCCCGACGGCGGCCGGGGACTTCACGCTCACCGTGCGGGCCGGCGGACTCGCGGCCACGAAGACGGTGCACGTCGGCGACGGGGTGGTCCGGCGCTCACCGGTGCGCGCGTCACACGGACTGGTGGATCAGTTGCTCTTCCCGTCCGAGCCGCCCCTGGACGATGACAGCCCCGTGACGTCCATCACCCTTGGCTATCCCGAGCCTGGACTGGACGTCCTGGGTGTCCGCGTGCACTGGCTCATCGTCTTCTTCGTCGTCTCGATGGCGGGCGCGTTCGTGCTGGCCCGGCGCTTCGGCGTCACCCTGTAGGCGCCGACTCCCGAGTCGATGGGCGCAGACACCACTCGATCGCGCACTGCTGACACCACGGTGTCAGGAGGCCCCCACTATTCTGCCGTCCTCAACGATTCACGGAGGACGACACACATGGCACATCCGGTTCTGTGGTTCGAAGTGCTCGGCACCAACGGCGACGCGCTCCGCCGCTTCTACGGCTCCCTGTTCAGGTGGAGCTTCAACACCGACAACCCCGCGAATTACGGCGTCGTGAACACCGGCGACTCCCGTGGCATCCAGGGCGGCGTGGGCCAGGGGTCCGGCGGCGGCCGGCCGAGCGGCGTGACCTTCTATGTCGAGACGCCCGACGTCACCGCGTCGCTCGCCGAGGCCGAGCGCCTTGGTGGCAGGATCGTGATGCCCCGTACCCAGATGCCTGACGTCACGCTGGGCCTCTTCGCGGATCCCGAGGGTCACGTCATCGGCCTGGTGGAGGCGCGGGCCGCGTAACATCGACGGATGCGCCGAGCCGACCGGCTGTTCCAGATCGTCCAGCTGCTCAGGCGACGCCGTACCGCCGTCACGGCGGCGCGTCTCGCGGAGCGGCTGGGCGTGTCGGAGCGAACGGTCTACCGGGACATCCAGGATCTCGTGCTGGCCGGCACGCCCATCGACGGCGAGGCTGGCGTCGGCTACCGGCTGCGCCCCGAGTACGACCTGCCACCGCTGATGTTCAGTCGCGACGAAATCCACGCGCTCGTGATTGGCGTGCGCATCGCGTCGCAGGTGGGCGATCCACAGCTGGCACGGGCCAGCGAAAGCATCCTCGCCAAGGTCGCGGCCATCCTGCCGCCGGATCTGGCGCCCGTGCTCTCGGAAGCGCACTTCTACGTCCCGCCGGTCAGCCGGCTCCGCCCCACCGAAACGCTGCTCGTCATCCGCGCCGCGCTGACGGACAAGCGGAGGCTCGCGCTGACGTACGTGGACGAGCAGGGGCGCGACTCCAGGCGCGTCGTGCGCCCGCTCGCCGTGTTCTTCTGGGGACACGCCTGGACGCTCGCCGCCTGGTGCGAGGTGCGCAACGACTTCAGGGACTTCCGCCTCGACCGCATCACTTCGGCCGAGCCCGGGACCGCATTCCCTGACGAGCCCGGGCGCACCCTGCGGGACCTGCTGGCGCGCTACGGCGCGAGGGCGCTCGAACTGCTGGACCGCTGACCCGCCGTCGCGCATCACGCGGGTCACGAGCGACGGCCGGCGATGGCGCCCTGGGCGTGTCACGTCTCGCCCTGAACTCCGAACCGTGGTTTGTTCAGGGCCGTGCGCGCTCGTAGACCACCTTGCCGTCGAAGATCGTCGTCTCGACGATCACGTCGGTCGGCTTCGCCGGCGGTGTCGACAGGAGGTCGCTGCCGAGGACGACGATGTCGGCGAGCATGCCCGGGGCCAGCGTACCCTTGCGGTGCTCCTCGAAGGAGGCATACGCCGGCCAGCTCGTGTAGCCGCGAAGCACGCCCGTCATGGGCATGGCCTGTTCGGGCCCGCCGGGCTGGCTGATACGCGTGGCCGCCAACCAGATGCCCTGCCCTGCCTCGAGCGGCGCGACCGGCCAGTCGCTGCCGAAGGCGAGGCGCCCGCCCGCGGCGCGGATGCGCTGCCACGCCCAGGCCCGCGACGCGCGCTCGGGGCCGATGTTGTCGGGCCACGGGCCCGAGGGCGTCGCGCTGTTCATGTCACCCAGCGCGACGTGCATCGGCTGCTGCGAGGCGATGACGCCGAGCTGCCCGAAGCGAGGGATGTCGGCCTCGGCAATGGCCTCGATGTGTTCGATGCGATGGCGGCGGCCGCGCGCCGGCGCGGGGTTGACCTCCGCGGCGTGCTCGAAGGCGTCGAGCGACATGCGGATGGCGCGATCGCCAATCGCGTGAATCTGCACCTGCCAGCCCCGCTTGTCGAGCATCGCGACGACGCGATTCAACTGCTCGGCGGTGAGGTTCGGCGTGCCGGCGCTCTTCGTTCCCTCGTACGGCGCCAGCATGGCCGCGGTCCGGCTTTCGATGACACCGTCGGCGAACATCTTGACGATGCCGGTCTTGACCGTCGGATCGTCGCCCATCCGCTTCCAGGCCTCGTCCATGCGGTCCACGTCGGCCTCGGTGGTCGCGTCGTTCGCCGAGAAGGCGAGGTAGGCGCGCACCGTCAGCTCGCCCGCCTGTTTCGCAGCCTCGTACAGCGCCATCTCCTCGTGGCTGCCGCCCGCGTTCTGGATGCTCGTGATGCCGAAACGGTTGGCGTACGCGGAGGCGGCCTTGAGCGCGGCGCGCCGATCCGCCTCGGTGACCTTCGGCAGGATGGGATCGACGAGGTCCGCGGCGCTCTCCTTCAGGTGCCCGGTCGGCTCGCCCGTCCTGGGGTCCTTGACGATCTCGCCGTTCGGCGGATTCGGCGTGTCCTTCGTGATGCCCGCCATCGCCAGCACCTTCGAGTTCACCCAGATGCTGTGGCCGTCGTAGCAGGTCATCAAGGCCGGACGGTCCGGGACGATCTCGTCCAGCTGCGCCTTCGTCGGGCTGCCGCCGGGGAAGGGCGCGTAGAGCCAGCCGCGTCCTTTGATCCACGCGTCCGCGGGCTTCGTGGCGGCGAACTGGCTGATGGCGGCCTGCACCTCGCGCAGGGTGGTGAGGCCCGCGAGGTCCACGTCGCCGAGCGACCGCCCGCCCGAGACGAAGTGCACGTGCGCATCGTTGAATCCAGGCGCGACGGTGCCGCCGCGAGCGTCGATCACGCGCGTGTTCGGCCCCCGCAGGGCCGCGAGCTCCGCGTCGGTCCCGACGCGCAGGATGGTGTTGCCCGACACGGCCACGGCCTGGGCGGTGGTGCCCTGCTCGTCGGCCGTGAACACGCGGCCGTTGGTGATGAGCAGGTCCGCGACCCGGCCGTCCGCCGGGGGCGCCGGTTGCGACGGGCCGCAGGCCGCGACCGTGAACACGAGGACGGACAGACAGAATCGTGAGGCGAGATGCGAGGTCATCGAGATGGTTCCTGACACGACGCCCGGCGCGCGTGCGGCCGGCTGTTGAATCCCCTACTGCTCCACGACGGGCAGCACGAGCTGTGACGCGCGCGCCCCCGCGTGATGAATGCGGATGGTAGCACGCTGCCTCCGCGACGACGTCGTCTCGAGGTCCCCCGTGTGGAGGTTGCGCGAGAAGTTGGGGAAGAAGCTCGCGGAGACCTGCAGCCGCACGCGGTGCCCGCGCTTGAAGACGTTGCTGGTGACGAGGTGGTCGAGCGTCAGCTCGTAGATTTCGCCCGGCGTCAGGAGCTGCCGCCCTTTCGTCATGTCGCGATAGCTGGCGCGGAGCACATCCAGGCCGGGACTCATCAGGTTGAAGGCCGTGCCGTCGGGCGCCACGTCGTACAGACGCGCCCAGATGTCCGTGTCCCGGCAGTCGCACGACACGAACAGGCGGGCGACGATGGGCCCGGTGACCTCGGTATCGGCTTCGAAGGGCGCGGAGTCGAACGTGAGCAGGTCGTCGCGGTCCGCCAGCGCGCGGTAGTCGTGCGCGCCGGCCGAGTCGTACGGGTTCAGCACGGGGTTGTCGGGATCGGAGACGAAGGTGGACGTGGGACTTGGGTCTTGGGTCTTGGGACTTGGGACTTGGGTCTTGGGACTTGGGGTGTGGGGGGCCGGGGCCAGGGTGCCGGGGCGGCGGGACGCGGCGGCCGTCAACGTGTAGGTTACGGGACGCGCGGGCGGGGGCCAGGCGTCGGCCGTCTTCCACACATTCGCGCCCATCACGAAGTAGCGCACGGGAGGATCTGCCGGCCGATCGGCGCCCATCCCGCGGAGGTGACGGTCCATCCAGCCCAGCACGACCTCGTCGTACTGAATCGCGGCGTCCGGGCCGAACTCCCGATCGCCCGCCCTGGTGCGCGCCGTGGCGCCCACGCCGTGCACCCAGGGGCCGATCAGCAGCGACGTGCCGGTCGGCTGGCCACCGCGCGCCTGGACCAGTCCCATGAAGTTGGTGGTGGCGCCTTCCGGGCCGTAGTTGTCGTCGTGCCAGCCGGAGAGATTGAGGACGGCCGCATCCGTGCGTGCGTACCTGCCGCGGAGCTCAGCGAAGTCCCAGAACGGATCCTCGGGGGGATGGCGCAGCCAGTCGGAGTAGTAGGGCGCGACGTCGTTCAACGCGTTGAAGGCGTCGAGCGGCAGCGTGTCCCGCATCTTCCGCTCGACAGCCGGCCAGCCGGCCTGTACCTCATCGTCCGTCCGGGGTCCTGGCAGGTTCTTCCGGGCGCGCGCGTCGGGCGCGATGTTGAACCAGATCCACGACACCCAGGACATGTCCCACACGCCCCAGGTATAGAAGAAGTTCTGCGGCGTGGAGAAGGTCATGGCCGGGACCATCGCCTTCAGGTGCGGCGGGCGCTCCATGGCCGCCAGCCACTGCACCGCGCCCGGATAGGACAACCCGAACGTGCCGACGTTGCCGTCGGACCAGGGCTGCGCCGCGGCCCACTCGATGGTGTCGAAGCCGTCGCGGCCGTCGTGCTCGTATGGGCGGAACTCGCCGTCGGAGCGATAGCGGCCGCGCACGTCCTGCACCACCACCGCGTAGCCGCGCTCCGCGGCGCGGCTGAAGGTCGTGTAGTCGGCCACCGCCGAGTGCGCACCGTACGGCGTGCGATACACCAGCGTGGGATAACGCCCCTCGGCGGCGGGGCGCAGCACCTCCGCGCGCAGGACGATCCCGTCGCGCATCGGCACGGCGACGTCCACGTCGTGGCGCACGCCGGAGGCGGGCGGCGGGGGCGTGCATGCCGTCAACGAGGCGGCCGCGACAAGGAGCAGAACCCGGGCCAAGAGAGCGTGTCGAAAGGTCATGGGCGGAAGCGCGGGGGGGGGACGCCGCAGTATACTTCGTGGGATGCCGCCATCACGGCAGGAACCCATCGTGCCCGACTACCGCCGCGTGCTGCCGAACGGACTCGTCATCGCCTCCGCGCGCCCCGAGCACGCTCCCCAGCTCGAGGAGCTGCAGCGCGTCGTGTTCCCCACGCTCGCGGACGAGGAACGGTTCAAGGCGAAGCACTACCTGAAGCACCTGGAGATCTTCCCCGAGGGCCAGTTCGTGGGCCTGGACGGGGACCGGGTGGTCGCCGCCACGGCCACCATCCGGCTGCACTTCGACTTCGACCACGTGAACCACACGTTCGGCGACATCATCCAGGGCGGCTGGCTCACCTCGCACGAGCCGGATGGCGACTGGCTGTACGGCGCGGACATCGGCGTCCACCCCGACTACCGCGGCCGCGGGCTCGCGCAGGCGCTGTACGCCGCCAGGCAGGAGCTGGTCTGGCGCCTCGGCCTCAAGGGCCAGGTGACGGCGGGGATGATGAGCGGCTACGGAGCGGTGAAAGACACGGTCGGCGCCGAGGAGTACTACGCGGGCCTCGTGTCCGGCCGCATCAACGACCCGACGCTCTCGATGCAGCAGAAGGTCGGCTTCGAGTTCCGGGGACTGCTGAAGGACTACCTGCAGGACCCCGTCTGCGACAACTACGGCGTGCTCATCGTGCTCGACGCGGCGAAGGACGTGCCCGGAGCCGTGCGTCCCGTCGGCACCGCCCACCAGTGAAGGAGCGACAGACCATGGCCTCGATCCAGTTGAAGACCCCGGTGCCCGGCCCGAAGAGCCAGGCCATGCTCGCGCGGCGCGGAGCCGCGGTGCCGAGCGGCCTCGGCCGCGCCACGGACGTCGTCGTCGAGCGCGCCGAGGGCGCGCTCGTGCACGACGTGGACGGCAACACCTTCCTCGACTTCGTCGGCGGCATCGGCGCGCTGGCGGTCGGCCACTGCCCGCCCACCGTCGTGCAGGCGGTGCAGCAGCAGGCGGCCGCCGTCATCCACATGGGCTCGCTCGTCGGCACCTACGAGTCCTACGTGCGGCTGTGCGAGCTGCTCAACGAGATCACGCCGGGCAACTTCCCGAAGAAGACGCTGCTCGCGAACACCGGCGCCGAGGCGGTGGAGAACGCCGTGAAGGCCGCGCGCGCCTTCACGCGCCGGCCGGGGGTCATCTGCTTCGAGGGCGGCTACCACGGCCGCACGCTCCTCACGCTCACCCTCACCAGCAAGTACAGCCTCTTCAAGAAGACCATGGGGCCGTTCGCGTCGGACGTGTACCGGCTGCCCATGCCGAACGTGTATCGCCGCCCCGCCAGCGTCAGCGAAGAGCAGCACATCGACTTCGGCATCCAGCAGCTCGAGCAGGCGTTCACGACGCAGGTGGACCCGAGCGAGGTGGCGGCCATCATCATCGAGCCGGTGCAGGGCGAGGGCGGCTTCGTCCCGGTGCCGCCGCGGTTCATGCAGCGCATCCGCGAGCTCTGCACCCAGCACGGCATCGTGATGATTGCGGACGAGGTGCAGTGCGGCTTCGCCCGCACGGGCAAGCTGTTCGCGCTGGAGCACTACGGCATCGCGCCCGACATCATCGTGACGGCCAAGTCGCTCGGCGCGGGCATGCCCATCAGCGCCACCACGGGCCGCGCCGAGATCATGGACGCCACCCACACCGGCGGCATGGGCGGCACCTACGGTGGCAATCCTGTCACCTGCGTGGCGGCCATCGCGGCCATCGAGCTGATGCGGCAGCCGGCGTTCCTGGCCCGGGCCGAGCGGGTGGGGCAGATCCTCCGCGAGACGCTCGAAGGCTGGAAGCAGAAGCATCCAATCATCGGCGACGTGCGCGGGCTGGGCTCGATGATGCTGATCGAACTGGTGAAGGACCGCGAGACGAAGGAGCCGGCCCCCGACGAGACGCTCGCGATCATCAAGGGCGCGTTCCAGCGCGGCGTCATCGCCATGCGGGCGGGGCTGTTCACCAACGGCATCCGGTTCCTGCCGCCGCTGAACATCACCGACGAGCAGCTGCGAGAGGGCCTGGGTGTCATCGAGGCGGCGCTCGCCGAGGTGGAACACGGAGCGGGCATCGGCGCCCGGTTGCAGCCAGCATGAACACAGATCGCCGCAGATAACGCAGATAACGCAGATTGCGCAGATAGCGCAGATAGGGCAGGGGGCTGACGGATTCGGGCAGGGCTGACAACCGCGTGCGGACGGGTGCAGGATGGGTGCGGACGGGTGCGGACGGGTGCGGACGGGTGCGGACAGGTGCGGACGGGTGCGGACGG
>JBFWQE010000134.1:0-15264 GCA_050249615.1 Vicinamibacterales bacterium
CGATCTGGACGCTGCAGGAGGGCGCCATCGGCACGCTGACGGGGCTCGTCGTCATCGCCCTCCAGGACAGGGATCGCTTCGTCACCGAGCTGCACTCCGGCACCCGGCTGCCCGAGGGCTCGGAGCTGGTGATGATCGGCAACCTCGATCAGCGGCGCGCGTTCTCCGAGGCGTTCGGCCGGGCCTGACCCGGGCGCGGCCGGGCCGACCGGCGACGCAGGCCTTCACGCCAGGCGATCGGGCATCACGAACACGCGCCGCGCGCGCGGAGACGCCAGGGTCTCGGGCGCGTACAGGCGATCCAGCAGGGACGGCTTCCAGGCCAGCAGGTCGGGATGGGAGGCCGCGAAGGCCTCCCAGGTCGTCGCGGGATCGCTGCCCGCCCATCGCTCGTTGATGAGCAGCAGGTACGCCACCGTGATGGTCTCGTGATAGAGCCCCGTGGCGCCCTGCGCCTCCGCGAAGCGTTTGAGGCCGGCGCAGAAGCGGCCCAGCGCCTCGGGCAACGGATGGGCCCGGAGATAGTTCCAGGCGACCCGCACGTGTTGCGCGTGGTGGAACCCGCCCTCGGGCACCTGCGCGGCCTCGAACGCGTGCATCAGTTCTTCGTCGGTCATCGATCGGCCTCCTTTCCGCACGCGGCGCGGCGGCAAGCGTGCGTACAAAGCAAAAGGGGTGGCGGCCCGGAGGCCGTCACCCCTGTGCGGTTGACCTTTCCAGTATACACCCGTAAGCTCGGACCATGCGTACTCGCCTGCCGTTGGTCGCCATCGTCATCCTGGCCCTCGCCACCGCCGCCACGCTTCGCGCCGACGTCAAGACCCAGGAGCGCACGCAGGTGAAATTCGAGGGCGCCCTGGGCCGAATCGTGAACATCTTCGGCGGCCGCGCCGCGCGCGACGGGATCGTCAGCACCGTGGCCGTGAAGGGCGATCGGATGATGACCACGACCCGGGACACCGGCGAGATCGTGGACCTGGCCGAGGAGAAGGTCTACACGCTGGACCTCAAGCGGAAGACCTACACCGTCGTCACCTTCGCCGAGATGCGCAAGAAGATGGAAGAGGCGATGGCGAAGGCGAAGAAGGACGTGGAGGCCCGCGAGGACAGGAAGGCCGACGAGCCGCAGAAGGAGTACGAGGTGGACTTCTCCGTGAAGGAAACCGGCCAGACGCGCCAGATTGCCGGCTACGACACGAAGGAATCCGTCGCCACCGTCACCGTGCGCGAGAAGGGCAAGACCATCGAGGACGGCGGCATGGTGATGGAGACCAGCATGTGGATGACGCCCTCGGTGCCCGCCCTCAAGGAGCTGGCGGACTTCCGGCTGCGCTACGCGCAGAAGCTGTACGGCCCCGTGATGGCGCAGGCGGCGCCGGACATGGCACAGGCCCTGGCGATGTACCCGATGATGAAGGACGCCATGGCGAAGTTCCAGGAAGAGGGCAAGAAGCTGTCGGGCACGGCCCTGGCGACCGAGTCGAAGTTCCAGCTGGCCGCGCCGCCCCAGAGCGCCGAGGAGCAGGCCAAGGCGGACGACGAGCCCGCGCCCAAGAGCGTGGGAGGCCTGCTGGGCGGGCTGGGGCGCCGGATGGCGCGGAAGAAGGAAGAGAAGAAGGAGGACGCCAGCGGCACACCAGGCCGGGCGACGGTCATGACGACCATCAGCGAGTCGCTGCAGGTGTCCACCACGGTAACCGACGCCGATGTGGCGCTCCCGGCCGGCTTCAAGCAGAGGTAGCGCCGCCGGGCCCGTTCCCATGCGCACCCATCACACGCCGATGCTCGCGCTGGCCGTCGCGGGACTCGTGGCACTCGGCCCGACGGCCACGCTCGCACAGCCCGCGAAGCCGGCGCCGGCCGAACAGAGAGCCAGCGGGCGCGCGCTCTACATGGAGCACTGTGCCAGCTGCCACGGCGCATCGGGGCGCGGGGACGGTCCCGCGGCCGACAGCCTCCGCGCGCGCCCCACGGACCTCACCCGCTTCGCCCGCGCCAACGGCGGCGTGTTCCCCGCGGAGAGGACGCGGCAGATCATCGACGGCCGGGGCGTCATGTCACACGGCAGCGTCGAGATGCCGGTGTGGGGCCACGTGTTCAAGGCCGCGTCACCGGCCGGCGGCAGCGCCGTGCGGCAGCGCATCGAGGCCATCGTCGCCTATCTCGAGTCCATCCAGGAGCGCGTCGGGCACGAATAGGGACAGGTGGACGGCATGGTGCTGGCAACCTACGTCCACGACATCGACCCGATCATCGCCAGCGTGGCCGGCATCCACCTCTGGTGGTACGGCCTCGGATACAGCCTGGGCTTCTGGCAGCTCCACCGCTTCGTCCGGCGGCATCGCGCCTCGCTCGCGCTGGACGAGCGCGGCGCCTTCGCGCTCTCGCTCATCGTCATCATTGGCGTCCTCGCCGGCGGGCGCTCGTTCGCCATGGTCTTCGACGAGTGGCACTTCTACCGGAACCATCTCTCCTTCGCACCGCGACTGTGGCTGGGCGGCATGGCCACGCACGGCCTGCTCACCGGCGCCGCGGCAGGAGTTCTCATCTTCTCCCTGATCTGGCGCCGCTCGTTCCTGCGGCTCGCCGACGTGCTGGTGATCCCTGGCGCGTTCCTGATGGGCGTGGGTCGGATCGGCAACTTCATCGACGGCATCATCGTCGGAGGCCTCACCGACGCGTGGTGGGGCGTGCAGTTCCCGTACGCGGAGGGCGTGCGGCACCCCGTGGTGCTCTATGACGGCCTCAAGAACCTGCTGCTGGTGCCGTATCTCGTGCACGTGCGCGCCACGAACGCCACTCCCGGCGCCACGGCTGCGCGCTTCGTGTTCTGGTATGCCTTCCTCCGCTTCTTCCTCGATCTCTTCCGCGACTACCCCACCCATCGCCTGGCGCTCGGGACCGGGCAGACGCTGAACATCGTGATGGCGATGCTGGGCGCGGTGCTGCTGGCGCGATCGCGCCTGCGCCGGCTGGGGCGGCTGAGGCACTCCGAGGTCCCGCCCGACCTGCCGCCCGCCGTGTCACGCGCGCCACTCTGGTGGCAGCGCGCGGCGCTGGCCGCGATCCTCCTGTTCTGCCTGGCCATCCCAAGCCACTGGACGCAGAACGTGCCGCGGCAGTACGAGTCCCGTCATCCGGGTCTCCGGCACTCGTGGCTCTATCCCGATATCGACACGGCGCCGCCGGCCAGGCCGGCACTCCACCAGCCTGCCGCGCCGTAGGCTCCATCGGCCGGGCGGGTATCATGAGCACGCGGGTCATGCCGCCACGACCAGAATCTCCTCCCGATTCCACCGGCGCGCTTGCGCGAGCGGCGCTGGGCCTCACCGCATGGGCGGAGCGATGGGTGCCCGACGCGTTCATCTTCGCGTTGCTCGGGTGAACTTCTCCTTCCTGCTGGCGGGCATTGCCCTGCATGTCACCCCCAGCAACTGATGCACGCGGTGCAGGCCGCCACGCCGGCGGTGTGGGGCGTCATCCTGCAGTTCCCTTCTACGCGGGCATGGCCCGAATCATCACGTCCACGCACCTGAACGAGCGGCTGACGAGCGCGTTCGTGAGCCTCTCCAGCCAGGACACGTTTCCACCGGTCGTGGCGATCTACTCGGCCCTCCTCGGCGTGTTCGTGCCGTCCGGGGGTTCGAAGTGGGTGCGGCCGTCTGGACATACGCTCGAGGTTGAGCGACACTCGGGGCCATGGCGGCCCGGCGGTGGACGTTCGTGACCCTGGCGCTGGCCGGCGTGCTGGCCGCGGCCGGCATGGCCGGCCGGAGCGTTTTCACCGCCGACCGCTCGCTCGAGGGGCCGCGCCGTGCGGGCGTCATCCGCATTGGGTACGCGGTCGTGCCGCCGTATGCCTTCGTGGCCCCCGGGGCGACGATCACGGGCGTGTCGCCCGAGTTGGCCCGCGTAGTCACGCGCCGGCTCGGGATTGCCCGCATCGACTGGGTTCAGACCGAGTTCGGCTCGCTCATCGACGGGCTCGAGGCGCGCCGCTTCGACGTGATCGCCTCCGGCATGTTCATCACGCCGGAACGGGCCGTGCGCGTCGCCTTCTCTCAGCCCACGTTCCGCGCCACCGGCGGCCTGCTCGTGCCCCGCGGCAACCCTCGGGGCCTGCACGCACACGAGGACGCCATCGCCGCGCCCGATGTCCGGCTCGTCGTGCTTTCCGGATCGGGTGAGGAGAGCATCCTCCGCCTGATGGGCATGCCTGACGACCGCCTGCTGACGGCGCCCGATGCGCTGGCCGCCCGGCGGGCCGTGGAAGACGGCACGGCCGACGCCCTGCCGCTCTCGACGCCAGCCATTCATTGGATGATGCGTCACGATCGGCTCGGGGCCACCGAGATGGCCCAGCCGTTCCGCGAGCCCGAGCTGCGACTGGCTCGTCGTCTCGGCTTCGGCGGCTTCGCGTTCCGCAAGGAGGGCCGTCGCCTGCGCGAGGCCTGGAACGAGGAGCTCAAGGGGTTTCTGGGATCGCCCGAGCACCTCGCGCTGGTGGCGCCATTTGGGATCACCGAGAGCGACCTGCCCGGCCGGGTCACCGTCGACGACATCCTCGGCCAGCCGTGAGCGTACCCGCCCTGCCCGCGTCGGTTGCCCCGCGAGGCCCTCACCACGCGCGTGTCTGGGCGTGGGCCGCTGTCGTCGGCGCCGCCCTGATCTGCGGCGCCATCTTCTGGATCTCGCGGCAGCACAAGGCGGTGGTCGACCAGACCACGGCCGCGCTGAGCGAGCTGCGTGAAGCGCGCGTGGAACTGGCCAAGGGCCTTGTCTACGTCACGCTCGGCAGCGACCCGGACTCGTCCTTCGACCGCGAGCAGGGGCTGGCCCTGCTGGCCCAGGCGGCGGACGGCCTCGACGACGCCACGCGCCCAGAGGACTTCATGGCCGGCGACAGTCCGTCGGTCACCCTCGACGCCTTCCGTCGGAGTCTGCAGGCGTTTCGTGCGCGCCTGTCACAGTCCACCGGCGGCACCGGCGCGTCGGCCGATGCCGCTCTGCGCGCGGCGTTCTACGACCTCGAACGCCAGGCCGACCAGGTGGATGCGCACATCCTGGCGCAGCTCGCGCGCCACACCGACCGCTCGGACCGCAACTTCATGCTCGTGCTGGCGGTGGCGGCCGTGATGCTCTCGGTCGTGTGCGCGGGAATCTTCATCGCCGGCCGCGAGCAGCACCGGGCCATGAGCGCGCTCCATGCCTCGGAGCGTGCCCTGCGAGACCAGCGCAACCGGTTCGAAGCGCTGGTCGCGGCGGCACCGGCGGCCGTGTACTCGTTCAACATCGATCGGGACGGCCATTGGTCGTTCCCCTACGCCAGCCCGCGCATTGCCGACATCTTCGGGGCGACACCCGCGGAACTGGCGGCCGAGCCGCAGCGCGCAGGACAGGTGATCGAGGCCGGTGACCTCGCGAAGGTGCTGCAGTCAACCGAGACATCGAGTCGGACGCTGTCGGCCTGGCACGAGGAGTTCCGCGTCTGCCACCCCGTGAAGGGCGAGCTCTGGGCGGAGGGCCACTCAATGCCGGTGCGCGAGGCCGACGGCAGCACCACCTGGCACGGCACGCTCGCCGATATCACGCGCCGCAAGCAGGGGGAGCTGGCCGTACAGGAGCGCCTCGCGATCGAGGAGCGCCTGTCGCGACTGGCGGCGACCTCGCCGGGTTTGATGTACGAGTTCCACCGGCGCGCCGATGGGAGGATGTCGTTTCCCTACGCCAGCGATCGCATCCAGGACCTGTTCGGCATCAGCGCCGGGGAGGTCGCCGACGATGCCGCGGCCGTGATGGCCCGCGTGCACGCCGACGATGCCAGCCGCGTGCGGGACGGCATCGAGCGCTCGGCGCAGACGCTGGCCGTGTGGACCGATCTCTTCCGGTACGAGCATCCGCAGAAGGGCGTGATCTGGGTCGAGGGCCGATCGGCGCCCACACGCGATCCGGACGGCTCGGTCCGGTGGCACGGATTCCTCCTCGACGTCACGGATCGCCGGCTGCTGGAGGAGCAGTATCGCCAGTCACAGAAGATGGAGGCCGTCGGACAGCTCGCCGGGGGCATCGCGCACGACTTCAACAACCTGTTGACCGTGATCCTGGGGCAGGTGAGCACGCTGTCGTCCGACGGCGCACACCCCGACATCCTCGAGGCCGCGCGGGAGATCGGCGGGGCGGCCGACCGGGCCGCCGCACTCACCCGGCAGCTGCTGCTCCTCAGCCGCAAGCAGGTGATGCGGCCCCTGGACGTCGACCTCAACGATGCCGTGGCCAACGTCACGCGGCTGCTGCAGCGCATCATCGGCGAACACATCGCGCTCAATGCCGAGTTCGCGCCGGGCCTGCCCCTCGTCCACGCCGACCCCGGCATGCTGGAGCAGGTGCTGCTCAATCTGGTGGTGAACGCGCGCGACGCGATGCCGGAGGGCGGACGTCTCGAACTGTCGACGAGCATGGGCGTCGCCGACGAGTTCCTGTGCCATCACCACGGCGATGCCGAGCCCGGGCCGTACGTGGCGCTCACGGTGAAGGACACGGGCACGGGCATTTCCAGGGACGTCCTGCCGCGCATCTTCGAGCCCTTCTTCACCACCAAAGAAGCGGGCAAGGGCACCGGACTCGGTCTGGCCACGGCCTACGGCATCGTCAGGCAGCATAGCGGCTGGATTGCCGTGGAGAGCGAGCCCGGCCAGGGGACGACGTTCACGGTGTACCTGCCGGCGCTGGCTCGGCGCACGGGTCGCCCGGTGAAGCCCGCGGCGACGGCGGATCGCCCGACCGGCACCGAGACGGTGCTGGTCGTCGAGGACGAACCGTCGGTGCGCCTGCTCACGGCCAGGGTCCTGCAGCACAGCGGCTATATCGTGCTCACCGCTCCTTCGGGGGCCGCAGCGCTGGACGTGTGGCGCGAGCACGCGTCCGACATCGCGCTCGTCGTGACCGACATGGTGATGCCCGAAGGCGTGACCGGGCCCGAACTCGCGCGTCGACTGCGGGCGATCAGGCCCGATCTGAAGATGATCTTCACCAGCGGCTACACCGCGGAAGTGCTCGAGGGGAACCACATGCTGGACGCCAGCGTGCACTTCTTGCAGAAGCCGTTCCACCCCGACGAGCTGGCGCGTTCGGTGCGGCGTTGCCTCGACGGCGACGCGCCGGGACCCGTGTCGGGGCCGGCCGCGCCGGCGTAGGTGTGGAGGTACACCTGCGCACCAGCGCCGCGCGGCACCGGCTGTCGTGACGGTCAGTCCTCCAGGTCGAAGCGGTCCAGGGTCATCACCCCGGCCCACGCCCTGGCGAAGTCCCGCACGAACTTCTCCGTGTCGTCGGAGGCGGCAGAGACCTCGGTGACCGGGCGGAGCTCGGAGTTCGACCCGAAGATCGGGTCCACGGGCGTGGCCGTCCACTCGACTTTTCCGGTGGCGCGCTCCTTCCCTCGTAGATACCCTCGGAGGTGGCGGACTTGCTCCACTCCGTGGACATGTCGAGCAGGTTCACGAAGTAGTCGTTGGTGAGGGTCCCCGGGGCGATCCGTGAACACGCCGTGGGCCAACTGGCCGTGGTTGGCGTCGAGCGCCCGCATGCCGCCGACGAGCACGGTCATTTCAGGCACCGACAGCGTCAGCCGATTCGCGCGCTCCACCAGCATCTCCGCCGGAGACCGGCGCTGGCCGGCCGTCGGCCAGCGAGACCTTCTTCCCGCCGGACTGCGCGCGGTTGAAGTCCTGCTGAATCCCTTCCATGCGCTGCAGCACCTTCGCCAGCTCGGGTGGATGGTTGCGCCCAGTCCTTCTGCGGCGCGAGGCGCACGCGCGCTCCGTTGGCGCCGCCGCGCGTGTCGGTGCCGCGGAAGGTGGCGGCCGAGGCCCAGGCCGTCCTCACGAGCTGGGGGATGGTGAGGCCCGACGCGAGGATTTTCGACTTGAACCGCAGCGCCAGGTCGGTGGTGAGCATGAACGGCGCATGCCGCTTCGACGGGTCGTGGGCATCGGGCACCGCGTTGGCCGCCTGGTTGTTCGCGGGCACCACTGGGCGGCGCCGGCCGGGCTCTTGGTCTGGACCCAGTCGCAAGCGCGGCGACCGCGAACACGGAGAGCCACGTCTTCAGGATTCTTCGCGTGGAGTTCTCCCAGATGGCGGCAACGCGGAGACGTGCGGCGTGCCTCCCAGTCCCCGAGGGTCGCGCGCACGAAAGGGTCGGGTCAAAGACATCAATGCCGCCGAATCCGGGGCGCACGCTGGCGCTCGCGTGGCAGCGAGCGTCGGCGCTCGCCCCGTCGCTCGAACGTCTGGCGGTGTCGATCCGGAAGGCGTTGAAGGAACGCAGGACATCACACGGGCATGTTGACGGACCCGTGCGGGTCCAGGCGGTGACGACCCGGTCTTGAGCGCCTGGCGTGGCGGTGCAGTCGTTCACGGTCGGCCGCGGCCGGACCTGGTGATGCGCGCGATGAAGGCGTCCAGGCGCGCTTCGAGAGCGCCGCGGAAGGTGTCGTCCGACAGCCGGGCCTGGCCGTCGTAGGAAGCCGGGGACGCGCCGAGCCCTGCCGGGAACGCGTCGGTCGTCCGGACCCACGGCCCGCCGGCCGCCGAGGCGGCCCGCAACACACGGGCGTATCCCCATCTGCCGTCCTTGTCGTCGTCGGCACTGCCGCAGCAGGTCGCGAAGTGGATCGGCCTGGAGAGCCGGGCCGCCTGCCGGATGGCGGCTCGCAGGGGGGCGATGAGGAGCCCTCCCCAGATCGGGCCGCAGATGACGACCTCGTCCGTTCCTCGGAGGTCGTCGTCGCTCAGCCCGGTGCGGACCGGGATGCCCAGAAGTGTCAGGAGGAACAGCAGTCCCGTACTGCCGACCGGCGGCTGGATCTCCATGACGTCGGCGTTCAAGGCTCGTGCGATCCGACCGGCAAGGAACCGGTTGTTTCCGGTCTGGGAGAAGCAGAGCACCAGGTACTTCTTCACGGACGCCATCGTACACGCCCCAGGTGACGGTTGGCGCAATTCGCTGGCCGCCACGAGCGGCCGCGTCGCTCCTGGCGACTGACGGTTCCTCCGCGGCACGCCAGGCAGACGATGGACGTTCGCATGGGCCGCGGCCTAGCTCGGCTCGTGGGGAGGCTGCCTGAGGTTCGAAACCGCCGGCCGGCCCCCGGACTCCGGGGCCCCGGTCATCGCCGACAGCCGTGGTGCCCGGCGTTCGTAGTGGCCCTCCATCAGCGGCGACGAGAGCAGGAAATCGGCCGTCGAGCGGTTGCAGGCAATGGGCACGTTGTAGACGACGGCGATGCGCAAGAGGGCCTTGACGTCCACGTCGTGAGGGTGGGGCTCGAGCGGATCCCAGAAGAAGATCACGAAGTCGATGCGGCCCTCCGCGATGGCGGCGCCGATCTGCTGATCGCCGCCGAGCGGCCCGCTGAGGAACGAGGTCACGCGGAGTCCCAGGTCTGTTTCGATCAGCGTGCCCGTGGTCCCGGTGGCGAACAGCTCGTGCAGGCTCAGCGTGCCCCGGTTGTAACGGGCCCAGTCCAGCAGATCGCTCTTGCAGTTGTCGTGCGCGATGAGGGCCAGGCGCTTGCGCGGCCGCATGATGGTGCCGGCATCGTTCATCGTCTTTCTCCCCGTTCCAGCGTATCCGCCCGGCGCGACAGTGGCGTGACACGCCGGCCCGGCCGCTGGCCTCCCTGTCGGGTGGAGAGTGCCGATGAGCGGCGCGAGAGCCTGCGGGATCCGACGCTCTCCAGGAGGGCGCCAGCAGTTCTCTGAACACCGGCCAATCTCGGTGCCCTTCCTTGCCGGGCGCCGCCTTAGGGCCGATGGAATGCATGTAGCGGATTGCGGCTGCAAGATCTTGTCGAAGTGCGCGACGCATACCTGGAACTCGTCGTTGGCGGCACTCCAATCCTCAGCCTCGAGACTCTTCAGGCCCTCATCTGGTTCACCGAGCACCCGGCAACCGGGACGCTGATGGGCTGATGCCTGTGCTCGTGACCGCACGCCGGGCGTCGATCCCGTCCGAGTGGGAGCGCAGCAGGATGGGGGTCGTGGAGCGCGGCGGGCGCGCGGGAGGGTACGCGCGGCGGAACGAGCGCCCCGCAGTGGGGTGAACTACGCGACGCGGACGTTCTCGGCGCGCGGCCCCTTGGGGCCCTGTCCAACGTCGAAGGAGACGTTCTGGCCTTCGCGCAGGGAATCGAATGGCACATTGCATGCCGACGAGTGGAAGAAGGACTCCACGCTGCTGTTGGCGGCGGCGATGAAGCCGAAGCCCTTGTCCGTGACGAGACGCTTGATCGTGCCTGTGATCAGGAGCGCCTTGACGTCCACGTCGTGCGGGTGGGGCTCGAGTGGATCCCGGAAGAAGATCGCGAAGTCGATGCGGCCCTCTGCGATGGCCGCGCCAATCTGCTGATCGCCGCCAAGCGGCCCGCTCAGACACGACGCCACGCGCAGCCCCAGGCGGTTTCGACCCGCGTGCCCGTCGTCCCGGTCGCGAAGAGCTCGTGCAGGCTCAGCGTCCCCTCGTTGTAACGAGCCCAGTCCAGCACATCGGTCTTGCAGTTGTCGTGCGCGATGAGGGCCGCGCGCTTGCGGGGCCGCATGGTGGTGCTGATGTCGTGCATGATCTGTCTCGCGCCTGGGAGCGTACCCACCCGGCGCGACAGCGGCATGACGGCCCACCCACAGACGGACACCAGCGGCCTCGGGGGGGGACGCTCGCTGCGCACGAGCGTGCCCCCCCGCGGCCCCGGAGGCGGGGCGGCGAGCCGGCCGCGGCCTGGCTACCGCCGATGGATCGAATCGTGGGGCACGATGATCTCCATCGTGCGGTCGTTTTCACTGTCCGGGTGCTGGATGTTGACCCACGCGCGCAACTTGTCGAACGGGTCGAAGTAGAGGCCGGTGAACTCCGAGCCGACGGTGCCGTTCGACGCCCAGCGGCCGATGCCCTCGCCACGGTCCAGCAGGTCGCCGTCGCGGTTGAGGTCGTTGGCGAACCAGATGTCGTCGTCGATGCCGCCATTGCGGTCCTCGATGACGTAGAGGAAATACTCGGCGTCCATCGCCAGGTTGTCTGGACTAGTGAGGCCGCTGCCGACCGGTGCACCCGTCGCCAAGTCGATCGTGTCGCGGTTGATGAACACGTTGATCGTCTGGGCAGCAAGATCGAGCACGTAGACCTCGTTGGTGGTCGTAGTGGCCACATACATCTTCTCGCTCACGAGGCCACGCTTCTTGAACTTGATGATCTGCAGGTCTTCGGGCCGCTGGTAGTCCGTACCCTTGAACGCGGCCAGGTTCGTCGTGTTCCGGGCGTCCACCGACGTCACGCCGTTGGTATCGGTGATCGTGAGGGCTCCCGGGAGGCCTGCGCCGGCGGCGTCGGTGAAGGGCACCCAGACGTACGGCCCGACCGCGTTCGGCGTGTTGCCATCGCCGACGCGTAGCACATAGGTGGTGCCGGCGGCGAAGTAGTCGGCCGTTCCGGCCAGCACGTCGGCCCAGGCTGCCGCTGGGGTGTACTTGTAGATGTTGCCGCCGTTCAGCTCGTCGATGAAGTACATGTTGCCGGCCATGTCGAATTGAACGCCCTCGTGCGAGGTGCGCGGGATGACGTTACGGTGTACGAAGTCGGCGTTGTCGTTGCTCGTTGCGGTGAGCGGCCCGACGATGCCGGGCGCGTCGAGCGGGTTGAGGAACTCGAAGAGGCGGCCGTAAGGCGAGGTGGAGCCGCCGGCGGCGGTTGACCATGACTCTTCGGCGGTAATGAACGTGCCCCAGGGCGTCCAGTACGCGGCGTCGAACGAAACGTGGGTGCCGGCCGTCGGCGCCATCCAGATCGTATCGGCCTGCCCTGTGTGCCGATCGTACCGCTGGACGCCGCTTTGACCGGTCTCGAACACGGTGAAGAGGTAGCGGCCCTTGTAGGGGCCGTTCTCATTGAGGGTGAGCATGTCGAAGTTGCCCGAGTTCGGGATGTTGGCGGCCAGCTGGGACGTGCGGTCGACGATCGATCGCTGCTCGAATTCCGGGTTGCCGAACGTGATTGGCATCGATTCGTCGGCGGTCGGTCCGGCAGAGCTCGCCAGAGGCGTGAAAACGGAGAATCGCGTGTAGGCCATCACGGCGGTGCCAGCGAGAATCACGCCAGCCACCACGGCCCACGTCGCACGTCGGAGATGCAGTCTGCTCATCGATGTACTCCAATCCCGGTTCAAGCACGCTGGGTGCGCGCATCCAGAACACCTACTCTCTCGAACCAGCGTGAAGACGAGACGAATCCGGTGTAACAATCGCGAAAAAGGTGAAGGGACGAGCGCGAGGTGGCGCGATGGTCCTGCCCACGCTCACTCGGAGCGCCCTCCGAAACCCCCGGTACGATTCATCGACGGCTTCTGGGAGTTCGTCTCAGGCCCTCTGAACGCCGGCAGCTTCGGTCCCAACGCGCTGGATGCCGCCTTCGGCCTGCAGGTGGTCTTCTTCAAGGCACCGCCGCCGGGTCAGGTGAACCTGTTGCCCTGCATCGGGCTTCAGTTCTTCAACGAGGTCAACATCGACGCGCACTCGCACGACATGACGGTCGACCTGCTGGACGTCAGCGGCTTGTCGGCCTTCACCACGACGCTGCAGGCGCGGCTCGGCTGACCGATGGAACGCCGCTGCGCGCGGCCTCGAGCCGCGCGCAGCCCTGGATCGGTGACATTCCGCCGCTGCCCGCCCGCGCTCAGTCCTGATCCGGCAGACCATGCACGGCGGGCCTCACTCGCGCACCGGGTCCAGTCACGACGTCGATCCACACCAGACGATGGTCGGAGGAGGGAAACGGGAACGTGCTGACCAGCGGAAACAGCGGGTCGGTGTTCAGAGGCCAGAACACGCCCGCGTCGGCAATCCGCAGACTCCCCCGCGGCAGCACGTAATCGGCGCGAAGGTTCCCCGGCGCCGTGTCGGCGAAGTCCGCGGCGTCGAAGGCAGGATCGCTCAGATGCGTCAGGTTCGCCAGTCCCTGGAGGGTTGCCTGCTGTACCGCCCCGTCGCTGTCCGGTGTCGAGGCGCTGTTGACGAGCGGGTGATCCAGCAGCTGCTGGATCGCGCCGGGGACACTGTCGCCGTCCAGCGGATCCGAGTTCTGGTCGCCCGCAATCACGAACAGGGCGCCAGGCTCGAGGCCGCCGGCCCGTCCCTGGTCGTCGGAGATGTATTCGCTCGTGGACGGCAGCAGGTAGTCGGACCAGAACCGGATTTCATCGAAGTTGCGCGTGCCGTTGCGGTTTTCGGGACCGTCGAACACCGGAGGGTCGGGTGGCTCACCAGGAAGTGGACCACCTTGGCGCCGATGCGGATCGGAACGTCCCAGTGGCTCTTCGAAGAGAGCCGGAACACCTCGAGCTCCTCGCTCGAGTACCAGTCGGCCGGCTGCGGGGTCGCAGGATCGTCGGGCAAGAGCGCGCCCGGCATGTCCTTCCAGAGGAACCGCTGGCCCGTGCGGATGTCGTCGTACGCGATTGGAAACCGCGAGTACACCGCCATGCCGAGCTGCCCCGGGAAGGCCCCGAACCCGAAGGCGTCGTCAGGACCGCCGACCGAGCCGTTGTTGTTGAGGTCGAAGCCCGAGGGGATGCCAGTGTTGGACGGCGCAACGAACGAGTAGCCGTAGTGAATCGGGCGTGCGCCGTTCTGCGAGACCGACAGAGAGTTCTGCTGGAACAGCCTGGCGGCGAGACCGCCTTCGACGTGGTCGAACTCGTTGATCAGCAGCACGTCGGGTCGCGTACGCCGGATGATCTCGGCGATGGTGCGCGCCTGAGCGTTTTCGGGCGTCGACAGGTCGCGAACCAGGCGATCGTACGCCTTGCTGCCGGCCGGGAGCGGCGGCACGAAGCCGAAGTCCTCCGGGTCCAGCTCGTGGTTGCGAACGAGGTGGTACTTCGCGCCGACCCGGAACACACCCATGGCGTCGTGCGCCGGCGGCGCCGGTGTCCCGTCGCTCATCGGTGAGAAGGCCTCGCCGCCTTTGGCGTACCAGAAGCCCTTCGGCAGCATCATGTCCGGCTGCTGCGCGACTGGAGTCAGGCACTCGGCATCGAGCCGTGGAGCACACACTAGTGGAGTGTATTAGCTGAATCGGTAGTGTCAGCAAAGAGCTCGGGGAGCGCTTTCCGGGCCGTTCCGAAGGAACGGCCCGCTACGCATTCAGCCGTTACACTCCACTAGCGGTGATGCCGGGAGCGATCGTTCGCCCTTGCGCGGCGACCTCCCTCCGTCGCCCGCCCACGTCCACCTCAGGCCGCTCAGGAGCCCGGGGCCTCGACGCGGTGAGCGATTCCCAGTTCGTCGGCGAGCGTCCCCAGCGGCCCGTCGGCCGTCCAGAGTCGAACCCCAGCGACCAGCGCCGACGCCAGCAGGTGCGCGTCGATCCAGCCGATGCCACGCCCGTGAATCTTGCGCGCCCGCACGAAGGCCACGACGTCGCCGTGAGGAACTGCCGGGATCTGCTCCATCCGGTCGTAGCTGCTCAGCAACTTCTGCCGTCCACCACGGTCACCCACGAGCAACTCTCCGTACACGAACTCGTGACCGGCCACCGCGTCGTCGGCTAGCAGTCGGTCCAGCTCCCCGGCGAAGGGCGCCTTGTTCGCGAGGAACCGGATCCAAACCGAGGTGTCAACGAGGACGCTCATGCTGCCGAATGCCTGGCTGAGGCGGGACGCTCACGCCGCCGCGGCGTCTCCGCCGCGTGAGGCTCGGAACCGCGCAGTGCTCGGAGCCGCTCGTAGGCGGCGCGCCGAACCAGAGCCTCCAAGCCGAGCCGGACGGTCTCGGTGTCGGTCTTCGCCCCGGCTGCCGCTCTAGCGTCACGGAGCAGACGCTCATCAATGTGAAGGGTCTTCTTCATGCAGACCAATCTACCATACTCATATGGCAGTCGCCGTTCGTCGAATTTCCCACGCCCGACCGGGCCGAGGCCAGCCCGCCGGAGCCGTGGACGCGATTCGGGAGCTGATCAGGGCGTCCGCCTCGAACCGGACGGCGAACGGCTGAAAATCACGCTGGTGGGGAGCTGGCAGGCATGCTGAGCGCCGCCAGAGACAGCAAGAGGTCCCCGGACACCGGAGACCTCTTCGTCCACATTCAGTTGGTTGCGGGGGGGGGATTTGAACCCCCGACCTTTGGGTTATGAGCCCAACGAGCTACCGGACTGCTCCACCCCGCGACACTGGAAACCTGATTGTAGCACACAACCGCGGCCCGTGAATCGGGTGG
>JBFWQE010000135.1:0-15244 GCA_050249615.1 Vicinamibacterales bacterium
CCTGCAGGTGCAGCGCGAGGGGCAGCTGCTGTTCCTGTCGTTCGAGATCGAGTAGCGGACGCCGGGACAAGAACCCCGGCGCTCCGGCTTCAGACACCTTCGAAGAACCCCGTCTGGCGGTTCTTGCGCACGCGGTCCCAGGGAAACGCCATGCCGTTCATCGCGACGTAGACGCCCGCGGGGAGCACCTGCGCGAACGACAGCGCGCTGCCCAGGTTGAAGAGCCCGTCCGAGCTGCCGAAGGCGTAGGGAATCATCGCGCCCGTGAGGACGATGGTCTTCTCCAGGGCGGCCCCGGCCAGCGCCTGCGCCGTCTCCACCATCGTGTCGGTCCCGTGCGTGATGACGATGCGCGGCTCGTCGCACTGGCGGCAGTTCGCCACGATGAGCTGACGGTCGGCGTCGCCCATGTCGAGGCTGTCGATCATCATCAGCGTGCGGACGCTCACCTCGACGCGCGAGCGCCCGAGCTTCAGCATCTCGCCCACGTGCGTGTCCTTGAAGAACAGCCGCCCGTGGATCTCGTCATATTCCTTGTCGAACGTCCCGCCGGTGACGAAAATACGAATCGCCATGTATGCCATCGCCATTGTCCGCTATCGCCGCCCGCTCGACGAAGTCATCGTGCACCAGGAGCCGCATCGCGCCTACTTGCGGCAGCTCAAGTCCGAGGGCACGCTGCTCGCCGCGGGCCCCCAGGATCCGCGCTTCGGCGGCCTCTTCCTGCTGAAGGTCCCCGACGAGAGCCCGCAGGCAGCGCTCGACGCCATCCGCGACGGCGACCCGTTCTACCAGCAGGGCGTCGCCCAGTACGAGATGCTGCCGTGGAACGTCGTCATCGGAAAGGACGACCTGGACCGACTGTGAAAGGCACCGGTGAACAGCGCCCATTGATGATTGCCGATTGAGCGATTGGGCGATTCATTGGGTGATTGACGATTGCAGCATCGGGGCATTTCGATTGCACGACTGCGGCAATGCCGCATTGCGCCATTCGCTCAATCACCCGATCGAATTCCGCCAATCCCACAATCATCAATCGCCCAATGAATCACCCGATTGGCAATCGGCAATCGGCAATGGACGAGCCCTCACTTGCGACGCTGGCGCAGCAGCTCGCCCAGCATCCATGAGACGAACACCACGGCCATGACGGCGACGAGCGCGAGCAGCAGGGGGCGGCCGCCCATCAGCGGGCCTCCGCGGGGGGCGTGGGACGCCCGCCGGTCAGGGCGCTGACCGTCGCGCCCACGACGCACACGGCCACCGCGCCGATGAGGTTGTGCCAGAGGAAGCCGATCGATGTCGTGGTCGCCACGTAGCCCACCGTGGCCATGCCCGCCAGCAGGCCGACCGAGGCGCCCGTGCCGTTGGCACGCGGCCAGCCGATGGCCAGCAGGAACACGCCGAGGATCGAGCCATAGAAGAACGACCCGAAGCGGTTCACCACCTCGATGAGCGATCCCATCTCCGCGGCGAAGACGGCGACGACCGATGCGAACGCGGCCCAGGCGCCCGTGGCCATGCGCGAGACGAGGAGGAGCTTCCGGTCGTCGGCCGTGCTCCCGCCGCCGAAGCGGCGGTAGAAGTCGATCACGCTGGCGGTGGACAGCGAGGCGAGTTCCGCCGAGATGGTGGACATGGCCGCGGCGAAGATGGCCGCCATCAGCAGCCCGACGAGGCCGATGGGCAGGTGGGTCATCACGAAGGTCGGGAACACGTAGTTCACGTCGTTGTAGGTGCGGTCGCCCGAGACCTCGCGCACGAGCGCCACCGCCTCGGCCCGTACCTGCTTCACCCGCTCGTCCGCGCCCAGGAAGGCCGCCTGTGACAGGGCGCGCGCCACGGCGTCGCCGCCCCGGTCCATCGCCGCGGCCGCTTCGGCGGCCTTTCGGCGCTCCTCGATCGACGCGGTGAACCGCTGCTCGAGCGCCGCGTACTCCCCCGCCCTGGCGCTCTCGCGCACCTGCCGGTCGTGCACCGGGTTGAAGAGCATCGGCGGCGGCGTGAAGAGGTAGAACAGGAACATGAACACGCCGATGACGAGCACCAGGGCCTGGAGGGGAATCTTCCAGTACGCGCTCATCAGCAGCGAGGTCCGCGCCTCGTCCACCGATCGCGCCGTCAGGTAGCGCTGCACCTGGCTCTGGTCGGTGCCGAAGTACGACAGGAAGAGGAACAGCGCGCCGAGCGTGCCGGACCAGAACGTGTAGGTGATGGTCGGGTCGATCCGGAAGTCCATCGTCTGGAGTCGGCCGGTGGCGCCGGCGAGGCTGAGAGCCTCTCCGATGCCGACCGAGTCGGGAAGCCCCCGGAAGAGCGCGATCACCGCGGCCACCAGCCCGAACACGATGAGGAACATCTGCTTGACGTCGGTCCAGGTGACGGCCTGCACGCCGCCAAACATCGTGTAGACCGCCGTGGGCAGGCCGATGAGGAGGCAGGTGGTGGTGACGTCCACGCCCAGCATCACGGAGAGCACGACTGCCGGGGCGGCGATGACGGCGCCGGTGGACATGCCGCGCGAGAGCAGGAACAGCAGGGCCGTCAGCGTGCGCGTCTTCGGGTCGAACCGGCGCTCCAGATACTCGTAGGCCGTGAACACCCGTGCATTGTGGAAGAACGGTACGAAGGTCAGCGACACGAGGATCATCGCGAGCGGGAGCGCGTAGTAGTACTGGAGCAGACTCATCCCGAACACGTATCCCTGCCCCGTCGTGCCGATCATCGTGATCGCCGAGAGCTGGGTGGCCATCACCGAGAGCCCGACGGCCCACCACGGGATGCTCCGGCTGGCCAGGAAATAGCCCTCGATGTTGTGAGACTTCTTCGTCAGCCGCAGCCCGTCCCAGACGATCCAGGTCAGGTAGGCTGCGATGATCGTCCAGTCGATCCAGTGCATGGGCTTTGTCGGGAACCGGGAGTCGGGAGTCGGGAACCGGGAGCGAGGATGGCGCCGGGAGGCTATCGTCCTCCGAATGCGGCCTGGAAGACGTAGAGGGCGGCCAGGGTCACCACCCAGACGATGAGCACGCGGACGTAGGCGCGGGTCATGCCGGTCACAGGACGTTGACTCGCTCGCGCAGCAGCCGCTCGGCGGCGGCGAGCCGGTCGCGCCGGGCCTGCCAGGCGGCGCGATCGCGCGCCAGCGCCTCGGCCGACTGCGTGAGCGCTCGCAGGGTCTCGCGCGGCGCGGGGCCGCCCCAGGTGGTCCGGACCTCTACGAAGTGCCGCGGGCTCATGATGGTCTGGAGCTGCGCTTCCGCATAGGTGATCGTGCGGCCGAGGATGGCCTGCGACGCCGCGGCGAGCGCCACGGAGAGTGCCGCCTGCGGGTCCTCGATGCGCGCCGTCAGCAGCAGCGCGGCAATGGCGTGCGCGGACCGGAATGGGAGCCCGTGGTCGCGCACGAGCGTGTCGGCCAGCTCGGTCAGCGTCGTGCCGCCCACGCCGGCGCGCGCGGCCAGGCGCTCGACGTCGAAGTCCGCCCCGCGCATGGCGGCGGCCACCAGCGTGACCGCCCGCGTGGCGTCGCGGAACATCGAGGCCACCAGCGGCTGCAGGTCGTCCTCGGTGTCCACGATGTCGCCGAACGGCGTGTTGTGGACCGCCGTCGCGATGGCCTGCGCCTGTCCCACCGCCTTGCTGGCAATGGCCCGAGCGTGCTCCAGGGCCACCGGGTTGCGCTTCTGCGGCATGATGCTGCTGCCCTGCACGAAGCCCTCGCCCAGGCGCAGGTAGCCGAACTCCATCGTGCACCAGAGCAGGAAGTCCTGGACGACGCGACCGAGGCCGACGAGGAGCACGCTGGTCGCCGACACGCTCTCGAGCAGGTAGTCCACCGTGGCGATGCTGCCGTAAGTGTTGCCGGTCGGCCCGGAGAAGCCCAGCAGATCGCTCGTGCGGCGGCGATCGATCGGGAACCCGGTGCCGGTGATGGCGCAGGACCCCAGGGGGCTCTGGTTCGTGGACTCGTAGGCCGCCCCCAGCCGCGTCGTGTCGCGCTCGAGCTGCTCCACCACCGCCAGCAGGTAGTGCGCCATGGTGGTGGGCTGCGCGGGCTGCGTGTGCGTATGGGCACCGTAGACGGTCTCACGGTGCCGCTCGGCCAGGTTCAGCAGCGCGGACCTGAGCTCCAGCACCCCCGCCACCACCGCCGCGATGAATTCCCGCTGCCGGATGCGATACATCGTCATGTCGATGTCGTTGCGGCTGCGGGCGGTGTGCAGGCGGCCGGCCACGTCCTCGCCGGCGGCGTTCTCCACGAGGCGCTCGATGAAGAAGAACAGGTCCTCGTAGGTGCCGTCGTAGCTGACCTCGCGAACCGTCTCGAGCGAGATGCCGTCCAGCGCCGCCCGGAGTGTCTGCGCGTCCGCGCGGGTCACGATGCCGCACTCGGTGAGCATCACCAGATGGGCGTAGTGGATGGCCATGAGCGGCGTGAGCAGCAGCTCCTTGGCGTCTTCGAAGTTCTCGTTCAGGACGATGGTGACGTATTCGGGGGCGAAGCGCATTCGGGCTCCCAGCAGTATATAGTCCGGGTGCGGGCGGGTGCGGGCGGGTGCGGGCAGGTGCGGGCGGGTGCGAACGGGTGCGGGCAGGTGCGGACAGGTGCGAACGGGTGCGGGCAGGTGCGGACAGGTGCGGGCGGGTGCGAACGGGTGCGGGCAGGTGCGGACAGGTGCGGGCGGGTGCGGGCAGGTGCGGACGGGTGCGGGCGGGTGCGGGCTTGCGCGCCGAAGCTCGCGGGAAGCCGGATGAGCGAAGGCGGGAGGGTGGAGTGGTGAACACGATCAAGCGGCAAGTGGCGCTCATGGGAGCGGTCGTCACTCTGGCGCTGTCGGGGCCGACGGCCCTGGACGCGCGGTCGGAGTCTCAGTCGCCGGCGGCCTCGACGCTGGCGGTTGCCGGGCTCGAGCGTCCCGTCGAGATCCGGCGCGATCGGTGGGGCATCAACCACATCTACGCGCAGAGCGAAGCGGACCTCTTCTTCGCCCAGGGATATGCCGCGGCGAAGGACCGGCTCTTCCAGTTCGAGCTCTGGCGCCGGCAGGCCACCGGCACGGTGGCCGAGATCCTGGGGCGGCGCGAGCTGGCGCGCGACCGGGGCACGCGGCTGCACATGTTCCGCGGCGATCTGGACGCCGAGCTCAACCATTATCATCCGCGCGGGAAGCTCATCATCGAATCGTTCGTCCGGGGCGTGAACGCGTACATCGCCGAAACCGAGCGCACGCCCTCGCTGCTGCCGCTGGAGTTCAGGATGCTGGGCATCACGCCGGGGCGGTGGACACCGGCAGTGGTCATCTCGCGGCACCAGAGCCTCACCGCCAACATCACGGACGAAGTGCGCTACATGCGCGCCCTGAAGACGATGAGCCCGGACGCGCTTCGCGAGCTCATGTACTTCCAGGGGGGTGAGCCCGTCTTCACGCCCGACGCCGCGCTGGACCCGAAGAGCTTCCCCGACAACGTGCTGGAGCTCTACAGCGCCTTCCGGAACGCGGTCGAGTTCAAGCCGGAGGACGTGGCCGCCGAGTTCCGGGCTCCCTCACAGCGTGTGGCCGCGGTCTCGTCCGGCCCGACTCCCGACTCCCCACTCCCGACACCCGACTCCTTCGTCGACCCCCGCGACATCGGCTCGAACAACTGGGTGGTGAGCGGCTCCCGCACGCAGAGCACCTATCCCATCATGGCCAACGACCCGCACCGCGTGCAGGGCGCGCCCTCGCTCCGCTACTGGGTCCACCTGGTGGGACCGGGGTGGAACGTGATTGGCGGCGGCGAGCCGGTGCTGCCGGGCGTGTCGATCGGGCACAACGAGTACGGCGCCTGGGGCCTGACCATCTTCGGCAACGACAACGAGGACCTCTACGCCTACGACGTGAACCCGGCGAACGCGAACGAGTACCGCTACCAGGGGCGCTGGGAAGGGATGCGCGTGGTGTCGGACACCATCGCGGTGAAGGGCGAGAAGCCCGAGATCGTGGAGCTGAAGTACACGCGGCACGGCCCGGTCATCTTCGAGGATCGCGCCAACCGGAAGGCCTATGCCGTCCGCGCGGCGTGGATGGAGCCGGGCTCGGCGCCGTACCTGGCCAGCCTCCGGATGAACCAGGCGCGGACGTGGGAGGAATTCCGAGAGGCGTGCGGCTTCAGCCGCATGCCAGCCGAGAACATGGTGTGGGCAGATCGCACCGGCGTCATCGGCTGGCAGGCCGCGGGCATCCAGCCGCTTCGGCGCAACTGGAGCGGCCTGCTGCCCGTGCCCGGTGACGGGCGCTACGAATGGGACGGCTACCTCCCGATCACGGCGCTTCCGCACGAGGTGAGCCCGGCGCGCGGGTTCGTCGCCACGGCCAATCACTACCTGTTCCCGAACGACTACCCCTATCCCGAAGCCATGCACTACACGTGGGCCGACCCGTACCGCGCCTCGCGCATCACCGAAGTGCTGGGCTCGGGCCGCCTGTTCAGCGTGGCCGAAATGGCGCGGCTGCAGAACGACGACCTGTCGATCCCGGCGCGCGCGCTGGTGCCGCTGCTGAAGGATGTGTCGCTTGCGAACCCCACGTCCTCGAAGGCCCGCGACCAGCTCATGGCGTGGGACTTCGTCATGGACGAGGGCTCCGTGCCCGCGGGCATCCACGCGATGTGGCAGCGACGGCTGCTCGCCAACCTGCGCGAGCAGCTGGTCCCCGAGGGCGCGCGCGCCGTGCTCGGCCAGGGGGCCGTCTCGCTCAAGCGAGCCATCGACTGGCTGTACGCCCCGGACGGCCGCTTCGGCGCGGACCCGACGGCGGCGCGCGACGCGCTGGTCGCGCGCAGCCTGGACGAGGCGGTGGCCGAGCTGACCAAGCGCTTCGGCGCCGACATGGCGAAGTGGCAGTGGGGCCAGGAGGGCTATCACCATGCCCTGATTCGCCACCCGCTGTCCGCCGCGGTGAACGACACGACACGCGCGAAGCTGAACGCCGGCCCGGCGCCGCGCGGCGGCGACGGCACCACGGTGAGCGCCACGGGCAGCGGCGACAACCAGACCTCCGGCGGCTCGTTCAAGCTGATCGCCGACACCGAGGACTGGGACAACTCGATCGGGCTCAACACGCCCGGCCAGTCCGGCGATCCGGACAACAAGTTCTACCGGAACCTGTTCGACATGTGGGCGAAGGGGCGCTACTTCCCCGTGGCGTATTCGCGGAAGAAGGTGGAGTCGGTGACCGACAGCGTCACCGAGCTGCGCCCGGCGGCGACGAGCACGCAGCAAAGGTGAGGTCTTGGGTCTTGGCGGCTTCGTGGCTTCCTTACCCGCCCAGGACGCCGGGCTCCCAGGAGGGCTGCACGGTCGCACCCCACATCTCGCGGATGCCGTAGCGCTCGTGGAGGATCATCAGGTGGTGCTGGCTGTGCCCGGCGAGGATCCAGCAGAGGGCGCGGGCACTGACCGCCTTGTTGTTCGCCAGCGCCGACCGGCCGAGCGCGGCCTCGTCCAGCGAGTAGACGAGCGACAGCGTCGCCTCGCGGACCGCCAGCAGCTCGTGCACGACGGCCTTGATGGACCGCTGGTGGTGGGGCGCCACCGCGGCCCACTGGTTCTCGTCGAAGCCGGCCAGCGGCGTGGTGTCGGCCCGCGCGATGCGCAGCAGGCGATACCCGAACACGCGCTCGGCGTCCGAGATGTGCCCGAGCACCTCTTTCACGCTCCACTTGCCTTCCTCGTAGCGAAACGCCGCCCGGGCATCGTTCAGCACCGCGAAGCGCTCGATGTCGGCGCGCTGCGCTTCGAGCGCCGCCAGCGGCCCGCTCGCGGGGACCTTGTTGATGTAGCCGGCGTAGAAGATCGCGAATTCGTCCGGGTCGGGCACGGTGATCCGGGGGGTGGGCCTGCTGCTCATAAGGAGGACTTTATCCGGGGAACAGGGCGGCCGCAATGGTCCCGAGCGTCTCGATGCCGTGCACGTCGCGCGGGAGCTGTGGCACGCGCAGGATGGGCACGCCGGTGAAGCGCCGGTCGATCTCCTCCACGTAGACGCGCTCCTGCGCCTGCCGGGCCACCAGGAACGGATCGGAACTGGTGGGGGGCAGCACGCGGTTCACCACCAGCGCCCCCACGCGCACGCCCGCCTCGTCCAGCTGCGCCAGCGCGCGCGCGGTTTCCTCGATGGGCAGCCGCTCGGCGACGAGCACCAGCACGAACGCGGTCACGCGCGGGCTCACCAGCCGCGCGCGGAACTCGCGCAAGCGCTCCAGCCGCTCGGCGAGCGATAGCATGATGGGGTCGTTCCGGTCGTCCTGCTCCACACCCAGCATCGCGCGACGCGAGCGCGACAGCGCGCGGATCCACGCCTCCATCAGGTCGGGCATCCGGATGAGCCGCAGCGTGTGGCCCGTGGGCGCCGTGTCGAACACCAGCAGGTCGAACCGATCGTCCTCCCCGCGAATCAGCGCACCGATGCGGTCGAAGAGCGCCACCTCCTCGGCCGCCGGCATGCTCGCCGCCAGGTCGATCTGCCGGTTCGCCTCCTTGAGGATCTGGTGCCCGAACAGCGCCTTGATGCGATCCTTCACCTCGGCCACGTACCGGGCCGACTCCCGCCCGGCGTCGATCTCGAGCGCGTGCAGGTTCGGCGCCACCTCGACGATGTCGGGGCCGATCGGGCGGGCGAAGATGTCGGCGGTGTTGTGCGCGGGATCGGTGGACACCAGCAGCACGCGCCGCCCCGCGCGGCTCGCCGCCAGCGCCGTGGCCGAGGCGCTCGTCGTCTTCCCCACGCCGCCCTTGCCACCGAAGAACAGGACCTTCCGATCGAGGAGGCGCGCCGGTTCGCCCATCAGCAGCAGGGCAGGGTGCCGAGCGGCGACCGGTCCATGCCCATCCGGCGGTGCCAGAGGTGGAACTGGTCCAGCAGGTAGGGATAGATGTCGAGCATGTAGAGCGCGGCCGGGTTCGGCAGCCCGACAACCTCCATGTAGCAGAGGAGCAGGAACAGGTCGTTCAGCTCGTTGGCCTGCTTCCGCAGCTCCCGCTCGTAGTGGCCGTAGGCGATGCCGTGAACGAAGTCGCGGAGGTTCTTGCCGAGGGGCATCCGGGGATCATAGACCAGGGATCAGGGATCAAGGGGTCAGGGATCAAGGGATCAGGGGGGATCAGGGGGATCAGGGGTCAGGGTCAGGGTCAGGGGCGGCTGCCCTTGCCAGGGGCGTTGGCCTTGCTCACGGCTGAGACGAGGCGGTGCAGCATACGGCCGACCTCGGAAGCCTGCGCCACCAGGCCGTTGCCGGTCGGCGGGGAGATGACGCCAGCCCGCAGCGCGATTTCCAGCTGGGTCTGGAGTTCGGCCTCGCTGCCGAGGGCCACGCGAAGATGGAAGCGGTCCTGTCGCTCGAATTCCCGCGCAAGACGGTAGACATCGGTCGCCAGGAGGACCGCCTTCTGCCAGACCACCAGGTCACGGTACGAGTGGATGGGCATGCCCCCACACGTCGCACGGGCCATATCCTGAGATCCCTGTTCCCTGTTCCCTGATCCCTTGATCCCTGATCCCTGATCTACATGTTCACCCAATAGGTGAACTTGACCAGGAACACGTTGCGCGAGGGCGACCGGAAGAGGCCGCCGAAGTCGCGGTTGAACTGGAAGGTCCCGTAGTCCTTGATATCGTCGGACCGGCCCTGTTGCCATACCAGGAAGAGCTGCGAGCCCGGCTTGTACTCCCACCGGAGCACGTTCGTGGTGCGGAACGAGCGGATGTTGAAGTCCGCCGATCCCGTGTAGTCGTAGGGCTGATAGCGATCCGGGTAGGTGGCGGCGCGGCCGTCCACCAGCTCGCGGAACTTCGAGTAGTCGCCGGCGGAGACGAACGGCTCGGCGTAGGTCTGCAGCGACAGGTTCGGCGTCATCGTGTAGTTGAAGCGCAGCGTCATCGCCACGGTCTTCTGATCGATGCGGCCGAACACGTAGTGCGTTGTCCCGTCATCGTCTTCGGCGTTTTCAACCCACTGCGCGTCGTCCTTGTTGATCTCGTAGCGGAGACCCGCCGAGAGCGAGATGGCCGAGGACGGCCGCAGGTTGATCCACGGGTTCATGTTCCGCCGAGCCGTGCCCTGGCCATCGGCCTCGTAGTAGCCGTTGTAGCTCAACGAGAGCGCCTTCCGGTTGTCGGTGTTGGCGTAGAACCAGACGCTGCGACTGGCGTTGCCGAGCACGCCGGGCCCGCCGCGGGTGATGCGATCGCGGAACGGCGCGCTGTTGAGGTTCACGCCGACGCCGAAGCTGTACTGGTTGACGAACGTCCAGTGCGTGTTGATGTTCCCGCCCGAGAACAGGCGGTCCCCGCCGAAGTTCCAGCCGGCCCACTGGTTGAAGTTGATGTTCCAGTTGCGCACGTAGCGGCCGGGCACGAAGTCGCGGTACTGGAACCAGTTGCTGATCGTGCGCTCGTCGGCGCGGCGCTGGAAGCCCAGGTCGTTGCTGTCGAAGCCGGGGCTCTTGTACCCCAGGAAGGTGTTGAACCGCGTGCGATCGCCGGCGATCTTGCCGAAGGACACCGACCCCGCATGCCCGCTCAGCGTGGTGGCCAGCGGATCCACCTCGGTGTAGTCGGCGTCCGGCCGCTGATACGAGTGCACGGAGTTCCGCTGCAGCCGATCGATGGCCTCGGGACTGCCGCGCAGGTGGCTCCCCGCCCAGAACCCTGAAACGCTGTACTCGCGCGACAGGCGCCAGTCGTAGTCCACGCCGCCGGCATACGCGTTGTCGGTCAGGAAGCTCACCGCATCCGTGATCTGGCGGTTGGTGGACGTGAACATGAAGCCCAGCGCCGACTGATTGGCGTACTCGCGGCGGACGCGCGCGACGCTGTAGGAGGTCAGCGGCTCGACGCTCTGCAGGCGGCGATCGATGCCGCCCGGGCCGGCGATGACCGCGTCCTCGCGGACGGTCACGGCGTTCAGCCCGCCCACCGAGAAGCTCCCGATCCGGCCGGTCAACTTGGCGGCGCCGAGGATGGTGGCGACATCCGGCGACGTCGAGAACTCATCGTCGCCCGCCTCTGGCGAGCCCTGAGGCGCGCGGCCGATGCGGCGAGAGTAGAAGAGTCCCGTGCAGTTGCCGTCGTTGCAGTCCATGTTGAAGCGAAAGGTTCCGGACCCCTCGACGAAGAAGGGCCGGCGCTCCGGGAAGAACGCCTCGAAGGCGTCGAGGTTCACCACCGCGGGGTCGGCCTCCACCTGGCCGAAATCGGGGTTGACGGTGGCGGTGAGCGTGAGGCCGGGCGTCACCGCGTACTTCAGGTCCAATCCGAGCGCGCCGCCCGGATCGGGCGACTTCGCGAGGGCGTTGTCCGCCTCCACGGTGTGGGTGTCCAGCTTGCCCACGGTGTACGGCATCAGCTCGAGCCGCTGCGGCGAGCCGCCCAAGCGGATGCCCTGCAGCTCGCCGAACTGCGAGACGAATCCGTTCGCGTTGCGCGACAGCAGCGGCCACGTCGAGATCTCGTTCAGCCGGCCCACCTCGCGGACGATGGCGAACCCGACGGGCCCGCCCTCGGTGCCATTGAACCTGAGCTGGGAGAAGGGAATGCGGAACTCGGCACGCCACCCCTCGGTGTCGCGCGCCACCTGCACGTCCCACACCGCATCCCAGCTGTCGTCGCTCGGCCCGTCGTTGTAGTAATAGCGGTCGCGCTTCACGCCCACGGGATTCACGGCGAACTCGTACGCCGAACGCCGGTCCAGGTACGAGTCCACGATCACCTTCACCCAGTCCGAGGGCGATTGCTGGTCGCGCCGTGTCAGGATGCCGACGATGCGGTCGGGCTCCGAGTCGAAGGCGCGAATGGCCACGTAGAGCGCCGAGCCGTCGTAGGCGACGCGCGCCTCGGTGGCATGGCTGGGCGCCTGGCCTTCCGCCGGCTCGCGCTGGACGAAATCGGTGATGCGGCCCGCCCGCTCCCAGGTGCCCTCGTCCATCCGGCCGTCGATGACGATGGGCTCGCCTTCGGCGACCGGCACCGCCGCGGCGGTGGCCGCCACCCGGGCGTCGCTCCGGGCGTTGAGGGGCGCCCAGGCGGCGGTGACCAGCAGCGCCATGGGAAACCACACCCGAAGGGCCGTCCGCATGCTCCTTGTAGACGGATTGGTCACAGGAATAGTTGGCACGAGCCGTCTCGAGGGGACGAATGGCGTGGCGAACGGCTTCCCGGCGCCCCGACGCCCGACTCCCGACGCCCGACTCCCGACTCCCGACTCCCGAAAGTGTTCTACTGCCCCTGCCCGAGCCAGGCCAGGACGCGCGCCTTCTGCTGTTCGGTTGCGTCGGGGCGCAGCTCGAGGCGCCACGGACGGCCGGGGTCCGCCCCGAGCGTGACATCGAGCCTGGTCAACCTGTCCCGGCGCGCCACCAGCAGCTCGACCCTGTCTCCGGGCCGATACTGCTCGAGCCTCGCCGTCAGGGCATCCGGCCGCACGCGCACGTCATCGATGGCCAGGATTTCATCGTCGACATTGAGGCCCGAGTCGAAGGCCGGCGTGCCCCGGCGCACGCCAGTCACGAGCAGGCGGCCGTTGTCGATCCGCGTGGTCGTGCCAAGGAAGGCCCGCGCGGTGCGAGGATCCACGGGGCGGAATCGCAGGCCGAAGTACTCCAGCGCCTCGGTGTAGTCGAGCTCGTCGGTGGATTCGGCCGCTGTCCGGAAGAACGGCTTCAGGTCGATCCCGGCCGCCTCCGTCATCACCTGGTAGAACTGCTCGGGCGTGTAGCCCTTCTCGCCGCCGTAGCGCTGCAGCGCGATCCGCATCCCGTCGTCGAGCGACTTCGTGCCCTCCGTGGCCTTGCGGATCTTCGCGTCGAGCAGGAACGCGATGACCGCACCCTTCGGGTAGTAGTCGATGGACGTGTTCGGCGTGTTCTCGTCGGGCCGGTACTGCTTGATCCAGGTGTCGTAGGACGCCATGTTCACCGGCGTCACGAGGCGGCCCGGTCGGGTCTGCACGGCCTCGATCTGGTTCGAGAGCCCGTCGAAGTACTCGTCCAGCGTGGACAGCCCCGCGCGCCGCACGAGGACGTCGGCGTAGTAGTCGGTGAAGCCCTCGGCCACCCACAGCGTCTTCACGTAGTTCTCGTTCTCGTAGTCGAAGGGGCCGAGCTCCACGGGGCGCAGGCGCTTCACGTTCCAGTTGTGGAAGTACTCGTGGGCGACGAGCGACAGCCAGTTCAGGTAGCTGCGGTGCGTGCGCGTCGTGTAGCGGCTCGACATGGTGAGGAAGCTGTTCTTGTGCTCGAGCCCGCCGCCGGTATCCACCACCATGTTGAGGAAGTAGTAGTGCGGATAGAGCAGCGGGCCCATGGCCCTGCGGCCCGCCTCCACGATCTTCTGCACGTCGGCCGCGGCGCGGTCGGCCTCGAAGAGCGACGGATCGCCCTCGAGGACCAGCACGTGCTTCTTTCCCTCGACGGTGAACTCGCGCGTCACGGGGTTGCCGACGACGATGGGGCTGTCGACGAGGGTGTCGAAGTCCTCGGCGCGGTAGGCATGTGGGCTGCCGGCGATGGGCATCAGGGCCGTGGCCGAGCCCTTCCAGCCGGCGGGCAGCTCGAGGCGCACTTCGTGCGGGCGGGGCCCGCGCTCCGCCAGCGTGAGGAACGTCGGCGCGCCGTTCAGCATGGCGAAGCCCGCCTCCACCCAGTTGTTGCGCACCGTCATCTCGCGCGAGTAGACGCGGTAGCGCAGGGTCACGGCGGGCGCGCCGCCGGTGGTGATCCGCCAGCGGTTCTTGCGCGACTTCTCCACCGCGAGCGGCTTGCCGTCGGCGGATGCGCTGACGCCCTCGACATGGCGCTGGTACTCGCGCACCAGGTAGGACCCCGGCGTCCAGACTGCCATGAACACCTCGACGGACGGCTGGCGGCCGGTGGGATAGACGGCCTCGACCTCCACGTAGTGCGTCGCGGCCGAGGGGAAGCGGAGCGTGTACCGAATGGGCTCGGGCGCCTGCGCCCCGAGAGGACTGGTGGTGAGCATGACAGCAAGGAGAAGCGCGCCGGCAAGCGCGAAGGAAGTGGTGCGAGCCATCAGGGTATTGTAATGGCGTGACGGATCACCGGACGGTCGGCTTCCAGTACGCCGTCACGTCCCTGCTGTTCCTGCTGGTGGGCTTCCTGCTGATGCTGCTGATGCGATGGCAGCTCGCGTGGCCCGGCCAGCCGCTGCCCGCGTGGCTCGTGCCGCTCCTCGGGGACGCCAACGCGCCCGGCGGCATCATGCTGCCCGAGTTCTACAACCAGCTCGTGGCGATGCACGGCACGGTGATGATCTTCCTCGCCGTGGTGCCGATGGCCGCGGGCGCGTTCGGCACGCTGCTGGTGCCACGGCTCATTGGCGCCGCGGGCATGGCGCTGCCCCGCGTCAGCGCCCTGGCCTTCTGGCTGTATGCGCTGGGGGGCGCAGTGATGGTGGCCAGTCTCTTCGTGGAGGGCGGCGCCGCCAACTCCGGTTGGACGGCCTACCCGCCGCTCTCCATCCTGGCGACGAAGGGCCAGACATGGTGGCTCGCGGGGATGATCCTCGTCAGCGGGTCGGCCACGCTCGGCGCCATCGCGATGATCACCACCATCGTCCGGTCTCGCGCCCCGGGCGTGACGCTCTCGCGGATGCCCTTCTTCGTCTGGGCGCAACTGGTCACGGCGCTGCTCCTGCTGCTGGCGTTCCCCGCGCTGCAGGCGGCGGCGGTGTTCCAGTTGATGGACCGCACGGCGGGCACCAGCTTCTTCCTGCCGAGCGGCCTGGTGATCGGCGGCATCCCGCTGCAGGACTACTCCGGCGGCGGCAGCCCGATCCTGTGGCAGCATCTCTTCTGGTTCCTCGCCCACCCCGAGGTGTACGTCCTCGTCCTGCCCGCAATCGGGATCGTCTCGGAGGTGATCGTCAGCAACACGCGGCGGCCGCTCTGGGGCTACGGCCTGATGGTGTCCGCCGTGCTCTTCCTGGGCCTGATGTCGATGCTGGTCTGGGCGCACCATATGTTCCTGACCGGCATGGGCACCACGCTCAGCACGTTCTTCCAGATCACCACGATGATCGTGTCGATTCCGTCGGTGGTGCTGATCACGGCCCTCGTGCTCTCCCTGTGGGGCGGGTCGATCCGCTTCCCCACGGCGATGCTCTTCGCGCTGGCGTTCCTCCCGATGTTCGGCCTGGGCGGCCTCACGGGTCTGCCGCTCGGCCTGGCGGCCAGCGACATCGCC
>JBFWQE010000136.1:0-14810 GCA_050249615.1 Vicinamibacterales bacterium
GATCTAGGCCACCGTGCGCTGCAAGGCCGTGTATCTCGCCTTGGCGGTGCTCCCGGACGGCACGCGCGACATCCTGGGGGGCTGGATCGAACAGACGGAAGGCGCGAAGTTCTGGCTCAAGGTCTTCACCGATTTGAAGACGCGCGGCTGCCAGGACATCCTCATCGCAGTGACCGATGGGCTCAAGGGCATGAGCCAGGCCTTGGCGGCCGTCTTCCCCGCCACGACGCTCCCAACCTGCATCGTCCACCTGCTGCGCCACAGTCTCGACTACACGAATTGGAAGGAGCGCAAGCCCTTGGCGCAGGCGCTGCGGGCGATCTACGCCGCGCCGAGCGCCGAGAGCGCCGGCACCGCCCTGGACGCCTTCGAGCGCGGGCCCTGGGGCGTCTAGTTTCCGACCGTCGCCGCCTCCTGGCGCCGCGCATGGGCGCACGTGATTCCGTTCTTTGCCTTTCCGCCAGACATTCCCCACAGCGCCCACACGCATCACTGGCTGGGCGCCTCACACACCGAAGTCCTGACACTCCCTCGCGAGGCGCTTCGGGATGGTCGGACGTCGTACCGGACCCAAACATTGGGAAGCCGGTCGGCGACACCCGGACCTCGCCGCCGCGCTGCTGCGGATGGGCGAATCGATCAATCCCCCAATCCCCCAATCCCCCAATCCCCCAATCCCCCAATCGCGCAATCGCGCAATCGCGCAATCCAATGCCCAATGCTCCAATCGCCAATCACCCAATGAATCGCTCAATCGGCAATCACCAATCATCAATGGATCTCCCCTTCGCCAATCTGTTACCCTGATACCCGCCCGATTCCCACTCGGGCAAGCCGGCCTCCTCCCTCTGTCCGGCTAAAGGGCCGCTGGTCAACGGCCGATACGGTAAGCGGCAACAATTTTCGGGGCCAGGTGGAACTGTCATGGCACAGAGGGGAATCGTGCGGCTATCGGCGGCGTTTCGGGTGGGCGCAATGGCGGTGGCGATGCTGGGCGCGGCGGCGCCGGCGCTGGCCCAGTTCCGGCCGCCGATGGAGGCCGCCGTCGGCGAGGACTACCACGTCGAGGCCTCCTACGGCTGGTGGAACGCCACGCCGGGCCTCATCGTGAATTCCGAATCGCTGGGCATCCTGGGCACCGACGTCAACCTGGTGGACGACCTCGGGATCACCAAGAAGAAGCTGGGCCGGTTGAACGTGGTCCTGCGCCCTGCCACGAAGCACAAGTTCAGGTTCGAGTACCTGCCCGTCGAATACCTGACGGACGCCGTCACCCTGCAGCGCGAGTTCGTGTTCAACGGCCAGCGCTACCGGGTGGGCCTGCCCGTCAGCACCACCGCCCAGTACAACACCTTCCGCTTCGGCTACGAGTACGACTTCATCTACCGCAGCCGCGGCTTCGCCGGGGTCCTGCTCGACGCGAAGTACACGGACGTGCGCGTGGAGCTGCAGAGCCCGATCGGCGAGGAGTTCACCACCGCCGTCGCGCCCATCCCGACCATCGGCTTCGTCGGCCGCGGCTACGTCACGAAGAACGTCGCCATCGGCGGCGAGCTGTCGTTCTTTCGCGTCCCCGACAACCTCAGCGAGGACTACGACGGCGAGTACACCGACTTCGACATCTACGGCACCGTGAACTTCACGAACAACGTCGGCGCCACGGTCGGGTATCGCTCGGTGGACGTGTTCTACCAGGCCGACCGGGACACGGGTTCACTCACCTTCAAGGGGCTGTATTTCACCGGTGTGGTGAGGTTCTGAGGTTCTCGGGTTCTCGGGTTCTCGGGTTCTCGGGTTCTGGGGTTCTGGGGTCCTGGCGTTCATCGGATCTCGACCCACACACCCAGGTTCCTCGGATCCCGGCTACCGGGATCGTGCTCGAAGGGCCGGAAGCCGGGTCCGCTTCGAATCGTCATCTGCCAGTTCGGAGCCCCGCCGCGAGGCGGCAGCACCACCGTCGCCTCGCGGTGCGCAGCGAGCTCGACCCGCTCGGTCCACGTTCCCATCGAGAACTCGGCCCACGTCGCCAGCGGCCCGGCCCGCACCACCAGTGCGATCGGCACGTCTCGCCCCTCGCCGTCGGGCCTCAGGGCATCCACGATGATCGATGCGGACGACCGCCCGCGGGTCCAGAACCCGGGCCGCTCCATGAAGGTGTTGTCGTCCAGGAAGAAGATCCGGGCCGCGCCGTAACGTGACGCGCGAAGGGCCTGCCCTTCGGCCCTCCGGCCCGGCCCGAAGACGCTCATCGGCTGCAAGGTCAACCGGCTCACCGACCGACGGGCCTCTTCGTCACCCCGGATGGTGAGCGAGTGCACGTGGACCGGCAGGTCGACGATGAGCCCGGTGCGACCGCCCTCGCACTCGTTCAGGTCGATCACGTCCACGACCTGCCGTGTCCGCCCAACGGACACGCTGATGGTGCCTGACGGATGGGCCGATCCTTCCAGGACAATTTCGTAGTCACCGGCCGGGACCATGGGCATCGCGACCAGGGCCGACGCATCGGGATTGCGCGGCCCTCTCACCGTGCTGGCCAGGCTCAGCTGCTGGGGCACGTCGCCGAGCGGTATCGTCCCGTACGGCTGCGAGCGCCACCCCACCCCGCTCCATCGCTCTGGCCAGTGGCGCAGGAGATCGAGACCCGAGGAGGTCTCCGTGAAGGTCGAGTCCCCGCCCTTCCACGCGAGCGATGAGGAGACCATCACCGTCAACGCCAGCCAGGCGCTCGCGAAGACCCATGCTTGCGCGGGTCGCCGCGCGGACAGCCACACCGCCAGCGTGCCAAGCGCACCGCCCGTGAGGGCCCACGTGGCCACGGTCCCCAGCGCTTCACCTCCTGTCGTCCGGTGCAGGCTGGGCCACGCAAGCGGGAGGTTCACGCTCCGGTTGGCCCAGTCGAGCAGCAAGCTGAAGCCATCACGCGCGTTGTACAGGAGCGCCCCGTGATCCACCATCGCTTCGGTCAGCGTGATGGCCAGGCTCACCGTCAGCAGGACGAGCGCCATCGCGCGGACACCCGCGCCGCCGCGCGCCCAGAGAGTACCCAGCGGCACCGCGAAGATGGGCAGGATGACGACGAGAAACCGGGCCGGGGCGCTGTAGCCGCCCCACCACATGGGATACGAGGCGACGGCCGCGGTGTAGAGCACGGCCAGCAGCCCCAGTTCGACAGCGAGGCGGGGGCGCACGCGCGCCATCGTGACCAGGCCCAGCAGCGCCAGCGAATAGACCGGGGCGTTTGGCAGCAAGCCGAACTGCTGATCGAACAGCAACCCCGGAATCCCCGCCGTCAGGTTCGCGAGGCTGCTCTGCGTGCTGAAACCATAGGGCGCTGAAGGATTGGGGGAGCCCCAGATGACCCAGAAGAACGTGAACCATGCGCAGGCCGACAGGATCGGCACGGCCACGAAGGCCGCGATCGACCGCCATCGGTCGGGACGAAGGAGGAGCCGCAGGAACAGCACGACGCCGAGCACACCCGCCACGACGGCAAACCTCGAGTGCAGCCACGGCAGGAGTGCGAGCGCCGCGCCCAGGGCGACGAGGTGCGGACGGGCCAGCCGCCCGGGCCCGTTGTCCAACCGGACGAGCGCCAGGAGCGCCGCCGCCGTACAGGTCGCCCCCACGCCATCGGGGTAGATGGCGAACGAGTGAAAAAACCCTGGAGCCGCAAAGGCCGTGGCAGCCCATGCCAGCCACGCGGCGCGGGCACTGCCGGTGAGCTCCCAGGTCGCCATCCAGACCAGCGCCAGCCCGAACGACACCAGGGCGATCATGGTGGCCACGGCCCCCGCGTATCCCGCAATGGCAAACGCCGGGGCCAGCACGACGGAGAGGCCCGGCGCGTGCACGGAGTAGATCTGGCCATCCAGGCCGCGGCGCAGAAAGTCCGGCCGGAGGTCGCCGGCGAAGTAGGCCAGGTAGTCGTGGCGCGCGTGGTTGTTCTCGATACGGAGGTCGCCGTCGAGCAGGAGGCTCTGCGTGATCACCAGGTAGTGAGGCTCGTCACCGGCCGGCATGCGCTGCTGCAGGGCCAGGCTGCCGGCCCCGAGCGCCACGATGGTGACCGTCACCGCGATCCAGGGGGCTCGCGCAGGTGCGCCACACCAGCGCCACAGGCGCCGGCGCGCCAGAGCCGGCACAGCCAGACCCAGCACGACCAGCGCCCAGACCAGCCGCGAGAGCGGCCCGTACCAGGTGAGGAAGGCCGGCGGCACACGGCCTGGAAGCCACGGGAGGCAGACCAACGCCGTCAGGGCCAGCGGCCACATCCGCGCGGTCGGCACACGGCCGAGGACGACCACGCCGAGGGCCGCTGCCTGGAAAACGACGAGCACCCACCAGGGGGCGAGGAGCCCGACACGCAGCTGGCCCGCAGGGTCGGCGCCCGCGAGAAAGCCGAGCGACAGCCAGGCCGCCATCCCGGCCAGCGCGGCCAGGGCCACAGGCACGACACGCGTCATGACGACGCGAATCAGATTAGCGCGGCTTGCGCGCGAGGCAAATTATCGACGAGCCAAATGGCATGGGGAGCACGCGAAGCGCCAGCGCCTCGGCGCCGAGCGCGAGCGTCAGCGCGCCGTTGATGGGCGCCGCCGGCACCTTGATCTCCCACTCCTCGGCCTCGGCTTCCCGGCCGCGCCGGCGCCACCGATGCCCGACCCGCGCGGCCAGCATCAGCGGAAAGACCGCGGCAAAGGTGAAGCTCAGGCGCTCCACTTTCAGACCGGCCCCCTCGAGCAGCCTGCGCACCTGTGCCGGGTTATAGCGCCGCACCTCTTCGGCCAGAACCGAGTGCCCGCCTCTCAGCACCTCGAGCGCGGCGAAGTTCAGCACCGCGGCGCCGCCCGGCTTGAGGATGCGCGCCAGCTCGCGAGCCGCCCGATGCTCGACGGCGTCCGGCAGCGTCTGGAACACGTCGAAGGAGGTCACCAGGTCGAACGAGCCCGAGGCGAACGGGATGGCGTCGATGCTGGCCTGCGCGATGCGGCGCCGGCCGCGCTCGTGCGCGAACTGCAACCCGCGCCAGGTGAGGTCGAAGCCGTAGGCCTCGCCGTAGGGGTCGAGCATCGCCAGGTTCGTGCCGGTGCCACAGCCGCAGTCGAGGATGCGCGGCCGTGCGAGGCCTGCCGTCGCGCGCTCCAGGAACGGCCGCACGAACCAGCGGAAGCCGCGGAACCAGAAGTGGGACTGCTCGGCGAGGGACGTGAGCTCGAGGAGACGATCCATTCAGACAGCGAGGCCGACCGGGCATGCTACCATACGACGCGCATGCGATCCCGGGGGCTCGCCGAGGTCACGGCCGTGGTCCTCGCTGCCGTCGCGCTCACCTCGATCCTCACCTACCCCCTGGCCTTCAAGATCGACCGGGTCGGCCGCATCAACACCGACGATGGGCGGTGGAGCATCTGGGTGGTGAACTGGGTGGCCCAGGCCCTCGGCGCCGACCCCCTCGGCGTGTACCAGGCGAACATCTTCTATCCGCAGCGCAATGCGCTGGCCTTCTCGGAGCCGAACCTGGTGGAGGGCGCGCTTGGGGCGCCCGTCTGGGCGCTGACGCGCAATCCGTACTCCACCCACAATGCGGTGGCGCTGTTGTCGTTCGTCATCGCCGCCGTCGGCGCGTACTACCTGGTGCGCTACCTCACGGGCCACCGCGGCGCCGCGGCCGTCGCGGCCGTCCTCTACGCGTTCTGCCCGTTCGTCTTCGCGCGGACGGCTCACATCCAGCTGCTGTTCACCGGCGGCATCCCGTTCTGCCTGCTCGCCTTCCACCGGCTCGCGGATCGCGTTACGGTGGGCCGCAGTGTCACGCTCGGCGTGCTGCTGTGGCTGCAGGCGCTGGCTTGCGCGTACTACGGCATCTTCGCCGGGCTGATCGTCGGCCTGGGTACGCTGGTCGTCGCGGCGACGCGGCGGCGCTGGCGGGATCGCGACTACTGGGTCGCCATCGCGCTCGCGGCGTTCGTGGCGGTCGGCCTCACGATACCCTTCTTCGTCCCCTTCCTCGAGATCCAGCGCGAGACCGGGTTCGCGCGCACGCTGGAGGACGCGCGGATGTACTCCGCCGACACGGGCGCCTGGCTCGCGTCGTCTGCCTGGGCACACCGGTGGTGGCTGCCGTGGATCGAGCCGTTCAACGAGGTGCTCTTCCCCGGCATCCTCACCCTGATGCTCGGGGGCGCAGGCATGGTCATCGCCGTGCGGAGCCGCCGGGATCGGGAGCTGCTGCTCTTCTACGGGTTGACGGGGGTGCTGGCGTTCTGGCTGTCCTTCGGCCCCGACGCGGGACTGTACACGCTCTTCCACAACACGATCCCGGTCTTCTCGTTCCTGCGGGCGCCGGGTCGTATCGGGATCGTCGTGGTGATGTGCCTGGTCGTCTTCGCCGGCTTCGCGGTTCGCGACGTGGTCGGTGCGCGCCCGCGCGCCGCGTTGTGGGCCGGCGTGCTGGTGCTTGCGGCCGCCGCCGAACTGACGCACGCGCCGCTGACGGCCTTCCGCGAGGTCGCCCCCTTTCCAGCCGCCTATCGCGTGCTGGCCATGCAGCCGGCGGGTCCCGTCGCCGAGTTCCCCTACTTCTACGAGCGCAGCGATTTCCCCCGGCACGCGATCTACATGCTGAACTCCACCACCCACTGGATGCCGCTGGTCAACGGCTACAGCGATCACATCCCGAGGGAGTTCCGCGACAACGTGGTGCCCCTCAGCTCGTTTCCCACGCGCGCCTCGTTCCGGATCCTGGGCCGGATCGGCGCGCGATACGTGGTTTTCCACCTGAACATGTACGACGGGCGCTCACGCGAGCGGCTGCTCGAGCGGATCGACACCTACCGCGAGTATCTGCGCCCGATCGTGAAGGAAGGCGACGTGTGGCTCTTCGAGATCGTCGGCTTCCCGAACTAGCCCTCTTCGCGGCCGCGGCCATCCTGCACACCTGGCCGCTGGCGAGCGCGCCCGGCACCTGGGGCCGCGTGGACAACGCCGACACGGCGCTCAACGCCTGGGCGATCGCCTGGGTCGGCATGGCCCTGCTGCGCGATCCGCTGCAGCTCTTCAACGCCAACATCTTCTACCCCGAGCCGCGCACGCTCGCCTTCTCGGAGGTGATGCTGCCCCAGGCGCTGCTCGGTGCGCCCCTCACGTGGGCTGGTTTCGACCCGGTCCTCGTGTACAACCTCCTCGCGATGGCAGGGTTCGCATTGAGCGGCTTCGCCATGGCCTGGGTCGTCGCGCGATGGACCGGTGACCGTGCCGCCGGCATCGTCTCGGGCCTGGCGTATGCCTTCAACGCGCACACACTGGTGCGATTCGGCCACCTGCAGGCCATGCACGTGCAGTACCTCCCGCTGGCACTGCTGGCGCTGGACCTGCTGCTTCGGGCGCCCCAGCTCCGATGGGCGTTGCTCCTGGCCGCGGCGTGCGTGCTGCAGGCCTTGACGTCCAACTACCTGCTCGTCATGACGGCCATTGCGATGGCGGCCGCCGCGGCGGTTCGGCCCGAGGCGTGGCGGCCCTCACAGGTCGGCGCAATTGCGCTGGCGGGCCTCGTGGCCGCCGCGCTGCTGGCGCCGTTTCTCTATCCCTACTGGCTGGCGCACACGATGCAAGGGCTCGTGCGCACCTTCGATGACGTGAGGATGTACTCGGCCACGTGGCGCGACTGGCTGTCTACGGGCGGCACACTGCACCACCGGCTGTGGAGCCACCGCTGGTTCGGCTCGAACTCGGCGCTCTTCCCCGGCATCACCGTCACCCTGCTGGCGCTGGGCGCCCTTGCCTCGGGACGCGCGTGGCGCGATCCGCGGGCCCGCATGGCGCTGGCCATCGGCATCGTCGGGCTGGCGCTGTCGTTTGGCGCCAACCTTCCGGGGTATCGACAGCTGTACGAGCTGGTGCCCATCCTGAAGGGCATCCGCGTCGTGTCGAGGTTCGGGTGGCTCACGCTCTTCGCGCTCCCCGTGCTCGCGGGCTTCGCGCTGGCGGCGATGCGCGCGCGCGCGACACACGCCGTGGGCACCGCCGTGGCCGTGGGCGCCGGGCTGCTCGTCACGGTGGAGGCGCTCCGCGTGCCGATGGGATTCACGGTGTACGAGGGCATCCCGCGCATCTACGATCGCGTGGCTGCGATGGACGACATCGTGCTGGCCGAACTCCCCTTCCCGCCGCGCGAGGCCATCCAGGACAACGGGCCGAGCGTGCTCTACTCGGCCTGGCACCTGAAGCCGCTCCTGAACGGCTACAGCGGGTTCACCCCGGCCAGCTACACCACTCACGCCGAGGTGATGCGGCAGTTCCCATCGCCAGACGCAGTCCGATCACTCCGCGCCCTCGGCGTCACGCACGTGCTCATGCACAAGCGCCGCGTGCCGGCGGAGCTGCTCCGCCAGGCAGCGGAAAGCCCCGACCTGGCCCTGGTCGCCGACGAAGGCGACCAGGTGCTGTATTCGTTGTCGAACGGGGGCCGGTGATGCTCCGGGCCGCGGCCCTGCTCGTGGCGTTCGCTGCCATGGCGGTGGTGCACACCTGGCCGCTGGCGAGCGACCTGGCTGGCCTCTCGCGGCTCGACAACGACGACACGGGCCTGAACACCTGGATCATCGCCTGGGTCGCGCACATCCTGCCGCGCGATCCCCTGAACCTGTTCAACGCCCCGATCTTCCATCCCGAGCCGCTCACGCTCGCGTACTCCGAGCACCTGCTCGTCCCGTCATTGATGGGCGCGCCGCTGCTCTGGGCCGGCAGCTCGCCGACTGTCGTGTACAACCTCCTGGTGCTGGCCGGCCTGGCGCTCTCGGGCTGGACCATGTGCCTCGTCATGACCCGCTGGACGGGTAGCGCAACGGCGGGATTCGTCTCCGGCCTGCTCTACACCTTCAATGCGCACCAGCTCACGCGCATCCCACACCTGCAGGCCCTGCACATCGAGTTCTTTCCCCTGGCGCTGTACGCGATGGACAGGGTGCTCACAGCGGGTCGCACGAGCGTTCGACGCACGGAGGTTCGAAGCACAGAGGTTCAAGGCACGGAGGTGTCTGCGCCATCTGCGGCCCCATCGTCATCTGCGTCATCTGCGCCATCTGCGGCCTCCGCGTCATCTGCGCCATCTGCGTTGTGCCTCGCATCCGCGTTCGCTCTCCAGGCTCTGTGTTCGAATTACACGCTCGTCTTCCTCAGCGCGGCGCTCAGCGTCGCCGCCATGGTGCGGATGCCGGAGTGGCTGGGGCCGGGCCGGGGGCCACGGGTCTTTGCGCTGGCAATGGCAGGCGTCCTCGCGGTGGCCGTGATCGCGCCGTTCCTCTGGCCCTACTACCTGGTCAGCCGGGACCAGGGCCTGGTCCGGTCCCTTGAAGAGGTGCGTGTGTACTCAGCCGGATGGCTCGACTATCTGACCACCGCGGGCCGACTGCATTACGACGCGTGGAGCCACCATGTATTCGAGGGTCGGACGGCCCTCTTCCCCGGCGTGGTGGGTGTGCTGCTGGCACTGGCCGGCGTGACCATCTCGCCAGGCCTGCGAAGCCCACGGGTCCGGATGATCGCGGCCATTGGCATCACCGGCGGCGCCCTGTCGTTCGGGCCCGCTCTGCCCGGATACGCCTGGCTGCACGACCATGTGCTGCTGCTGCAGGGTATCCGCAATGCCTCCCGGTGGGGCGTCCTGTTCCTGGCTGCCGTCGCCATGCTGGCCGGCTACGGCGTGGCCGCGCTCGAACGGCGCAACAATCGGTCCCCGCACCGGGCGGCCGGCGCACTTGCGCTCGGGGGCCTCGTAACGCTCGAAGCGCTTCGTGCCCCCATGGCCTTCTCGCCGGTCATCCCCATTCCAGCGATCTACGATCGGCTCCGCGCCGAGGCCGACGCGGTCCTCGTCGAGTTCCCCATGTACGCCGGGCCCAGGGTCAGCGAAAACGCGCGGTATCTGGTGGCCGCGACGCGGCACTTCCGCCCGCTCGTCAACGGGTACAGCGGGTTCGAGCCCGAGCCCTATCGCCGGCGTGCGGGCCGCTGGCGCGGATTCCCGTCCGACGACGTTCTCGACGAGATGCAGGCGACCGGCGTCTCGCACGTGATGCTCCACCTGCGGGACCTCGCCCCCGAACAACTTGAGGCCGCCACCCTCAGCCCGCGACTCACGCTGCTCGACGACGATGGCGAGCGTCGGCTGTACCGCATATCGCGCTGATGCCTGCCCGCGCAGAGGGAAGGGTCTCTCAGGTTCTCAGGTTCTCAGGTTCTCAGGTTCTGAGGTTCTGAGGTTCTGAGGTTCTGAGGTTCTCAGGTTCTGAGGTTCTTGTGCGAGGCGTGTGCCGGCGCCCGACCTGACCGATCCTGCTTCGTCTGCCTCGTCCTCTTCGTGTTCCCGCGACGTGCTACTTGCCGTAGAGCCGGCGGTAGTCCTCGGCAGTGCCGAGGATGCGCTTCACGTAGTTCTGCGTCTCGGGAAACGGGATGTCGTCGATGAACTCGTCCTGCGGCAGGCCCGGGCGCTCGCGCCGCCACTGGGTCACGCGATGGTCGCCGGCGTTGTACGCGGCCAGCGCATAGTGGACCCCGCCGAGCTTGCGGAGGCTCTCGGCGAAGATGGCGGTGCCCAGCCGGACGTTCGTCTCGGGATCGGTGAGGCGCGCGGGCGTGAATCGCGGGATCTTCAGCCGCTTCGCGAACTGCCGGCCGGTAGAGGGCAGCACCTGCATCAGACCGACGGCGTTGGCCGAGGAGCGGATCTCGGGATCGAACGTCGACTCCTGGGCCACGAGCGCTGCCACCAGGTACGGGTCGAGCCCGCGCGCCGCGGCATGCTTCCGGAGCAGCGGCCAGTACTCCAGGGGGAACACCACCTTCTGAATCTCCAGGGGCAGCGTCTCGCCGCCCGCCGCCATCCACTGCGGGTACGCGCGTTTCATCGCGTTGATGCCCAGGCGAAGGTTCCCCAGCCGGTTCTGCACCAGCGCGATGGTCGCGGTGAGCCGCGGCGAGTCGCCCCAGAGGCGCTGCGCGTACTGCAGCTCGTTCAGGGCTTCCCGGTAGAGCCCGACGGCGATCAGCTCCGCCACCCGATCGACGGTCGGAAATGCCTTTGCCGGAGCCGTCACGGCGTGCCGATCGAGGGTGGAGGCGACGCGCCCCGCGGCCGCCGGAGACAAGTGCTTTCGCGCGGCCCGGCCGTAATAGCTGTTGAAGTAATCGGTCGCCGCCAGCGTCAATCGATCGGTTGCCAGCGCTTCATTGCCCGCCTTCCGCCACGCGCGCCCGCTCCAGAAGAGCCAGGAGGGCCGGTAGTCGGACCTCGGGAACTGCGCTGCGCCACGATCGAACAGCGCGGCCGCCTCGTCGTAGCGTGCTGCGCGGTACGCCCACCAGCCCGAACGCCAGTAGGCGCGCTCGGCGAAGCGCCCCGCGGGATAGCGCTCGATCATCACGCGGAACACCTCGTCCGCGCGATCGTCCTCGTCTTCGATGATGAAGTGCGAGGCGAGGTTGTTCAGCACGTCCTCGGCGAACGGGCTCTGCCGCCGGCTGTCGGCGAAGGAGCGGGCCTCCCGCTCGTACTGCGCGCGTTCACCCAGCCCGCGAAGCGCCGAGAGGTAGTAGAACGTCGCCTCGTCGGCGTGGGCGCCGACGCGCTGGCCCTTCAGCGGCTCGAAGGCCTGCTGGTACCGGCGCAGCTGCACGTCGCACGCCGCGATGCGCACGTGCACGCGGTCGCGCTCGGCGCCGCTGACCGCGTCGTGCGCCCGCTCGTAGGACGTCCGGGCGGCCGGCCACCGCCGCGCCTGGAAGAGCGCGTCCGCCCGTTTCAGCTCGAGCGCGCCGTCCGGCTCGTCCTCGTCCCAGGCGTTGAGGCGCGTCAGGGCCGACTCGGCCTCCGTGGATTCCGGCGAGAGCGGGTAACCGTAGTACACCCGGCGGTAGGCATCGACGGCCCGGGCCACGTCGCCGGCCTGTTCCGCGGCAACCGCCAGCCGCGCGAGCACCACGTGCGGAGCGGCGAGTGGGCGCGCCGCCATGGCCTCGTAGACCGCCACGGCGCCGGCGAAGTCGAGCTGCGCCTCGCGGGCCTCGGCCTGGCCGAGCGCCGCATCCTCCGGCAGGTGGCCCTCGATCTCGCGCGCGGCGACAGCGGCAAACGCGGCCTCGGCGTCCGCGTAGCGCTGCAGCTTCAGCAGGGCCCTGCCGGTGTAGAACCGCGCGTAGTCCGACAGCGAACTCGCCGCGAGGGACCCGTGGCTCAGCAACGGCAGCGCCGCGGCCGCGTTGTCTTGCTCGTCCAGCAGCCGGACGCCCTCGACGAAGTTGGCCTGCGCGGGTGTGAGCGTGGCGTCCCTGGCCGGCGCATGCCAGAACGCCTGCAATTCGCCGGGCACAGGGGGGTGCATCGTCGCCTGGAGGCGCGGCGCGCCCCCGCCCACGGAAGCGGGCGCGGGATTTCCGTTCGTATCGTGTTGAGCCGGCAGGGCGGGGCCGAACGCGAGGGTCACCAGGAAGGCGGCCGTGGTGGCCGCCACCGGTCCCCGGTTCATCCCGCTGCTCCGGACGGTGCGACCGCTCGCACTGCGGCGTGCGTGCCGCTCAGCCGCGATGCGCCGATGGATGGCGCGGTGGCTTTCTGCGCGGTGAGCGCTTCGAGGCACCGTCCCGCGTGGCGGGCGAGCACCTCGATGACCTCCGGCCAGGTGCTGGGCACCGCCGGCTCGGAGGAGTCACCGTTCACGCCATCGGCGTACACCACGGCGACGACACGCCCGCCCACCAGGACCGGGATGGCCATTCCCATCCGGTCCGGCGGCAGGTGCTCGAAGCCGGGCCCGTCGGCTGCGCCATCACGCGTCGTGGCGGCACGGGCCGACGAGACGGCCAGCGAAATGACTCCGGCATCCTGCAGCGGCAGGTCGATGGACTTGGGCTGCGCGTCTCGAGCGCCGAACCCCGACAGCCGCCAGCCCGTGACGTGGTCGCCCTTGATGACCACGACCGCCGCGCGCGCGGCTTCGCGGCCCGCGGCCAGCGCCAGCGCATCCAGCACCTCGCTGAGCGAGGCGGCGCCGTCGAGGCCGCGAACGCTCTCGACGAGGCGGGTGATGCTCGCCAGTTCCTGCTCTCGCTCGCTCGCGAGCTCCGCCGTCATGGTCGCCCGGGTCTCGGCGATGGCGCGTGCCTCGGTCTCCGCCACGGCCGCGTGCAGGCGCTCGTCGAACTCGGCCCTGGCGTCGGAGAGGCGGCGGTCGGCCTCCTGGCGCACCTCGGCGAGCTGTTGCGCGGCCGCGGCTTCGACGGCGTTCTGCAGTTCCTGGGCTGCCAGTTCGCGGCGCTGGGCCTCGAGGTCCGCCAGCTTCTGATCGAACTCCGCCTGGAGGCGCTGCTCGGTCTCGCCGACCTGGCGCGCGACTTCGTCGGAGTTGATGGACAGGAATTCCGAAACCAGGCCCTGGACGGCCTGATCTACGGACGTGCGGATGCGGTCTTCAAGCGCCATCGTCTCTCTCGTGAAAGGTACTACGTTTCAGAGGACTTGGGCCGCGGCTGGGATCGCGTCGTCCGTTTTCGCCATTATGGAGAGGGGTATCGGCCAAGTCAAGGCACGCCGGTAGCCCCTGATGCCTCCTGGCGCCGTGGCGCGCGCGCGCCTTCACAGATGTCGTCAAATTCGCCCGAGACGACGGTGTCGTCCTCGGCTAGCGCCCCATCTTCCCGAGCATTCCCAGGACGTCATCGATCATCGAGCCGTCCCGGTCCCGGTCCAGCAGCGGCGTGAGCATCGACATCAGGCCCCCGCCCTGTGGCGAGCCCCCGAGTGACGACCCGAACGACGAGCCCAGGGAAGTGCCGCCGCCCTGGCGCGCCATCGCGCCCATCATCAACGCAGCCACCAGCGGCAACGCCTTCTTGAGGATTCCGGCATCGATGCCCGTCTGGCCCGCGGCGCGGGCGGCGACCTGGCGGCTCACGTCCTTGCTGCCCAGGATGTGCCCCAGGATCCCGTTCCCATCGTCGATGGCGCCGCCCAGCGCGGCTGGGTTGTCGAGATACCGTCCGTGCTGGCCCTGCGCGAGCGCGCCGATGAGCGACTCGAGGCCGCCGGAGCTCTGCATGTTGCGCTGGAGACCGGCAGCCAGCGCGGGAACCAGGGCCGACAGGGCGCTGGACGCCTGGTCTTCTCCCAGGCCGAGCTGCTGGCCCATCTGCTTGACGGCGCCGCCGTTCTGCGCCGCGAGGATGGTTTCGAGGATGTTCATGGCTGCCTCCAGGATGCTGCCCCGCTCAAGGGGTTGTGGCGAGTCTACCCTGCTTGGTGGGCGCAACGCGTGGCGCGGCGATTCCCACCGCAGGCCCACGGCCCGCGTGGGCCGCCCGCCGAAGGCCCGCCGCGCGAGGCGCGGCCCTCGCCGTTTGCCCCGCGAGGGCATGGGCCGTACAATGAAACCTGCAATTCGCGGCACTCTCCACCCAGGGGGCGACTTGGCTTCGACGGGGGTGCGGGATCGCGGAACGCGTGCCGAGGACTCCATCTGGCCCTCGTTAATCCCCGATGGAAACAACGTAACTGCGAACGCAGACTACGCTCTCGCTGCTTAATAACCAGTGAGCGGTCGCCCCGGGAAGGCCTGTGGCCCGGGGATGACCGTCATCAAGCAGGCTGGCTGTCACGTGCCGCTCCGACGCGTGATGGCGAGACATATCGGAGATGGCGGCCGGGGCACTTGGCCCCGTTCCTAACCGGTCGCGACATCAGAATGGGGACACGCACGTAGTGGACTGCGACGACGTATCTTCGGACGCGGGTTCAACTCCCGCCGCCTCCACCA
>JBFWQE010000137.1:0-14807 GCA_050249615.1 Vicinamibacterales bacterium
AACGCCGGCGTGGGACCAAGCGGCATCACGAGCGCGCTGGAATCACCGGGCGCATAGCCCGCGTAGAGCCAGTAGCCTTGCGTGATTCCGGTTGCCGGGGGTGTCCACGTAAGGGTCACCAGGTTGTCCGCCGTGGTGTACGCGACGTTCGTGGGTGCTCCGGGCGCCTCGCAGGGGCCCACCGTGACGACGCTCTCGGGCGAGGGGCCGCTGGTGCCGAGTACATTCCTGGCGCGCACGCGTACGTAGTAGATGCCCGTGGGCACGGCGTTGACGACCGTGGACGGGTTCGGGCTGTTCAGGACGAACGTGCCGATGTTGGAGAGGCCGGGGCCGCTGCCGGCCTCGAGAACCCAGCTGTCCGCGGGACCGCCCGTCGTGGCCGGCGTCCACGAAAGGGATACCGTGTCGAGCGCCACGCTGTTGGTGAGGGCCGTGGGCGCGTTCGGCGGGCTGCCGCCGCTGGCCACCGGCGGGTAGATGGACCTCAGGCCGTTGATGTCGTCGGTGGCGAGCCCGGTGCAGTCGCTCCGCAGCGTCTGGCGCATCAGGGCGCCGGAGTCCTGTGAATGTCCCAGGCCGACGGCGTGACCGAGCACGTGGGTGAGGGCGTCCTGCAGGCAGGCCGCGCTCGCGAGGTGCGGACCACCAGGCGCAGCGCCATGCGCGTTGTTCAGGATCGCCAGTCCCTGTAGGAACGCGTTGAAGGTCACACCGTTGATGGTCTTCTGCAAACCGGGTGTGAAGAAGCCGCCCCCCACGCCAAAGACCGTGGCGTCGCTATCGCTGATCTCTCCGCAGGGATCGTTCCAGTAGAGCGCGATTCGCCCGTTGCCGGTGAAGTTCCGCGCGGGACACACCGCGTCGCCGGTCTGCTCTCGATCGAGGTGCAGCCGCGTGTTCACCCCGTTCCAGGCGTTGAGCGCGTCGTCCAGCTGATTGCTTCCGCCCCCGGGCAACCCGCCGGGAATGGTCTGAAAGTCCACGGGGATGTGGAACCCCTCGTCTGCCTCGTGCCAGCGTGCGGGGCCGCCCTCGTTCGCCGGGATGTAGGTGAACGACGGTGTGGCGAGCGCATCGAACTCGGGCGGCGCGGCGACGAACGCGTCGGCGTGGACGCGCGAGGCGGCCACCGACACGCGAAGGGTGTCGTCGATGGGCACGCGCTGGTCGCCGTTCACGGCCGTCCGTCCACCCGTCTGCATGTCGGGCAGCACCTGCCACTTCCCGCGTGAGAGCCCCGCCGTATAGAGCGTGCCATCACGCGGGCGGACCGCCAGGAACACGAGCACCTCTTCACCGGGGGTGAACGTCGCCTGGTCAGAGATGTAGAGGCCCAGGTCTGGCAGGGTCCCGCCAAGCTGCTTGACCATGAGCCGACGCTCGGACAACGGGCCCTTCAGGACCTCCGTCACTTCGACGGCAACGTATGTGTAGATGCTGCCGGCATCGGCCTGCGCCGCCGCCGACGCGACCCGGCCGAGCGCGACCACCGCGGACGAGTCCGCCAGGTCGGAAACGGGTGCTGGCACAACCTGCGTCGTGGGACGCACGGACGTGACGCTGACAAAGAGGCCAAGAAGAAACAGGAGCCGGCGTGAGTTGAGCATGTGAAACGACGACTGGGGGAGGGCCGCCTGCCTTTGAATTCTATCAAACGTCGTGGCAATCAGCGGGGTGGGCCGAGGGCATCTTCCCGCTCATGTGCCGGGCGTCGAACATCCCAGATCCCACAGACGAAACTGCCAGTATGTGTACGGAAGCTCGACTTCCCGTCTGTCGGCGAGGTACTCGACGACATCGGTCCGCGACTCGGACAGCGCCTTCCAGTCCGACGTGGCGAAGTAGCACGCACCTCGCTCGCGGCGAAGGTAGTCGATGACGGTGGGCAGCAGCGATTCCGCGTCGAAACTCCAGCCCTTCCGGTGAGAGAAGTACAGGAGCATCGGCGAGTTCGTGCCGCCGTGCCGGTAATCCATCGTCACGAGCAGCGCATCCTTCGGCGTCACGAGGTCGATGGCCCAACCGGCCGTCACCATCAGAGGGCCCAGCTGGTCTGCACGATAGAGCGTCCGGATGCCGTACTCGTTCCGGAAATTGAAGACGAAGTAGCCAATGGCCGTGGCGGCGCACACCGGAATGGCGACTGTCCGCATCATTCCCAGGCGGCGCCACCGCGTGGCATCGAAGACGGGCGCCATCGCCAGTCCGGCGTACAGGGCCAGGGGCGGAAGGGTGGGCAGTTGGTGGAATTCGTGCGGCACCTGGCCCGCAAGCGACACAAGGACCAGCGACGCCGACGCCAGAGCCCACACGTCGACGATGGTTCGCCATGGGAGCGGTCGCCACACGAAAAGTGCCCCCGCGAGGGCGGCTGCGAAAACCGGTGGCGTGAGGTGCAGTGAGTAGAACCGCTTCGTGAGCTTCCAGAACGTGTCCATCGTCAGGAGGTCCGCGCGCGTCCAGTGGGACACCGTGGCAAACGGCCCGCTCCACGCCGCGATGTCGCCGGGGTACGTTCCTGAAGGACGGAAGATTGCCTGCGTGAGTCCAGTCTCCTGATAGAGCAGGTCCGCGTGCAGATACCAGAGGAAGACGGCGCCGAGTGCGGCAAGAGGCGCCGCCACGAACCAGGGGTCGGCCAGCAGCCTGTTGCGACGCGTGATGATGCCGCACCAGATCACCGGCCCGAGGACGAGAATTGCCGGAATCTTCACGAGTCCGGCCAGCGCAAGGCTGGTGGCCCCGAGCAGCGCCGCGAGGCGCGACGAGGTCTGGACGTAGATGACGTAGCCGAGGACAGCGCCGACCGAAAAGAAGAGCATCGGCACATCGGACAGCAGGGTGCGGCCGAAGTACACGTTGCTTGGAGACAGGGCGAGGACGGCTGCCGATGCCAGCCCCGCGGGCCTTCCGAAGAGTCGGGCGCCCACCAGGTAGAGGAGCCACACGGTCCCGACCGAGAACACCACGGCGACTGCGCGGCCCGCCGCGTCGTTCACTCCGGTGATCCGCCACGTCCAGGCGGTCAGGAGATGGAGCAGCGGGAACTCCATCCCGACACGCCCGTCCGGCCCGCCCCAGCTGACCATGGGCTTTGCGAACTGGATCGGACCCTCGGCCCAGTTCCGCGCGATGTCGGCGTTGGTGACCTGGCGCCAGCTGTGGGCGTCGACGTACGGCGCGTCGATCCGATAGAGCCGGAACGACATGGCGACGATCAAGATCGCAAACAGCGCCCAGTCAATCCGGATTCGAGGCAAGGGGGCCTTGGAGCGGAATGCCCGGGTGGCAGCGTGCGGCAAAGCCCGCTGCACACCCGGGTATTGTCAGGCGCGCCGACTACGGCGTGAAGCCGGCGTCGAGGTACGGGATCAGCGTCCAGCGGGCGCCCGTCGAGAACAGCACCGTCTGGTTCTGCCAGTTGGCGCTGGGACTGTTGCCGCAGTGGCCACCGATGATGTCGACGACATGGACCCAGTACGTTCCCTCGTCAGGGTCCGAGCCGTAGTTGTAGGTGACGACGTCCTGCGACATATCGCCCACGTTGGCGCGCTTCCAGTTCAGCCCCCACCGGGTGTCTTCCTGACGCAGACGCTCGACCACGCGAAACAGGAAATTGTTGTTGCCGCCGTGCTCCTTGCAGGAGTTCCGCAGGTCGCCGGGATACTGCCGGGCGACCTCCTCGACAACCGATGCCCGATTCGGCAGCGGAAGGTAGTTGGGCGGCGTGGGGCCGGAAGGATTCGGGGCCCGCTGGCGGCCGGGTGGGGGAAGGCCGTCGATGGTGATCACCGTCTCGGGACCGGTCGCCTGTGTTCCGCAGGAAAAGCCAGCCGTAACCGTGCCGTAATAGGTGCCGAGGGGAGCATTGAAGACCGAATAACTCGTCGATTGCGGACCCAGGGGCAGCGTAAGAGTCACGGGCCCTCCTGGCGTCTCGGAGAAGCTGAGCTGATAGCCGGAAGCTCCGGGCACGGGCGTCCAGCTGAACCGCACGAACGTGCTGAACACGAGCGTGTTGAGTGAACGTGCCGGGGGAGCCGAACAGGCGCCGCCGACCGGCATCAGGAGCTGAACTTCGTTCGAGGGTGCACTCGCACCGGCGCCATTGGAGGCCAGCACGCGCACGTAGTACGTGCCGGGCGGCACGTTCGGGACCACGGCCTGGACGCCGTTGCCAACAGGGAAGGTGCCTATGTCAGAGCCTCCCGGCATCGAGCCCGCCTGCAGCAGCATGGTGTCGGGCGCGCCTCCGCCAGAACCCTGGTCCCAGGTGAAGAGGGTGGTCGTGCCGTTCATGAACGACTGAAGATTGGTCGGCGCGGCCGGCGGCGCGACAAGCGAGACGACGTTGACGACAATCTCATTCGATGCGGGACTCTCACCAGTTGCATCGACCGCATAGACGCGGACGTAGTACGTGCCCAGGGGAGCGTTCATGCTCACGCTGGTGACGCCACCGACGTTCTGGGAGAGGACGACGCCTCCAGGTGCGAGGCCAGCCTCCAGGCGATAGGTGGTGGCGTCCGGGACGGCATTCCAGATCAACGTGACGGTGGGCCCAACGACCAGTGCCGGTTCCAGCACGGGCGCTAGAGGGACTGCTCTCAGCGACGGGGCGACGGTCAGCATGCCGACCGCGATCAATCCGGCGAACGCTGCCCCACGCATCATGGGTAGTCTCAACAAACGCATCCTCACTTCCTTTCCCTGACGGGCCCCAATGCCCGGTCCGTCGCCTGTGCCCTTCACAGGCAGCCTTCGCGGCACGGCCTAAGGCTGCCCTCCTGCCGCGATATACGGTTGCAGCGTCCAGCGAGCGCCGGTGGTTCCGAGAACCGTCTGGTCGATCCATGCCCAGGTCGGGTTCGGTCCACAGTGTCCGCCGATGACGTCCACAACATAGGTGTTGTAGGTACCTTCGTCCGGATCGGCGCTGTAATTATAGTCGACGACATCCTGCGACATATCGCCGACACGGGCGCGCTTCCAGTTCAGTCCCCACCGCGTGTCGTGGCGGCGCAGTTCCTGCACCAGCCGAAACAGCCAGACATTGTTCCCTCCGTGCTCGACGCACGAGTTGCGGAGGTCGTTGGGATAGGCCGCGGCGACAGCGGCGACGACATGCCTCATGTCCGGCAGCGGCAGGATCTGCCCCGGCGGCGGGTTCGGCGTACGCGGACCGCTCCCCGGCGGCGGCGCCTCCACCGTCAAGGCAATGGTTTCCGACGTGGTCTGCGCGCCGCAGGACGCGCCGGCGACGACCCGCGCGTAGTAGGTGCCGGCCGGGGCGCCGGGATACGACACGGAGGTCGTGCCCGCGCCGAAGGTGTTGGAGACGAGCGTGGGACCGCCAGGGGTGTTGGTCACCTCGAGGCGATATCCGGCCACGCCGGCGACCGGCGTCCAGGAGAACGACACCGTGCTGCCGTTCACCGAGGCCGTCAACGACGATGCGGCGGGCGCGCTGCAACCGCCGCCGGGGGTCATGTCCACCTGCACCTCGTTCGAAGGCAGACTTCGGCCGGCGGCGTTGGCGGCGTAGACGCGCACGAAATAGGTGCCCGGCGGCACGCCGGGGATGCTGACGCTGGTCGAGATGGGGAGGGGCACGGCGCCGAGATTGGCGCCGCCGGGGAAGGTACCGGCCTCGAGAACGACACCCAGCGGGAGCCCGCCGCCCAGGCCCGCGCGCCACGTGAAGTTGACCGTCGTGCCGTCGACTTCGGCCTGCAGGTTCGACGGCGCGGCTGGAACCGCCTGGGCGCCCCCGCCGACGCTGAGGGTGACCTCGTTCGACGGGACGCTGATTCCCGTGGCGTCGATCGCCTGGACGCGGACGAAGGCGGTGCCGACGAACGGCGACGTGAACGTGAGGGTGGTGACCGGTCCGATCACTTCCGCGTAGTTCTCCACGCCGGGCGCGATGCCAATCGCCAGGCGGTAGCCGAGCGCACCGGACACGGCCGACCAGCTCAAGGTGACCTGCTGACCCGCCACGACCGGCGCGGAGAGCGTCGGGGCCACGGGAATGGCCTGGACAACCGGGTGCAGGACGAGCGCGAGGAAGACGGCCGCCAGCCCCGATCGCCAAGCCCTCTGTCTATCTGCCCACACGAGCATCGCAAACGTCCTTTCAGCGATAGGGGAGAGGCTTGGGATTTCGCGTCCGGGGGGGCTGGGAGGCCCCACGGGTGAAAAACCGGCGCTGAGTATACCACGCTCCCGGAAGAAGGCTGTCTCACCCAAGCTCAGCCATTCACGTCGCGATGCTATAGTCGGGACACATGTCTGTGAAGAAGATTGGAGTGCTGACTGGCGGCGGCGACGCTCCCGGGCTCAACGCGGTGATCCGGGCGGTCGTGAAGGCAGCCTGCAATGCCAACATCGCCGTGATCGGCCTCGAGGACAGTTTCGACGGCCTGCTCGACCCCTCCCGCACGAGGCCCCTGACGCCGGCGGACGTGACCGGCATCCTCCGGCTCGGCGGGACCATTCTCGGCACGACCAATCGCGGGAATCCCTTCGAGTATCCTGCGGATACCCCCGAAGGGAAGGTGGACTACTCCGATCGCGTCGTCGAAACCTTCCACAAGATGGGGCTCGACGCGCTGGTTGCCATCGGCGGGGACGGCACGCTCGCCATCGCCCACCAGTTCTTCCTCAAGGGCATCCCCATCGTCGGCGTCCCCAAGACCATCGACAACGACATCGTCGGGACGACCACCTGCTTCGGGTTCGACACGGCCGTGTCGTTTGCCGCGGACGCGATCGACCGGCTGCACTCCACCGCCGAGGCCCACAAGCGCGTGATGGTGGTGGAGGTGATGGGGCGCTACGCGGGGTGGATTGCGCTCCACGCGGGTGTCGCCGGCGGCGCCGACGTCATCCTGATGCCGGAGATTCCGTACAAGCTGGAACGCGTCGCGGAGCACGTGCGCCAGCGCGAGAAGCTCGGGGCCAAGTTCAGCATCGTCGTCGTGGCGGAGGGGGCCAAGCCGGTAGGCGGCTCCGCCGTCGTCCTGGAGGCCGCGCACGCCGGGCACGTCGAGCGGCTGGGCGGCATCGGCGCACAGGTGGCCACCGCGCTCGAGGACATGACGGGGAAGGAGTCCCGGTACGTGGTGCTCGGCCACCTGCAGCGCGGCGGCGCACCCACGGCATTCGACCGCGTGCTCGCGACGCGCCTGGGAGGAAAGGCGGTCGAGCTGCTGCGTCGCGGCGTCTACGGCAAGATGGTGGCGAACCACCCGCCCGACATGGTGCCCGTGCCCCTGGCCGACGTCGTCGGCCGTACGCGCACCGTGCCGCTGGACTACGACCTGCTCACGACGGCGAGAGCGATCGGCATCTCGTTCGGGGAGTAGGGCACGAGGGGTTCAAAGCACGGGGGTTCAAAACACGGGAGGGGGGCAAGGCACGGAGGTGCAGGTTCGAACGACCGCGCTCTCAACTTCCGGGCTTCGAACCTTCGGCCGACGAACCTCCGTGCTTTGAACCTCCGCGCTCTTGACGTTACCGCGCCAGAACGTCCAGGTACTTCAGCGCGCCGCCGGTGTTGAAGAGCACTACGGAGTCTTCGCGCTTGATGCGGCCGTCGGCGGCCAGGCGGCGGATGGCTGAGAGGGCGGCGCCGCCCTCAGGGGCCGCGCTGACACCCTCGTGCCGGCCGATCTCGAGCATGTCCAGGACCATCTGCTCGTCGGTGACCGCGACGGCCGTGCCGCCGCTGTCGCGGACGGCCTGCAGGATGAGGAAGTCGCCGATCGCGCGCGGCACGCGGAGGCCATCCGCACGCGTGTGCGCGTTCTCCCAGGGCGCGGCCTTCTCCGTTCCCTGTTCGAACGCCCGGACGATGGGGGCACAGCCCGCGGCCTGGACCGAGACCATGCGCGGCCTGTGGCCGGACGGGATCCACCCGATGGCCTCCATCTCCGCGAAGGCCTTCCACATGCCCACCAGGCCCGTGCCGCCGCCGGTGGGATAGATGATCCAGTCCGGCAGCTTCCATCCGAACTGCTCGGCCAGCTCGTACCCCATGGTCTTCTTCCCCTCGACCCGGTACGGCTCCTTGAGCGTCGAGACGTCGTACCAGCCGAGGGGCTTGCCCCTGTCGGCAGCCATCTTCCCGGCGTCGGTGATGAGGCCGTCCACCAGCGTGACGGTGGCGCCGTAGAGCCGGCACTCGTCGATGAAGGGGCGCTTGGCGTCCTTCGGGATGAACACCTGGCACTCGAGCCCGGCGGCGGCGGAGTAGGCGGCGGCGGCGTTGCCCGCATTGCCCGCGGTGGGGAGCGCAATCGTCGTGGCGCCCAGCGCCTTCGCGCGCGTGATGGCCGCCGACTGCCCGCGGGCCTTGAACGAGTTGGTCGGATTGAGCGACTCGTCCTTGATGTACAGCCGATCGAGCCCGATCGTCGCACCCAGGCGCCGTGCGTGGAACAGGGGCGTGAACCCTTCCCCAAGCGTGACCGGCTCGTCACCGGGCAGGAGCGGCATCATCTCGCGATAGCGCCACATGTTCGGCTCGCGGCCGACGAGCGAGTCGCGCGGCCAGGCGCGCGCGGCGGTCTGATCGTAGCGGGCGAGCAGCGGGAGCCCGCATGACGGACAGAGGAAGTGCCGCTCGCGCGGGTCGAAGGGACCCGCGCCGCAACCGGAGGCGCATTCGAGATGGGTGAAATACATGGATCAGATCAGGGGTGCACAGGTGCGCACGTGCAAGGGTGCGTAGAGCAAGGGTGCAGGTGCACGGGCCCCTACTTGCCCAGGAGCTCCTGGTCCTTCTTCTGCTGCAGGTCGTCGATGGCCTTGATGTGCTCGTCGGTGGCCTTCTGCACCTCGGCAAGGGCGCGCTTCTCGTCGTCCTCGGAAATCTGGTGCTCCTTGAGCATCTTCTTCAGCTTGTCGTTGGCGTCCCGGCGGACCGTGCGCACGTGGTTGCGGCCCTCCTCGGTCATCTTGTGCACGTGCCGGGAGAGCTCCCTGCGGCGCTCGTCGTTGAGCGGCGGGATGGGGATGCGCACGACCTTGCCGTCGTTCGCGGGGTTGAGGCCGAGGTCCGCGCTGCGGATGGCCCGCTCGATGGCGCCCATCAGCGACTGATCGAACGGCTGCGCCACGATCATCGTCGGCTCGGGAATGGAGAGGCTGGCCACCTGGTTGAGCGGCATCTTCGATCCGTAGGCATCGACGTGCACCGCGTCGAGCAGCCCCGTCGTGGCCCGCCCCGTGCGCACCTGCGCCAGTTCCTTGCGCACGTAGTCCACGTGCCCGTCCATGCGCTTCTTGACCTCTCCGAACAGCCCCTTCAGGTCGCTGACATCCATCGCTGAGCCCTCGTGCTTTGAACCCTCGTGCTTCGAACCTGCGTGCCTTGAACGTACGTGCTTTACTACGCCGACACCGTCGTCCCCACCGGCTCGCCCATGACCACCCGGCGGATGCTGCCAGGCTCGGTCAGGCTGAAGACGACGATGGGCAGCTTGTTGTCCATGCAGAGCGAGATGGCCGTGGCGTCCATCACCTGGAGCCGCTCCTGCAGCACCTGCAGGTACGAGACGCGATCGTAGCGCGTCGCGTCGGCGTGCTTCATCGGGTCGGCCGTATAGATGCCGTCCACCTTGGTGGCCTTCAGGATCACTTCCGCCCGCATCTCCATCGCGCGCAGCGCGGCGGCGGTGTCAGTGGTGAAGTAGGGGTTGCCCGTGCCGGCCGCGAACACCACCACGCGGCCCTTCTCGAGGTGGCGGACGGCCCGCCGCCGGATGAACGGCTCCGCGACCGCGCGCATCTCGATGGCCGTGAGCACCCGCGTGGCCACGCCGTGCTGCTCGAGCGCGTCCTGCAGCGCCAGGGCGTTGATGACCGTGGCCAGCATGCCCATGTAGTCGGCAGTGGAGCGGTCCATGCCGCGCGCGCTGGCCGCGAGGCCCCGGAAGATGTTCCCGCCGCCGATGACGATGGAGGTCTGCACGCCGAGCGAGCGGATGTCGGCGATGTCCTGGGCGATGCGGGTGGTCACCGCGGGATCCACGCCGTAGGACTGCTCGCCCATGAGCGCTTCGCCGGAGAGTTTGAGGAGGATGCGCTTGTAGGAGGGCTCGGCGGGTGCGTCCACGGATGCAATTATAGATGGCCTCGGCCCTGGCGGGCCGAATAAGGGCTCTCGAGGTTCTCGGGTTCTCAAGGGTCTCGAGGTCCCGGGGGCGGCGGCTCGCAGAACCCCAACCCAGCAACCCGAGAACCCGAGAACCTGAGAACCCGAGACCCCGAGAACCCGAGACCCCTTATTCGGCCGTCTCGCCGAGCTTGAAGCGGACGAACCGCGAGATGGTGACGTTCTCACCGGTCTTCGCGGTGGCGGCGGACACCATCTGCTGGATGGTGACGTTGGGGTCGCGCACCGAGGGCTGGTCCATCAGGCAGACCTGCGAGTAGTAGCTCTCGAGCTTGCCGTCCACGATCTTCTCGATGACGTTGGCCGGCTTGCCGGCCCCGGCGAACTGGGCGCGGTAGATCTCGCGCTCCTTCTCGAGCACGTCGGCGGGGACGTCCTCGCGCCGGACGAACTTCGGATCCGCCGCGGCGACGTGCATCGCGATCTCCTTCGCCAGCGTCTGGAAGTCCTCCGTCCGGGCCACGAAGTCGGTCTCGCAGTTGACCTCGACGAGCACGCCCACCTTGCCGCCCATGTGGATGTAGTGCCCGATGAGGCCGTTGTTGGTGGCGCGGCCGGCGCGCTTGGCGGCCGAGGCGAGGCCCTTCTTGCGCAGGACCTCGATGGCCTTCTCCATGTCGCCGCCCGTCTCGGTGAGGGCGGCCTTGCAGTCCATCATGCCGGCGCCGGTCTTGTCGCGCAGCTGCTTCACCAGTTCTGCCGTGATTGCTGACATCGTTCTCTGACTCCTCGAAGAGAGCGGGGCCCCGCGGCGCGGGAGCCCGTACATGAAAGGCGCCGGCCCGGGTCGTCTCGGAGCCGGCGCGGAGAACACGCCCGGAACGCCTACCCCTGGGTGACGGGCGACTCGGACGGGCGGTGCGGCTTGCGAACGTTGGCGGGCCGCACCGTGCGGCTGGCTTCCTCGGCCGCGGCGGCCTCGGCGTCGGCCTGCGCCTGCTCGGCAATCTGCGACTCGCGCTCGGTACGGCCGTCGAGGACGGCGTCGGCCACGCGCGAGGCGAAGAGGCGGATCGAGCGCAGGGCGTCGTCGTTGCCCGGGATCACGAAGTCCACCTGGTCGGGATCGCAGTTGGTGTCGACCACGCCAATCACCGGAATCTTCAGCTTGCGGGCCTCGTCCACCGCGATCTGTTCCTTGCGCGTGTCCACGACGAACAGCGCGTCGGGCAGCCGGCCCATGTGACGGATGCCGTCCAGGTTCTTCTGGAGCTTCCGCTTCTCCTTCTCGGCCCGGGCGATCTCCTTCTTGGGCATGAACTCGTAGCGGCCGTCCGTGGCCATGGCCTCGAGGTCGCGCAGCCGCGCGATGCTCCGCTGAATCGTCGTGAAGTTGGTGAGCAGGCCGCCCAGCCACCGCTCGTTGACGTAGTACATGCCGCAGCGCGCGGCCTCCTCGGCCACCACGTCCTGCGCCTGGCGCTTGGTGCCCACGAAGAGGATGGTCTTGCCCTCGGCGGCCAGCTGCCGGATGTACTCCTCCGCCTCGTTGTACAGCTTGACCGTCTTGCCGAGGTCGAGGATGTAGATGCCGGAGCGCTCACCGAAGATGAACGGCTTCATCTTGGGATTCCAGCGCTTCGTCTGGTGGCCGAAATGTGCGCCTGCTTCGAGCAGGTCCTTCATCGCGAGCGGGGTCAAGCTCCCTCCAGGTTCCGGCCCCGCATCCGCGGGGCTCTCCAACGTTGCTCTTCGGCCCCATGACAGGGGGCCACACAAGTGTGAATCGATGCCTAGCGCTTGCTGAACTGGAAGCGCTTGCGCGCGCCAGCCATGCCGTACTTCTTGCGTTCCTTCGCGCGGGCGTCGCGCGTGAGCAGGCCGTCCTTCTTGAGCCGCGGGCGCAACTCCGCGTTGAACGCGCAGAGCGCACGGGCGATGCCGAGACGGATGGCGCCGGCCTGGCCCGTGACACCGCCGCCGGCGACCGTGGCCAGCACGTCGAACTGGCCGGCGGTCTCGGTGAGGGCGAGCGGCACCTTCACCTGCACGCGCAGGGCCTCGGTGGGGAAGTAGTTGTCGAAGGCGCGATGGTTGACCGTGATGGTGCCCGTGCCGGGACGGAGGAAGACGCGCGCGGTGGACTCCTTGCGGCGTCCGGTAGCGTAGTACTGAGTAGCAGCCAAGATTTATGCGACCTCGAACTGAGTGGGTTGCTGAGCCTGATGCGGGTGCGTGGCGCCCGCGTACACCTTCATCTTGCGGAACATCGCGTCGCCGAGCTTCGACTTCGGCAGCATCCCGCGCACGGCTTCCTCCATGAGGCGCACGGGCTGGCGCTGGCGCACCACCTTCGCGCTCTCCTCGCGCAGGCCGCCCGAGTAGCCGCTGTGGCGGCGGTAGAGCTTCTGGTCTTCCTTGCGGCCGGTGAGCTTGACGCTGGCCGCGTTGATGATGACGACGTGGTCGCCCGTGTCGATGAACGGGGTATAGGTCGCCTTGTGCTTGCCCTGGAGCAGGCGCGCCGCGTGGCTGGCCACGCGGCCGAGCACCTTGCCCTCGGCGTCGATGAGGTGCCAGCGGCTGGTCACGCTCGCCGGGGTCGCAACGTAAGTAGGCATGAATCGGTTCCTGGGTACGGGTCCCTGCCGCCCCGTCATCGGGCACGGCAAACCGAAATGATACGCCGAAGCGCACGGGATTGCAAGGGTGGGAACGGCCGGAACTCGTGGCGAGGGCGGGAGTTCCGGTCGACTTCATCCCCCGTGGCGGACCCCGAGGCGGGCACGCCGGGAGGCGCCGGGACTCGGGCCGCACGCCCCCCGCCCCGGGGCCGCCGGCAGCTCGGCACTAGCCAACCCTGTTCCTCCCCCCGCACAGCCCGATAAACCTCAACGAATCCAATCCGCGGTGGGGCCGCGGCAACCCGGCAGGCGAGACCCGCAGTATTCGTCAGTCGCTTGCAGTTTTGTAATCGGACCGGTTAGCCTGAGCCCCCCTCGGACGCGAGCAACCAGCCCTCTTCGGCCAATTTTGTCGGCGAGGAGGCCATGGGTCCAGCTGGTACCAGCTTTGCCCATGCGACGGTGAACGAAGAAGCGGAGAGACTCAATTGTTCTTTCGCCTGAGCAAAGGGTTGATAGGCCTTGACATCGGGTCGAGCGCCATCAAAGCCATCGAACTGAAGCCCGCCGGCAAGGGCTATCGCGTCTCGGCCGTCGGGGTGGAGCCCATCCCGCCCGACAGCATCGTGGATGGCGCCATCATCGACGGCGGGGCCGTGGCCGACGCGGTCCGTCGTCTGTTCGAGAACAAGCAGTTCAAGGCCAGGGACGTCGTCGCCTCCCTGTCGGGCAATTCGGTGATCGTCAAGAAGATCACCCTGCCCGCGATGACCGAGCAGGAGCTCGGCGAATCCATCTACTGGGAAGCCGAGCAGTACATCCCCTTCGACATCCAGGACGTGAACCTGGACTACGAGGTGCTCACGCCGGCGACCGGGGCCGCGGGGCAGGGGACCATGGACGTGCTCCTCGTGGCGGCCAAGAAGGACAAGATCGCCGACTACACCAACGTCATCATGCAGGCCGGACGGACACCGGTCATCGTGGACGTCGATGCCTTCGCCCTGCAGAACGCCTACGAGGCCAACTACGGCTTCGAGGACGGCGTCATCGTGGCCCTGCTGAACATGGGAGCCGGCGCCACGAACATCAACATCCTCAACGGCTCGCAGTCGGTCTTCACCCGCGACATCTCCATGGGCGGCAACGCCTTCACCGAAGCCGTGCAGCGCGAGCTGGGGCTGCCGTACGAGCTGGCCGAGCAGTTGAAGAAGGGCGAGGACGTGGATGGCGCCGCCTACGAGGACGCCCGCCCCGTGCTGAAGGCCATGACGGACAACGTCCTGCTCGAGGTCGAGAAGACGTTCGACTTCTTCAAGGCCACGGCGTCGAGCGACCGGATCGACCGGATCGTGCTGAGCGGGGGCGCGTCCCGCATCGAGGGATTCGCCCAGGCGCTCGCCGCGCGGTTCCACACGCAGGTGGAGATGTTCGATCCCTTCCGCCAGGTGTCCATTGATCCGGCGAAGCTGGGCGTGGCCTCCGCCGAAGAACTGGCGCCCGTGGCCGCCGTGGCCGTCGGGCTCGCACTGCGCAAGGTGGGCGACCGATGATTCGCATCAACCTGCTCGCGTCCGAGCGTCGCGCGGCCAAGGCCGCGTCCAAGGGGCTCCAGACGGCCCAGAAGCTGACGGTCGTCGGCAGCCTCATCCTGGTGCTGGCGGCGCTCGGCATCGGGTGGCGGTACTGGGCGCTCGGGCAGATGGTGGCGACCGCCGATCGGCAGATCGCCGAAGCGCGGCGCGAGGAGCAGCGGCTGGCCGAGATCCTGAAGGAGGTGGCCGAGTTCGAGGCGCGGCGGACCCAGCTCGAGCAGCGCGCCTCGCTCATCGACGAGCTCAGGCGAGGTCAGAGCGCGCCGGTCCACATCGTGGACCAGGTGAGCCGCGCCCTGCCGGACATGATGTGGCTGACCGGCCTCAAGCAGCAGGGGTACGACGTCACCATCGAGGGGCGCTGCCTCTCGCTCACGTCGCTCTCCGATTTCATCGGGAACCTCGAGGCCTCTCGGTACTTCAAGCGGCCGGTCGAGATCCTGTCGAGCGAGGTCGTGTCGGGGC
>JBFWQE010000138.1:0-14653 GCA_050249615.1 Vicinamibacterales bacterium
ATTGACAATTGGTGATTGCCGATTGAGCGATTCACTGACAATCGAGCGATTGGGGCAGCGGGCATTGGATTGGGCGATTGATCGATCGAGGCATTGAGCGATTGCTGCTCAATCGCCAATCGCCAATCGCCAATCACGCAATCACGCAATCACGCAATCCAATGCTCAATGCGCGAATCATCAATCGCCCAATGAATCGCTCAATCACCAATCGGCAATCATCAATGGACTACATCCACGCTCACCTCAGAGGCCTCCACTCCGGCACCCTGTCGTTCCCCGGCCCGGAGGTGAGGCGCGTGATGGTGCCCGGACGAGTGGCATCGGTGAGAGCCAGGTCCCAGTCCTCGCCTTCGTGGTGCTCCGGGCTCACCGAGAACGCCAGGTAGCGCCCATCCGGCGAGTACGCCGGGTAGTAGGACCAGAGTTGCCGGTCGGCGATCAGGGTGCGGCGGCTCGTCTCCGTGACGGCTTCGAGCCGGGACGGCTCCGAGTCGAGGTGCACGAAGGCCAGTTCGTTCGTGTCAGGCGAGAACGCCGGCCGGCAGGCGCCGCCGCTCGTGCCCACCGTCCGCGTCTCCCCGGTGGCGAGCGTGACCAGCTGGATCTTGAACCCGATGAGCAGCTGCGAGGCATAGGCCAGGTAGCGCCCATCTGGCGAAGTGGCGGGCATGATGGCGCGCGAGAGGCCGGAGGTGACGCGCTCCACGCGGCGGTCCGCGAGCCACACGCGGTAGATCTCTCCGCGGCCGTTTCGCTCGCTGGTGAAGAAGATGCTCTGCGCGTCCGCGGCCCACGCGGGATCCTGGTCGGGCGCGGCATGGTCCGTCAGGCGGAGGATGCCCGAGCCGTCCGCATTCATCACGTAGATGTCGAAGTTGCCGCCTCCGCCGCGCGTGGAGCTGAACGCGATGCGCCCACCGTCGGGCGACCAGCTCGGCTCCTCGTCCACCCAGGTCCCGGGATTCCCCACCCGCCGGATGGCTCGCGTGGCCACGTCGATGATGAAGAGGCGCGGGGGGCCCTCGCGGTCCGACTGGAACACGATCTCGCCCGAGGGCCGGGCCTGCGCCACCCGGGCCGTTACTTCCGGCAGAACGCCATGAGGTGCCAGCCCAAGGGCCGCACCCAGGACCGCGGCAGCACGTTGAAGGTTCCGACGAAGCACGTGTTGTAGACCCATCCCTTCCAGCCGCCGTGCAGGCGCGACTTCACCGGGAAGCGCTCGGGGACGATGCGCGACTCGGCGAAGGGCGCGAGCAGCGCGCGGAACTCGCCGATGGAGAACGTGCGCAGGCACGGCGCGTCCTCGTGCTCGAGCGCCACCTTCATGACCTTCGACAGGGCGTTCAACCACGAGATGCGGTTGTAGACCATGAAGATGGCCGTGCCGCCCGGCTTCAGCACGCGGTGGCACTCACGCACGAGCTTCGCCGGATCGGCCGTGTACTGTATGACGCCGTGCGCGTAGACATGGTCGAAGCTGTCGTCAGGATACGGCAGCGCTTCGCCGTTGGCCACGCGCAGCTCGACCGGCGCCAGGCCGTGCAGCTCGAAATTCTTCGCCGCGAGGTCGATGGCCGTCTTCGACAGGTCCACGCCGGTCACGAGCGCCCCTCCGCGTGCGAACCGCACGAGGTCGGTCCCGATGCCGCACCCCACCTCCAGGAGCGTCTCGCCCTTGAAGCCGCCGAAGTCCACCAGTCGAGGGAGGTAGCGGAGCTTGTCGAAGCGGTACTCGTCGAGATCGTCGAAGAAGCCGAGGGTGCCGACGGGCTCGTCGGTCATCTCGAGGTCGTGGATGCGCTGGTTCCAATAACGCTGAATGTCGTCGATCATGATCTCCTTGCCGCAACGCAGATGCCGCAACGCAGATAACGCAGATGACGCAGATGACGCAGATAACGCAGATGGACACATGAAGTAAGGCCCGTCACGGTGCCACGCCGCCTACGCGGGTCGTTGACAAGGGCCTGCGAGCCTCGTGCCCGTGGTCCACGCACTTCCCTGCGACCGGCCGCTTTGCGGCTGGTGCCGTTCGGTCCTCACACCCTTGGCTGCGCCATCTGCGTGATCTGCGTGATCTGCGTCCGTCATCGTACAATGAACGTTCGATGGTGCGCGACCTCCGCGCTCTGGCGGACACCCGGTTCGACGTGCTCGTGATCGGCGCGGGCATCTACGGCGCGGCGACGGCGTGGGACGCGGCTGCGCGCGGGCTGTCGGTGGCGCTGGTGGACCGCGGCGACTTCGGCGGCGCGACCTCGTTCAACAACCTCAAGACCCTCCACGGCGGCCTGCGCTCGCTGCAGGCGCTGGACCTCCGCCAGATGCGCCGCTTCATCCGCGAGCGGCGTGCGCTCGCCCGCATCGTGCCGCACCTGGTACGACAACTGCCGTTCGTCGTGCCCACCACCCGGCACCCCAGGCGCTGCGCGATCGTGATGCGCGTGGCGCTGGCCATCAACGACGTCGTGGCGCGCGACCGGAACGACGGGGTCCCGGACCCTGCCCTCCAATTGCCCGAGGGCCGCGTCGTCTCGAAGAAGGAGGCCCTGCGGCTCAATCCGCTGGTGGCGCCCGACGGGGTCACGGGCGGCGCCATCTGGCACGACTACCAGATGACCCATGCGGATCGCGTCACGCTGTCGTTCGTCCTCTCCGCGGCCGGAGCCGGCGCCGTGCCGGCCAACTACGTGGGCGCGGACACGCTGCTGGTCGAGAACGGCCGCGTGGTCGGGGCGCGCCTGCGCGACTGGCTCACCGGTGCCTACCTCGACCTGCGCGCGGCCGTCGTGGTCAACGCCGCCGGCGCCTGGGCGCCGGAACTCGTGCGGACGCTGCCCGAGGGCGCGCGGGCCGTGCCCGCGCCGCGCCTGTCGCGCGCGATGAACGTCGTGGTGCGGCACCCCGCCCGTTCGCACGCGTGCGGAGGCGTGGTGGACGGGCGCTTCCTCTTCATCGTCCCGTGGCGCGACGTGTCCATCCTGGGCACCAGCCACGATGCGCACGACGGCGGCCCCGACGCGCTGACCGTCACCGGCGCGGACCTGGAGGCCTTCCTGGCCGAGGGGCGTCGCGCGTTCCCGGGCGCCACCCTGGATCGAGAGAGCGTCCGGCTCGTGCACCGCGGGCTGCTCCCCATGGTGTCCGGGCAGGGCGCCCACGTGAAGCTGTTGCGCGAGAGCGCCGTCGTGGACCACGCCGCACACGGCGCGCCGGGGCTGATCTCCATCCACGGCGTGCGCTACACCACCGCGCGCCACACCGCCGAAGAGGCGGTGAACGCCGCGTTCCGCGTGCTGGGGCACGGCACTCCCCCGCGCTGCCGGACCGATCACACGCCGCTCTGGGGCGGCGGCATCAGTGATGTCGGGGCCTTCGTGAAGAACGCCGTGGACGCCGGCGAGTCGCCCGTCCCGCCCGACACGCTGGCCCGCCTCGCCGCCACCTACGGCACCGAGTACCACCGCGTGCTCAACATCGCGCGCGAGGCGCCCGCGCTCGGCGGCCCGATTGGCGAGGACACCGATGTCACGGGCGCCGAGATCGTGTACGCGGCCAGGCACGAGATGGCGATCACGCTCGCCGATGCCGTGATCCGCCGGACCGAGGCCGGCTCCGCTGGCCACCCGGGGACCGATGCGCTCCAGCGCGCCGCCGCGCTCATGGCCTGGGTGCACGGCTGGGACGCGCGGCAGATGGAGAAGGAGGTGGCCGCGGTGGACGCGTTCTACCGGCTGCCAGAGTAGGCGCGCCCGTCGGGCGCGTGGGCGCTCTCGCGTGGGTCCCACCGAGGCGCGTGAGCGCCGAGGCCTATCGCAAGTGCTCCGTGGCCCAGCGCTCGAAGACCATTAGCGGGAACAGCGTGTGCGCGTGGTTCTCGCGGCCGGCCACGTGCGCGTCCATCAACCGCGTCACCTCGGCGGGGTCGAACAGGCCGCGGGCACGGATGCGGTCCGGAGCCAGCAGCGTGCGCATCAGCGGCTGCAGCTCGCGCCGCAGCCAGTTCTTCATCGGGATGCTGAAGCCTTCCTTCCTCCGCGTGAGGATGCCGTCAGGCAGGATGCCCTTCATCGCCTGCTTCAACACCCACTTGCGCTCGCCGTTCCTGATCTTCAACTGCGCCGGCATCGAGAAGGCCAGCTCCATCACGTCCGCGTCCAGGAACGGCGCGCGCGTCTCGAGCGACGTGGCCATCGCCATCCGGTCCACCTTCACCAGGATGTCGTCCGCCAGGTACAGGCTGAGGTCCGCGTACAGCTGCCGGTTCAGCACATCGTCCTGCGAGAAGCGGGCGAGCGCCTCGCGCACCGGCGCGTAGACGTCGTGTGCACGGAGGCGGTCCCGCAGCCCGCCCGCGTAGAGCCGCGCCTTGGCCGCCGCGCCCAGGTACACCATCCAGCGGTAGTGGCCCAGGTCGCTCGGCGCCGTGGCGGCGCCGGCGGTGAAACGCTTCACCTTGTTGACGAGGCCCTTCTTCCTCTCCGTCGGCGGCAGCGTCGCGGCCACGGCGGCCAGGGCCGGCATCACCACCTCGCCCAGCCCGCCCAGCCTCGCGGCCAGCGCCTGCGCCTCGTATGCGTCGTAGCCGCCGAAGAGCTCGTCCCCGCCGTCGCCCGAGAGCGCCACCGTTACGTGCTCGCGCGCCAGCGACGACACCATGTAGGTCGGGAACATCGAGACGTCAGCGAACGGCTCGTCGAGATGCACGACCAGCTTGTCGAAGAGCGACTCCAGGTCCGGCGTGACCGTCCGCTCCCGGTGGTTCGTCCTGAACGCCGACGCCACCTCGCGCGCGAACGCCAGCTCGTTGTAGCTGCCGTCGTCGAAGCCCATGCTGAAGGTGTTGATGGGCACGCGCGACGCCTCGGCCATGAACGCCACCAGCGTGCTCGAATCGATGCCGCCGGAGAGGAACGCGCCCAGCGGCACGTCGGCCATCATCTGGCTGATCACCGCGTGACGCAGGCGTTCCCGCAGCGCCTCGATGGCCTCCGCGTCCGTCCACGCCTTCAGCGCGACGGAGGCCGCGTCCCAGTAGCGCGTCACCTCCACCTGGCCGTCGCGATACGTGAGGTAGCTCGCCGGCGGCAGCTTCCGCACGCCCTTCAGAATGGTGCGGGGCGCGAGGATGTACTCGTAGGTGAGGAACTCGTCCAGTGCCTCCGGGTCCAGCTCGCGCGAGACCTCTGGGCGCACCAGCAGCGCCTTCACCTCGGAGGCCAGGCGCAGGCCCTGCGGCGTGTTCGTCCAGTAGAGGGGCTTCTCGCCCGCACGGTCCCGCGCGGCCAGCAGCGTCCGCGTGCGGCCGTCCCACAGCGCCAGCGCGAACATCCCGCGGAGGCGCACGAGGAAGTCCGGCCCCCACTGCTCGTAGGCGTGGACCAGCACCTCGATGTCGGAGTGCGATCGAAAGATGTGCCCGAGGCCCTCGAGCTCGCGGCGCAGCTCGGGGAAATTGTAGATCTCGCCGTTGGCGACCAGCTGGATGTTCCCCACCTCGTTGGTGAACGGCTGCTGCCCGCCTGCCAGGTCCACGATGGCCAGCCGGCGCATCGCCAGCCCCACGCCCGGGAGCGTCACGTGCCCTTCGTCGTCCGGCCCGCGATGCACGAGCGTGCGCACCATCCGCTGCAGCTCCGCCTCGGGGACGGGGCGGGTCAGGTCCGATTCAACGAGGCCGACGATGCCGCACATGGTCTTGGGGCTTGGGGCTTGGGGCTTGGGACTTGGGGTTTGGGGCTTGGGCGTTTACGACTCCCGACGATCTCGCATCACCTTCGCCGGTATGCCCGTCGCGATCGCGAACTCCGGTATCTCGCCGACCACCACCGCACCGGCGCCGATGATCGCGTCACGGCCGATGGCCGAGCCGTCGGTGACCACGACGTGCGTGCCCAGCCAGACGCCGTCGCCCACGTCGATGCCGCGGGCGGTCCGGCCCTGCTCCAGCACCGGTATGTCTGTCCGATCGTACAAGTGATCCCCGCCCACGAGGTAGGTGTAGGCCGCCATCAGGATGCTCTTCCCCACCCGCACGCGCGAGGCGGAGAAGATTTCGCAGTTGAAGCCGAGGTTCGCGTGGTCCTCGATGATGATGTCGCCGTTCTTGCAGCTGAGGATAGTGTTGCGCCCGATGAACACGCCGTTGCCGATCACCAGGCCGCGGTTGTCGGTACCTTTCGCGTCGAGGCAGCACTGGTCGTCGATGACGACGTTGTCCCCGATGTCGATCTTGTGCGGATGCCGGAGCGTCACGTTCACGCCGAAGACCACGTTGCGCCCCACGCGGCCCATCACCAGCGGATAGAGCTTCGCGCGGAGGAACAGGCCCAGCGCGCCGGGGACCCAGCTCGCCAGCAGCATCACCAGTTCGTAGCGGACCAGCGGCCAGAGCCCGGGGCGGCCGATCACCAGCTCCCGGTACTTGTCCACCTTGGAACGCTTCTCGTCGAACAGCTCCTGCTGGATGACCGTGATGCGCGGATCGTGCTCGCGCGTCGGCCTACCGGGGCCTGGCACGGTTACACCCGATCTTGTTGCAGGAATTGCACGGGTGGCAGCTATTGCAGCGATTTCCCATGTTACCGTGCCAGGCCCCGGGCCATCAGCCGTCGACCGTGGCAAGCTCCGCGGTCTGCCGGATCTCGCGGATGACGTAGGTCGGCTTGTTCTGCGACTCGTAATACGTGCGCGCCAGCAGCTCGGCCAGCAGGCCGAAGGTGACCAGCTGCACGCCGATGAAGAGCAGCATCATGCCGAGCAGCAGCAGCGGCCGGTCGCCGATGGCTTGCCGCTCGAACAGGCGGACGTAGCCGAGGTAGCCCGTGATGAGCGTGCCCAGGCCGAAGGCGCCCAGCCCCAGCAGGCCGAAGATCTGCAGCGGCCTGGTGGAGTAGTTCAGCAGGAACTTCACCGTGGCCAGGTCCAGGATCACGCGGATGGTGCGCGACAGCCCGTACTTCGACGTGCCGGCCTCCCTCGCGCGGTGGTTCACCACCACCTCGTCGATCGACACGCCCTGCTGGCTGGCGATGGCCGGCAGGAACCGGTGCATCTCGCCGTAGAGCCTGAGCGGCTTGATGACCTCGGAGCGGAACACCTTGAGCGAGCAGCCATAGTCGTGCAGCTCCACGCCCGTGGCCCACGAGATGAGCTTGTTGGCCAGGATGGACGGGACACGGCGTGTGATGAACGTGTCCTTCCGGTCCTTCCGCCAGCCGCAGACGATGTCGTGGCCGGCCTCGATGCGGGCGACCATCTGCGGGATGTCGCGCGGGTCGTTCTGGAGATCCCCGTCGGAAAGCACCACGAGCCGCCCGCGCGCATAGGCGATGCCGGCGGCAAACGCCGCCGTCTGCCCGAAGTTGCGGCGGAAGCGGATGACGCGCAGCCGCGGATCGCGGGCCTGGAAGCCCGCCAGCTGCTGGAACGTGTCGTCGCGGCTCCCGTCGTCCACGATGACGAGTTCGTAGGCGCGCCCATAGTGACCGAGCACCTCGGTCAGCTCGTCATACAGACGCTTGATGTTGGGCGACTCGTTGTAGACCGGGATGACGATCGAGAGCTCGGGAGTCATCGAGCGAGACAATCGGGTCATTATATATCCTCCACGTGCCCCGCTTCGACATCCTTTCGCGCCGGGTGGGCGGACTGGCCTTCCTGGTGGGCCTGGCCGCCGCGGCCGTCTATGCCCGCGCGGGCCTCAGCCTGAGCCACTACGACGCCAAGGCCCACCTGGTGGTGTCCCGGCGCATCCTCGACAGCATCACGCCCGGCTGGGAGCAGGTGGGCGCCGTCTGGCTGCCGCTCCCCCACGTGCTGAACATGCTGCCCGTGCAGGTGGACGCCCTCTACCGGACCGGTGCCTTCGCCATCCTCGTATCCATCGTCTCGCTCGGGCTGGGCGCCGGGGCCATCGCCGCCATCGTGATGCGCCTGACGGGATCGCGTGCCGGCGCCGTGCTGGGCGCGCTTCTCTTCGCGGCCAACCCCAACGTGCTCTACCTGCACGCCACGCCGATGACCGAGCCGCTGCTGTTCGGCACCACGCTCGTGTGCGCGTGGCTCCTCACCGACTGGGCGACCGCGCCGGGGCTCGCCGTGCCGCGCGCGCTGGGCTGGTGGATGGTGGCGGCCTGCCTCACGCGCTACGAGGCCTGGCCCATCGTCGGCACGCTGGTGCCCCTTGCGCTCTTCGCGCGGTGGCGCCGTGGGACACCTGCGCGGGACCTTGTACCGGCCGCGTGGCAGATGGCACGCTACCCGATTGGGGCCGCCGTCTTCTTCGTGTTCCTGAGCCGCGCGACGGTCGGCGAGTGGTTCGTGAGCAGCGGCTTCTACGTCCCGGACCCGGAGCTGCATGGGCAGCCCGCCGTGGTGTGGGAGAAGATCCTCGAGGGCACGCGCGAGCTGGGCGGTCGGTGGCTCGTGCGGCTCGCGCTCTCGTCGGTGGCGGCCGTCGGGCTCGCGGCCTGGTTCTGGCGCCAGGGTGCTGCGCTGCTGGTCCCGCTCGGCATGTTCGCCGCGGCGGCCCTCCCCTTCTCGGCCTACCTCTCGGGACACCCCTTCCGCATCCGCTACGAGATTCCCCTGGTGGTGGCGTCGGCCCTCGCGGTGGGGCTTGGCGTGGGCCTGACGCGTCGCGCGGCACCGGTGATCGCCCTCATCGCGCTCATCCTCGTGGGCGGTGACGCGCGGCCCTTCGGCACCGATACGCCGATGACGCGCGAGGCGCAGCGGGATCGTGCCAACGGCATGGGCCGCCAGGCCGTCACCGCGTGCCTGGCGCGCGATTACCGCGGCGAGACCATCTTCGCCAGCATGGGCTCGCTCGCGCACTACATGCAGGAGCTGTCGTCCATCGGCCTGGACATCGAGGACTTCCTGCACGAAGGCAACCACCCGATGTGGGACCACGCCGTGGTCGTGGGCGGCGCGCCCTTCGCGGGATGGATGCTGGTGGAGGAAGCCGCCGAGGGCGGCGACGTGCTCGCGCAGCAGATCCGCGCGAACCCCTCGTTCACGGACGGCTACGAGCGCGTCTGCGAGGGGGGCAATGTAGCGCTGTACCGGCGGATCCGACAGAGTCCGCCTTAGGTGCGCCTTCGGCGCGTGGGCCCATGGTGGGCCCTTCGGGTGGGCCGCGCTGCGCGCGGTAGGAGCGCCACTTTGCGGCGTGGGCCGGGCTGTGCTGTGCGCGGTATGCCCGAGCTCCCGATCGGTGTGGGAGTCTGACGTCGCCTACCGAAAGGCCCACGGCGCGAAGCGCCGCCCACGCGGCGAAGCCGCGCCCACGCGAAGCGCCCACCGTGCGCAGCACGGCCCAATCGAAGCCGGGCCCACGCGAAGCGCCGACGGTGCGAAGCACCGCCAACGGCGCCAGGCGCCGCCTACTCCGCGCCCCTGTATATCTCCAGCATCTGCTCGTGCAGCAGGCCGTTCGAGGCCAGGATGTGGCCGTTGGCGGGCACCCAGGGGCTGCCATCGAGCGCGGTGACGCGGCCGCCGGCCTCCTGGACGATGAGCGCGCCGGCCATGGTGTCCCAGGGCTGGAGGCTCTCCTCCCAGAAGCCGTCCATTCGGCCCGCGGCAACGTAGCAGAGATCGATGGCCGCCGAGCCCAGCCGGCGCACCGCGCGGGCGCGGCTGATGTAGGCGCCGAACACCTTCAGGTAGTGTGCGGGCTGCTGCTGCACGGTGTAGGGAAATCCCGTCACGAGCAGCGCATCGAGGATGTCGGCCGTGGCCGACACCTTCATCGGCTCGCCGTTGAGCCATGCGCCGACACCGCGCTCGGCCGTGAAGAGCTCCTGCCGGGTGGCATCGTAGATGGCGGCGACCTCCGCCTCGCCGTCGATCTCGAGGGCGAGCGACGCGCAGAAGATCGGCAGGCCGTGGGTGTAGTTCGTCGTGCCGTCCAGCGGATCGAAGACCCAGCGGCACCGCGCACCCGTCGGCGCGCCCCCCATCTCCTCGGCCAGCACGTCGTGGTCGGGAAAGCGCTCCGCGATCATCGCGCGGAACATGCGCTCGACCTCGAGATCGACTTCGGTCACGAGATCGATGGCGCCCTTCTTGTCGACGCGGATGCCGGAGCGGAACTTCGACAGGTGGATGTCACCGGCGCGGACGACGGCTTCGACCGCCGTGGCCAGGAATGCGGGGTCGGGGCTCACGATTCGGTCGGGACCACCTTCAGCTTCTTCACCATGCGCACTTCCATGCCGCCCTCGCTGGCCCGCTGCATGATGACATCGTCCATGTAGTTGCGCATGAAGAGGATGCCGCGACCGCTGCCCTTCATGATGTTCTCCGGCGCCAGGGGGTCCGGGATGTCCTCGGGGTCGAAGCCGTCGCCCTGATCCTCGACGCGGACCGCCATGTAGTCCCGCGGCTCCACCGTGAACTCGACGACGACCCGCTTGGACTGGTCGTTCTGGTTGCCGTGCTTGATGGCGTTGACCACCGACTCCCGCACGGCCACGCTGACCTCGTACAGCTGATCCTCGTCCAGGCCGGTGAGGCGGCCGACGTAGTCGCTGACGACCTGGACGAAGTCCAGCATGTCGAAGGCACTGCCGAACTCCAGGCGGACGGTGGGGGGCGACGGAGTCATCGGGTCCCGCGTTCGGGGGCGCGCCGGACGATCAGCATGTGTGCGCGTTTAAGTACCATAGCGCCCGAAAGCCGGTCAAGTTGCTATAGTTGTGCCAGTGCCTCTCGTGATTGCCCCGGCCCGGACCATGCGGGGCCGGCTCCAGGTTCCCGGCGACAAGTCCATCTCGCATCGGTATGCGATCTTATCGGCACTGGCCGACGGCCGCTCCACGATCGCCAATTACGCGCCCGGGGCGGATTGCCAGTCCACGCTGGCCTGCCTGGCCGCCCTGGGCGTGACCATCGACCGCCCGGGCGGGCCCGGCGGCGTGGTGGGCATTACCGGCCGCGGCCTGGGCGGGTTGAACCCGCCGGCAGCCCCCCTCGACTGCGGGAATTCGGGCACGACAATGCGGCTGATGACGGGCGTGCTGGCGGCGCACCCGTTCACGACCACCCTGTTCGGCGACGCCTCACTGTCGCGCCGGCCCATGCGCCGCGTGATGGCGCCGCTGGCCGAGATGGGCGCGCGGTTCGAGGCGGCCCCGGGCGATCGCCCGCCGATCGTCATCCACGGCGCACGGCTCCGGCCCATTCATTACACACCTGAGATCCCGAGCGCGCAGGTGAAGAGCGCGGTCCTGCTGGCCGGGCTGCAGACCGAGGGAACCACGTCGGTGACCGAACCGGCGCCCACGCGCGACCACACCGAGCGGGCACTCGAGGCGTTCGGGATTCCATCCGCAGTGGACGGGCGGACGGTCTCGGTCCAGGGCGGGCAACGACTGCACGCCGGTGATCTGACGGTGCCGGGCGACATCTCGTCGGCGGCCTTCCCCGCCGTGGCCGCGGCGGCCCTTCCGGACTCGGACGTGACCATCGACGGCGTGGGCCTCAATCCCAGCCGCGCCGCCATCCTGGATCTGCTGCGGCGTTCGGGCGCCGTCGTGGACGCCCAGGTGACCGGCATCCGCCACGGCGAGCCGGTCGGCCACATCCGCGTGCGGCACGGCGCGCTCGAGCCGTTGGAAGTACTGCCGGCCGAGGTGCCCGAGGTGATCGACGAGCTGCCGGTCCTGGCGGCGCTGGCCACGTTTGGCGGCGGGATCACGGTCAGTGGCGCCGGCGAGCTCCGGGTCAAGGAGAGCGACCGCATCTCGGCCCTCGTCGGAGGCCTCCGGGCCATGGGCGCCGACGCCGACGAGCACCCGGATGGCTTCACCATCCGCCCGACGCGGCCGCTCACCGGCGGCGTGGTGGACGCACACGGCGACCACCGCCTGGCCATGGCGTTTGCCATTGCCGCGCTCGGCGCGAGCGGCCCCACGACCATCGGCGGCGCCGAAGTCGTGGCCGTCTCCTACCCTTCGTTCTTCGACGACCTCGACCGGCTGCGCGCGTGAAGACGGACAAGATCTACCTGGTCGGCTTCATGGGCGCCGGCAAGAGCACCGTCGCGCGCGCGCTGGCGAAGCGGCTGGATTGGCGGGTCGAGGACATCGACGAGCGCATCGAGCGGCAGGAGCGCAAGGACGTCGCGAGCATCTTCCGGCAGCACGGCGAGCCGTACTTCCGCGCCGCGGAGCGCGCGGCCCTCATCGACCTGCTGCCGCAGCGCGGCACGGTGGTGGCCTCGGGCGGCGGCACCTTCGTCGATCCCGCCAACCGCGAGCTGATGCTCCGAGACGGCGTGGTCATCTGGCTGGACGTCCCGTTCTCGACCATCCTCGATCGCGTGCCGCTCGACGGGCGCCGGCCGCTGGCGGCGGATCGCGCCGCCCTGGAGGCGCTTTATAATCAGCGCCTCGCCGCCTATCGTCTGGCCCACGTCCGGGTCGATGCGAGCCGCGGTCCCGTGGATCTGCTGGTCGACCAAATCGTGGACGGGCTGGAGACCTGATGCGCTACCTCGTGATCAGCGACATTCACGCAAACCTCGAAGCCTTCGAGGCCGTGATGGCGGCGGCCGCTCCCCTCGGCTGGGACCAGGTGCTCGTGCTCGGCGACCTGGTGGGATACGGCGCGGATCCCAACGCCGTCATCGACCGCGTGCGGGACATGGCGCCGCACGCCGTCATCCGGGGCAACCACGACAAGGTCGGGTCGGGCATCGAGTCGGCGGAGGGCTTCAATGCCGTGGCCCGCAGCGCCATCCACTGGACGCTGGACGCCCTCACCGACGCCAACCGTGCCTGGCTGGCAGCCCTGCCGGCCGGCCCGGTGCTGGTGGACGATCTCATCGAGATCTGCCACGGCACGCCCTACGACGAAGACGCGTACGTCTTCGACGACCTGGACGCGCTGCGTGCGCTGCACGCCGCGAAGCGGCAGTTGTGCCTCTTCGGCCACACGCACGTGCAGGTGGGCTACAGCATCGCGAACAGCCAGTTCGCGGTCGAGACCGCCAGCGACGCGCGCCCCCTGGAGGTGGCCCTCAACGGCCAGGCCCGCTACCTGATCAACCCCGGCTCGGTGGGCCAGCCCAGGGACGGCGACCCGCGCGCCGGCTTCGCGCTGGTGGACACCGACCGGCGCCGCGTCGCCATCCACCGCATCCCCTACCCCGTCGCCCGCGCGCAGGCGCGCATTCTCGAAGCGGGACTGCCTGAGATTCTGGCGGAGCGGCTGGGGGTGGGACGGTGACTTCTGAGTTGCGCCCATTGGTGATTGCTGATTGACGATTGAGCGATTCATTGGGCGATTGAGCGACTGAGGCATCGGGCATTGGATTGGCGAATGCCCCAATGCTGCAATGCCTCATTGCCCCAATCCGATTGCCTGAATGCGGCAATCGCCAATCGCGCAATGAATCGCTCAATCACCAATTGGCAATCACCAATGGGCTGCGGCGCGAGCGCTCAGTGCTTGGCGGCTTCCTTGCGCTCGCGCCGTTTCAGCTCGGCCGCAAACGCGTCCTGCGCGGCGCGCGACCCCAGCACCCAGCCGATCACGACCCCGACGAGGATGCTGAACGGAATGTAGATGAAGTGGGCGGCCGACGGGATGCCGATGTCCATCTAGCGCCTCCGCTGCTCGAGCGCGGCAATCTCGCTCTCGGCCTTCTGCAGCCGGCGGCCGAGCGACCAGACGTAACCGACCACCACGATCCACACGAACCCGTACGCCGCAGCGACGAGGTTGATGGCGGGAATCTGCTCCTCGGGCGGCGCCTCCTCCATCGGCACGAACTCGTCGGCAGAGGGCTGGGGCTGGGCCGCGAGCGCGGCGGGGGTCGCCGTGAGCAGGGCGGCGACGAACAGGGCTCGGCAGAATCGCATCACGCTTCGTCCTCGGCAAGGTAGAGGTCTTCGATCCGCAGCCGCTGGCGCTCCAGTCGCGCGCGCATGCTGAGCAGGGCCAGGAACAAGAGGAAGAACGCGGTGATGCAGAACCACAGCGGTCCGCCCATCTGCACCGGCAGCGTGGGCACCACCGAGGTCTGCGGGTGCAGCGTCCGCCACACGTTCACCGACACGAAGATGAACGGCACGTTCGCCAGCCCGAAGAGCGCCATCCCCGCGCCCAGCTTGTCCGACCCGGGGCCGCCGTAGCGGCGCAGCAGCAGGTAGGCGACGAAGATCATCCACAGGATGAGGCTCGAGGTGAGCCGGGCGTCCCAGACCCACCAGATGCCCCATGCCTTGCGCGCCCACAGCGGGCCGGTGACGAGGGTGATGATGCCGAAGACCACCGCCAGCTCCGCCGCGGCCAGCGCCCAGCCGTCCATGTCGCGCTTCTTCCCGAACAGGAACATCGCGCTCGCCGTGCCCGCGATGATCGCGGCCAGGAGGAACAGCCACGCCGCCGGCATGTGGAAGTAGAAGATCTTCTGCACGAGGCCCATCGTGGCCTCGTACGGCGCCCCGTCGATGATCCACGGCGCCACGGCCAGCATTGCCCCGGCCAGCGTGAGTTCGATCCTGTTCAGTGTCGTCATCAGAAGCTCGCCGGGACTGACGTCCCGGCGCACCGTCCCCCAATCCCCAAGCCCCAAGTCCCAAGCCCCAAATCCCAGGCCCCCAACCCCCACCCCCCAACCCCCACCCCCCGA
>JBFWQE010000139.1:0-3884 GCA_050249615.1 Vicinamibacterales bacterium
CCCCCCCCCCCCCCCACCCCCCACGCCCCACGCCCCACGCCCCACGCCCCAAGCCCCACCCTCACCCCTGCACGTTGAGCGCCGCCACAGGATCGATCCTCACGGCGCGTCGGGCGGGGACGAGCGTCGCCACCATCGCCGAACCCAGGAGCAGCGCGACGGCCACGCCGTAGCTCAGCGGATCGTGGCTCGTGACCCCGAACAGCAGCGACTCCATCGCGCGCCCGAGCGCCCAGGCGCCGAGGGTGCCCGCGACCAGGCCGGCGGCCACGGGCCGCAGGCCCTCGACGGCGACCAGCCGCACCACGTCCCCTCCGCTCGCGCCGAGGGACATCCGCACCCCGATCTCGTGGGTGCGCTGCGCGACCAGGTAGCTGACCACGCCGTAAACGCCGATGCTGGCGAGCAGGCACGCCAGCGCCGCGAAGAGCCCGATGAGCCCGGCACGGAGGCGCGGGGCCGCCACCGCGCGCGACAGCACCCGGTCAAGCGTGCGCACCTGGTAGAGCGGAACCGACGTGTCCATGCCGCGGAGCTCCGCGCGCGCGGCCGCCGGCAGCCCCTCGGCCGCCGCCGCCGTTCGCACCACCACCGTCATGGTGTGGTACGAGGGCTGCTGCGCGTGCGGCGTGTAGAACATCGGCACCTCGCCCTCGTCCAGGCCGAGGTGCCGCACGTCGCCGACCACGCCGATCACCTCGCGCGATCCGGGGCCGCCGACGACGCGCTGCTCCTCGCGCGGGATGCCGCTGTTGAACGTGATCCGTTTGCCGACGGGATCCTCGCCGGGCCAGTAGCGCCGGGCCATCGACTCGCTGATCACCACGACGCGCGGCGCCCCCTCGACGTCACGCGCGTCGAACAGCCGTCCACGCACCAACGGGATGCCCATCGCGCGAAAGTAGCCGGGCGTGACCGAGCGGGCCTGGGGCGCTTCGCCCTGGCCCTCGGGCCGCGGCCGGTCCTCGATCTGGATGCCGCGGCTGTCGTAGTTGGCGCTGAGCGGGAGGATGTTGACGGCACCCACCTCCGTCACACCGGGCAGCGTGCGCAGCCGTGCCTCGAAGCGCTCGTAGAAGGGGATCTGCTCGCCTTCGGCGTACGTGGCGACCGGGAGCGACACGTCCATCGCCGTCACCTGCGCCGTGGAGAACCCGGCGGGCACGCGCTGCAGCTGCCACAGGCTCCGCGCGAGGAGCGCGGCACCGACCAGCAGCACCACGGCCAGGGCCACTTGCACGGCGATGAAGGTCTGCCGCGCCCCTCGGCGCAGCAGTCCCGCCGGCAGTCGCCCGCCCTCCTTCAGCGTGTCGTGCAGCGCGTCCCTCGAAAGCTGCAGCGCCGGCACCACCCCGAATACCAGGGCGGAAGCCGCGGCCACGACCGCCACGAAGGCCAGCACGCCGCCGTCGATCCCGGCATCCGGTGCGCGCGGGATGTTCGCCTCGGCCAGGACATCGAAGGCCCGTGTGGCCCACCAGCCCAGGGCAAGGCCCCCGATGGCGCCGAGCGCGCTCAGCACGGCGCTCTCGATGAGCAGCTGCCCCACGAGACGGCCGCGCGAAGCCCCCATCGCGGTCCGCACCGCGAACTCCCGCTGCCGGGCCGCCCCGGAGGCGAGCAGGAGGTTGGCAAGGTTCGCGCAGGCGATGAGCAGCACCAGGGCCACGCCGGCCGAGAGTAGCAGCAGGCTGGCCCGCGTGTCGCCCACGACGGCGTCGTGCAGCGCGAGCAGGCGCACGCCCTGGCCGTGATTGCTCGTGGGGAACTCGCGCTCGAGCCGCTCGGCGACGGCCTCGAGCTCCGCCCGCGCCTCCTCGATCCGGGCACCCGGCCTCAGCCGTCCCACCGCACGGATGAAATGGCCGCCCCGGTTGGGCGAGGTGCGGTTGAACTGGTACGGAACGAACACGTCGGCCGATCGGTCCGGGTTCTCCTCCACGTGCCGGTAGGACGCCGGCAGCACGCCGACGACCATGGCGGGCCGCGCGTTCAGTAGGATCTGCGATCCGACGACACCGGGATCCGCACCGAAGCGGCGGCGCCAGAAGCCGTCGCTGAGCAGCACGACCATCGGCGCGTCGGGCCGGTCGTCCTCGGCGGTGATCGCGCGGCCGAGGGCGGGCTGGATCCCCAGCGTCGGGAAGAACCCGTCGGTGACGTTCACGCCGCCCACGCGCTCGGCATCGCCGGCCGCGCCCGCCACGGTGAACGACCCGACGAAGCCGTGCGCGCCCATGCGTTCGAAGGCCTTCGTCTCGCCCGCGAAGTCCATGAAGTCTCCGGGCGAGAGGTTGCCGACCTCGTTCTCGTCCGTGTCGTACCCGAGGACGCGCACCAGGGCGTCGGGCGACGGATAGGGCAGCGGCCTGAGCAGCACGGCCTGGACGAGACTGAAGATGGCGGCGTTGGCGCCGATGCCGAGCGCCAAGGTGCCGACCGCGACCAGGGCAAAGCCGGGCCGATGGAACAGGCGGCGAAGTGCGAATCGAATGGCACTCATCATCGTCCCCCTGAGGCGGTGACACGTGTCAGGCACGAAAACACGAAGGACACGAGGGCACGACCAAGGCCACGACGGTCAATTCGACTGGACCGACATGACCCGGAATCCCTTGCTCGTACGACGAGGCCGCACACGGTCGTCATTGCCCACCTGGTGTTTCTTCCTCGTGTTGTCCTTCGGGCCCGTCGTGCACGCCGTGCTTCCGTGGGCCGCCAACTGTGACGGGGTCGGCTCGCGAAAGGTTGGAACACCCGTCCCGGCTATCCGCGCGCGACGAGGATGGGCGCGGTCAGCGAGGACAGCGACACGCGCTGGCGCCCTTGCTCGTCGAAATTGGCGGGGTCCAGCCAGCGCTCGTAGGCCTCGCGCAGGGCCGGCCACTCGCGGTCGATGCAGGCGTACCACGCCGTGTCGCGGTTCCGGCCCTTGACGACCACCGCCTGGCGAAAGACGCCTTCGAACGAGAAGCCGAGCCGCTGTGCCGCACGGCGCGACGGGGCGTTCAGCGCGTCGCACTTCCATTCGTACCGCCGGTAGCCCAGCTCGAACACGCGGCTCATCATCAGGAACATGGCCTCGGTGGCCGCCGGCGTGTGCTGGAGGAGCGGAGAGAAATGGATATGGCCGACTTCGATGGTGCCCATCGATGGGGCGATCCGCAGATAGGAGGCCGACCCAGATGGCACGGACAGGGACGCAGATGACGCAGATGACGCAGACGACGCAGATGGCGCAGATGACGCAGATGGCGCAGATGGCGCAGATGACGTCGATAGGGCACGCACCTCTGTGCCCGGCACCTCTATGCCCGGCACCGCTGCACTCTGCACCCCTGCACTCTGCACCCTTGCACCCGGCACCCGTACCGAATAGAACTGCGGATCCACGCTCGCCCCGGCCTCGCTCACCCACCGCGCGAAGTCGTCGTAGCGCTCGTAGGGACCGTGTGACAGGTATGTCCAGTTGCGGCCTTCCGCGTCGAGCCCGAAGGCCTCCCAGAGCCCGGGCGCATCTGCAGGTGTGAGCGGGGTCAGCGAAGACAGGCGCCCGACCATCGGCGTGTGCGGCGGGATGGGGGGCGGTGTCCAGCCGGGAAGGGCGTCCCCGATGGGTTGGCCCAACTCGTTCACGCGCGCGGTGTCGGCCATTCGCACACTGTAACAGGCCTCGCGTGACTGGCTCGCTCGGTGGGCCTGCGGTGGGCCGCGCTTTGCTCGGTGGGATGCCCCCGACCGCGCCGCGCGCGGCCTACGGGCGCCAAGCGCCCGCCTACGCGCCGCAGGCGCGCCCTGGCTGGCCTCGCTTCGCTCGGTGGGCCGCGCTTCCGCGCGGTAGGCCTTGCGGTAGGCCTCGCTTTGCTCGGTGGGATGCCCCCGAC
>JBFWQE010000139.1:3984-14607 GCA_050249615.1 Vicinamibacterales bacterium
ACGCGCCGCAGGCGCGCCCTGGCTGGCCTCGCTTCGCTCGGTGGGCCGCGCTTCCGCGCGGTAGGCCTGACGGTAGGCCTCGCTTCGCTCGGTGGGATGCCCCCGACGCGGGGCGCGGGCCCACGCGCGAAGCGCGCCCACGGCATCGCCGCCGACCGACCGCGCCCCGCGCGGCCTACGGGCGCCCAGCGCCCGCCTACGCGCCGCAGGCGCGCCCACCGCGCGAAGCGCGGCCCTTCAGAACTTCCAGTCGAACCCGAGAATCGGGAACAGGCCCTGCTGCTCGTTGAAGTCGAGCGCGTTGGCGCGGCGGTTCCAGAGGTAGCCGCCGAAGTTCTTCCGGTTCGCGATGTTCTGCACGCCCAGGAACACGTTGAGCGGCTGCCCGCCCACGACGAAGGTGCGGTCCACGCGGACATCGATCCGGGCGTACATCGGCCCGCGCTCGGCGTTCACGCGCGACAGGTCGTACATGCCGCGCCGCCCGGCGGCCGACGCGGCTTCATCGAAGGGCGTGTAGGGCCGCCCGCCGAGCAGGGCCACGCGCGTGGAGATCTCCCAGGCCGGGCTCAGCCGGTATCCCCCCGTCACGTTGAAGACGAACGGGTAGTCGAAGGAGCCCGGCCGAAGGACGCCGTCGAGCGCCGCGTGCCGCGTGCGCGAGAACGCCAGGTTGCCCTGCCCGTACAGCTTCGACGTCAGCCGCTTCTCGACGAACAGCTCCACCCCGTAGGCACGGCCGCGGCCCGCGCTGGCGAGCGGGAACAGGATCTCGCGCACGTTGAAGGTATCGCCGATGTTCGCCAGCGATACCGACGGCAGCGTCGCGGCCACCGGGTAGTCGGCGTATCGCTTGCCGTACACCTCGAGGGTCGCACGCAGGTCGGGCGAGGGTGTCCAGGCCAGACCCGTCACGTAGTGATCCGCGCGCCAGGGCACGACGTCGCGGTTCTCCGGGAACGCCGCGAGGAAGAGGAATGCGGGCTGCTGGTAGTAGCGGCCGTAGCTCGCGTTCCACGACAGCGACTCACTCAATCGGTATGTAGCGCCGAGGCGCGGGCTCACGCGCGTCTCGTTGAGGAAGTCGTAGGCGTCCACCCGGAGGCCGGCCGTCACGCTGGCTCTCTGCGAGAGCGCCCGGGTCGCCTGCACGTAGGCCCCCGTCTGATAGGCGCGGAAGCCGGTCGTCAGGAAGAACGGATCCACCCCGGCCACCGGTGAGAACGGGGTATCGTTCCCGAAGGGTGACTCGGCCTGGTAGTCGATCCGGAAGATCTTGAAGCTGCCGCCTGCCTGGATCTTGTCCACCCCGGGCACGTTCAGCGTGAGGTCGTACTTGAACGTGGTTTCGCCCTCGCGCGAGTCCTCGAAGTAGACCGTCGGCGCGGCGGCGATGGCCTCGTCCGCAGGCCCGGTGGGTGGAAGCCCATCGAGCGCGAGGTCCTTCACCCGCTGGCCCACCTTGGCCTCCGAGTGCGTCACGCCCAGCAGGCCCACGCCCCGCGAGCCGAAGAGGCGCTGCCAGTTGACGCCCGTCGCGGCCCGCCATCCGTCGTAGCGGATGTCCAGCGTCGACAACTCGCCGTCCTCCACCTCCTGGCCTTCGCGATACCCCAGGCGGATGTTGTCGCGGCCCGAGATGTTCACGACCCACACGCGGTCGCGCGGTGTGAGATCGTACACGGCCTTGGCGTTGAGCGTGTAGAGCACCGGCACGCCGCCCACCCCGATGTCGTCGGTGACCAGGTCGAGGAAGCTGCGGCGTGCCGACACGATCCACGAGCCACGGCCGCCATTGATGGGTCCCTCCAGGATCGTCCCGGCGCCGGCGAAACCGAGCGTGGCCCACCCGCCGAACCCCGTCCGGCTCCCCTCCCGCTGCGTCACCTGCAGCACGCTCGAGGTCCGGTTGATGTAGGGCGCGGGATATCCGCCGGAGAGGAAGGTCACGTCCTGCAGCAGTTCCGCGTCGAGGATGCTGACCGTGCCGCCTGCCGACGCGAAGTTGGCGAAGGAGTTGATGTTCGGGATCTCGATGTTGTCCACCACGAACAGGTTCTCGAGCGGGCTGCCGCCGCGCACGATGATGTCGTTGCGGAAGTCGTTGGAGCCGATGACCACGCCGGGCAGCGACTGCACGTACCGCGACACGTCCTGCAGCGCCCCGGCGTTCTTCAGCACCTCGCGCGGCGCCACGAGGAACCCCGAGTTCTTCACCTCGGCGGGCGCGGTGAACGCGGGGGCGGTCACCGTCACCGTCTGCTCGATCGCCTCGACCTTCGGGAGATCCACCTCGACCGTCCCGTCCAGCCCCGCGCGCACTTCCACCGGGTCGCTGACGAAGGGCAGCCCCTCGAGTGGCAGCACCTCCAGCCGATAGGCTCCGGCCCGGAGCCCGGCCATGCGGAACGTGCCGTCGGCGGCGCTGGTCACGCACTGCGGGGTGTCCAGCGCGCAGATACGCACGCCCGCCGCGGGCTGGCCCGCCGGATCGAGGACGCGGCCCGCGATGGCGCCCACGCCGGTCGTGTCCTGCGCCGGGGCCGGGGAAGGGACAAGGAGGAGCGCCGCCGCGCAGATCGCGCGAATCCGGGCATACGGGGTCACAGGGGGTAGGACGCCGGGCGGGGTTGTGACGATCCCGTGCGGCGCGCGCCCATTTGGTGATTGCCTATTGATGATTGAGTGATTCATTGGGTGATTGGGGATTGGGGCATCGGGCATTGGGATTAGCGCATTGGCGCATTGGGGCATTTGGGCATTGGGCGCTTGCGGGATCCGGTGATCCACCCGGCGTCGGGGGCAGGTCATCCCGCTTCGGGACAGCTGGATGCTGCCAATCGCTCAATGCCCCAATCCATCAATCACTCAATCCAATGCCCAATGCCCCAATCCCCAATCACCCAATGAATCACTCAATCATCAATAGACAATCATCAATGGGCAGGCGGCGAGGGAGGCGTGCTAGGATGCGGCGCCATGCGACTCGCCGCTCTCCTGCTACTCCTCTCCACCCTGGCGTGCAGCCAGCCCGCCGCGCCGCCGCCCGCGCCCTCGGCGCCGTTCTCGGTCGTCGAGGCCACCATTCCCGAGATGCAGGCGGCCATGCGCGAGGGCCGGACGACCTCCCGGGAGATCGTCACCCAGTACCTGACGCGCATCGCGATGTACGAGGACGCCATCAACGCCGTCATCGCCGTCAACCCGAAGGCGCTCGAGGACGCCGACGCGCGCGACCGCGAGCGGCGGGACGGCAAGCTGCGCGGCCCGCTGCACGGGATCCCCGTCGCCCTGAAGGACAACGTCCACACCACCTTCATGCCGACAACCGGCGGCGCCCTGGCCTTCGACGGCCTGGTGCCGCCCTACGATGCCACGCTCACGAGGAACCTCATCGACGCCGGCGCCATCATCATCGCGAAGACGATGATGACCGAGCTGGCCAACTGGGTGGCGGCCGGCATGCCGGGCAACTACAACGCGCTGAAGGGCTACGGCTTCAATCCGTACGACCCGCGTCGCGACCCGCGCGGCCCCGCGCCCACGCCTCCCGGCGGCGCGCGCCGTCGCGGCCCGGGTGGTCCCGGCGGCGGTCCCGCACGCTTCGACGATGGGCGCCCGGCGCTGGCGACGGGGGGCTCGAGCTCCGGGACCGGCACGGCGGCCAACTTCTGGGCCGCCAACGTCGGCACCGAGACCTCGGGGTCCATCCTCAGCCCCTCGAACCAGAACATGCTCGTGGGCATCAAGCCCACGGTGGGCCGGATCAGCCGCTACGGCGTCATTCCCATCACCGCCGACCAGGACACCGCGGGCCCGATGGCGCGCACCGTGACCGACGCGGCCATCATGCTGGGCGCGCTCGAGAGCGCGGCCCCGGATCCCGACGACCCGGCCACCTCCGCCTGCCAGGCGCCGCCGAACCGCGACTACACGGTGCACCTGAAGGCGGACGCCTTGAAGGGCGCGCGCATCGGCATCCCGCGCGCGAGCTTCTACGATCCCGTGACGCCGCCCGGACAGAAAGAGCCGCGCGGCGGGCTCAATCCGGATCAGAAGAAGGCGATGGACGAGGCCATCGCGATCCTGAAGAAGGCGGGCGCCGAGGTCGTGGACGCCGACATCCCGAGCATCGTCGATCCTGATCCGGCGAAGAACTTCCTGCGATGGGGCACCTGCGCGGGACCGAACGACGTGCGGGGCAAGGACGCGGACTGCTCCTCGTCGTTGAAGTACGGAATGAAGCGGGACTTCAACGCGTGGCTGGCGTCGCTGGGCGATCGGGCGCCGGTGAAGACGCTCACGGAGCTTCGGAACTGGAACCTGGCGCACCAGAACATGGGCGCCATCAAGTACCAGCAGGCGCAGCTCGACGTGTCGGACGAGATGGACGTGGAGCGCGACCGCGCGAAGTGGGAAGCCGACCGGAAGAAGGACATCTTCCTCGCCGCCACTCACGGCATCGACGAGGCGCTGCAGGCGCACCAGCTGGACGCGCTGCTCTTCCCGGGCGCCAGCGGCGCGGGCATCGCGGCCAAGCCGGGCTACCCGACGGTGATCGTCCCGTTCGCCACCGTGCCGAACGCGCCGGCGAACAACCCGTTCCCGGCGGGCTTCGACGCGAAGCCGTCACCCTACGGCGTCAGCTTCACGGGAACGGCGTGCAGCGAGCCTCGGCTCATCGAGCTCGCCTACGCGTTCGAGCAGCTGACGAAGCGCCGCGTGCCGCCGGCCAGCACGCCGTGACACGTCCACGGGAACGCAAAGGTCACGAAGGCGACGAGGGACCACACGAAGAAGGCGCGTTCCGGGAGCGAAGCCGTCGCGGTCCCGTTTCGTGCTCTTCGTGTTCCCGGTGACGCGCTAGTTCGGGACCTGCAGGTCCGGCATCGGGGGCGCCGCGAAGAGCCGGCGCGTGGGCGGGGCGATCAGGCGCGTCCACTTCTGCGCGCGTGACACGCGTGCGCTGTCGGTGGCAATCCCGGTGTTGGCGTACATCTGGCGGTACAGCTTCGACACCAGCACGAAGGCCACGCGCGCCTTCAAGGTCTTGACGCACTTCGAACGCTGCCAGATCTTCGGCAGGCTGTAGAACTCGTCCCACACGGCCTGCGTACGCGCGCGGATCTCGTCGGGGGCCATCAGCGGGTGCGGCGTGTAGACCTTGGGCCGACGGTCCTGGGGAATGAGCCAGTGGCGCGTGATGGGGATGCCGTCGACACGCATCGGGTCGGACGCCATCTCGCGCTCCCATTTCTCGAAGTCCACGGTCCCGGGGAAGGGCGTGAGCATCACGAACTGCGCGAACGTGATGTCGGCCTTCTCGGCCAGCGCCGCGGTGGCCTTGAAGGTGTCGGGCGTGTCGCTCGGCAGGCCGAAGATGAACGATCCGAGCACGTGGATCCCGTGCGCCCGGAAGGTCTTCAGCCGCGTGGCCAGCGCGTCGCCGGACAGGTTGAAGTCCTTGTAGATGTCCTTCAGCCCCGCGGGCGTCACCGACTCGACGCCGACCAGCGCGCCCTTGATGTTCGCGCGGCGCATGGCGTCCAGGAACTCGGGATCCTCGGCCGCCTCCATGGTGATCTGGGTGTAGAACACCATGTCGCGCGGCAGCTTCTCGAGGCGGGCCATCAGCTCGAAGCGCTCGTCGCGGATGGCCTTGAGGCGCTGGTAGCCCGACTTGTCGGCGCGCCGGTCGGCCATCTTCAGGTCGTTGAGCGCCACCGGGTAGAAGTTGTCGTCGGCGAGCGCGATGAAGCGGAAGCCCTTGCGCCGCAGCTCGACGATCTCCTCGATGATGGCGTCGGTGGCACGCACGCGCGGCTTCTGTCCGTCGGTGCGCCACACCGAGCAGAACGAGCAGTGCTTGGGGCAGCCGCGGACGGTCTGCACGGAGGCCCACATGTACTTCTCGCGCGGCAGCAGGTCCCAGCGCGCCTTCGACAGGTGCTCGCCGTCGACGCGGCCGCCCTCGTAGATCCGGTCCGGCGAGCCCGCGAGGCAGGCGCGGATGACGCGGCCCCACACCAGGTCGCCGTCGCCCTTCACCACGGTCGTGGCGGCGCCCATCTCGTGGGCTTCCTCCGGGAAGAGCGTGGCGTGAATGCCGCCGAACACGACGTGTGCGCCGCGCGCGCGCACGAGGCGGCCGATTTCGTACCCGCGCACGGCGTTGCCGCTGTGGATGCCGATCCCCACGACATCACCGGCCCGGACGGCGCTGATGTCGAGGGACTCGAGTGTCTCGTCCGTGATGACGGGATCGCCGAGCTCGGCGGGGGTCGCCGCGGCCAACACGTACAGCCACCGGGGAGTGATGACGGCCACCCCGAAAGCCAGATGGCTGGGGTTGACCAGGTGCACGCGCATGGAGTCTCTCCGCTCTTCGATGAAGGCCCGTCGAGGGTTGTCTACGTTTCTTCCTTGTCGTCCTGCTCAGGCTCCTCAGCCAGGCCCTCGTCACCCCACGGGTTGGCCTGCGGGCCCGGCACGATGCCGGCGATGTCCGGGTCCTCGCCCGGAGAGCCGGCAGGCGCCATCGCACGGCGGTGCTTCGCCTCCTCGCGACGCGCTGCCTTTTCCTTCTGCCGCTCGGCTCGCGCGCGCTCGCGCTCGCGCTTGCCGCGGCCCATTGGTCCTCGTACGGCCATGGTCCTCCTCGTTGCAGGCTAGTTGACCGACCCCGCCTCGTGCGGGACGGGTTGACTACCAGCGCGGCTCGCGTCGGCGGTTGCCACCGCCACCGCCGAACCCGCCGCCGCGCCGGCCGCCGCCGCCCTCGTCGCCGAAGCCGCCGGCGCGCGGCACCTTCGGGCGCGCTTCGTTGATCGCCAGTGTCCGGCCGCCAAGCTGGGTGTTGTTCAGCTCGTCGATGGCTTTCTGCGCGCCCTCGTCGGTGGCCATCTCGACAAACGCGAAGCCGCGTGCGCGGCCCGTCATCTGGTCCCGCATCACGGTCACCGTTTCAACGGCATCGACCCGGCTGAACAGCTCGTGCAATTCGTCTTCGGTCGTCTGAAACGGCAGGTTCCCCACAAACAGCTTGCGTCCCATCGCGGCTCCTCTGTCACACCGGCCCTCAAACAAAAAGGGGGGCCCAGAAATGAGGGCTCCCCTTTCCGGTGTCTCGTCGTTCCTGTGCCATCTACGTTAGCACTATTCGCGGCCGCGGCCCTAGACCCCGGCCGGCCGCCTCTCCGTTACCATCGTGCCGATGCTGGACTGGCGGGAGGTCTCCCGGAGGCGCGGCGTGGCCGCGACGACGACGCTGCTGGCCGGCCTGGCCCTCGTGGCCCCGCTCCAGCCCGTCTCGACGCCCGAGACCACGATCGGCGTGCTCCTGATGGTGGCCGCCAGCCTGGAATGGCTGCACGGCCTTCGCCGGCCCTCGGCTGCCGAGCGCCTCTCGGCGTGGCGGAACGGCGCGGTCACGCTGCTCATGGCCTCGTTCCTCGTGGCGGCGCCGATGCTGAGCGGAAGCGCCCTCGTGGTGTTCCTCGCCCTGTCCTTCACGGCTGACGGGGTCACCAACCTGGTGCGATGGGCACGCCGGCCCGACAGCCCGCGGCGGGACCGCCGGCTGATCACGGGCGCGCTCGACATGGCCTCGGGCCTCGCGCTGCTGCTCCTGCTGGGCGCGAACGTCGCCGTGGTGTGGACCGTCGCCGTCGCGGCCGCGGTTCGCCTGCTCGAGGTCGCCCGGCGCATCGCCACCGCGCGCGTGCTGGGTGCCGACCAGGCCGGTGACTCGCTGATCGAGGCGCTGCAGCTGGTGGACGCCCACGAGCTGAGGGCCCTGGGCGACCAGCTCGAGGTCGAAGCCGCCGCGCGCGCACCCGTGGACCGCGGCTGGGTCCTGGCCTTCCTCGCCACGCTGCTGGCCATCCACGCCGGCCGGATGGGCTCGGACTTCACGATCCGTGGCGTGCTGGCCCCGGTTGCCGCGGTCGCAGGCGACGTCATCGTCGCGATGCTGTTCACCATGGGCGTCGCGCTGCCCTTCCACCTGATCCTGCAGCGCGCCAGCCACCCGCTCGAGCGACGCGCGTGGCGGTGGTGGCTGGCGGCCTCGCCCACCTCGGCCTCCGGGCGCCTCGCGCGCCGCGGGGTGCGCGCGCTGCTGCTGGCGCGGCTCCGCTCGGAGATGCAGTGGCAGGTGGCCCGCCTGTCGCTCCTGGGCGCGCTCGGACGCGGCGTCCGGCTCGGCCTCCCGGTGGCCGCCATCATCGCCGCCACCGTGCCGGTGTGGGGCATGAGCTGGTACTTCGATACGGAGAACTGGGCGGCGGGCCTCTACAACTCGTGGGCCGAGACGCGCACGGACCAGTGGCGCGAGGCGATGGCGCGCGCGGTTTCCGCCGCCGATCGGGCCGCCGGGCGGCCCTCGCCGAATTTCTCGGTGACGCTGCCCGGCCTCGAGGACGCCGGGCCCTTCTCGTTCGTCGTCATTGGCGACACCGGCGAGGGGGACGCCTCGCAGCACGTCCTGCGCGATCAACTGCTGTCGGTCACGGCACGCGACGATGTCCGCTTCGTCGTGGTGTCGTCCGACGTCGTCTATCCGACCGGCGCCATGCGCGACTACGAAGCCAAGTTCTGGCTGCCGTTCAAGGGCGTGCGGAAGCCCGTTCTGGCGATTCCGGGCAACCACGACTGGTACGGCGCGCTCGAGGGCTTCAACGCGACGTTCCTGACGCCCGAGGCGGCGCGGCGGGCGATGGGCGCGCGCGTGAACGCGGACCTGAACATCAGCACGAGCACGGCGGGGCACATCGAGCGGCTCATCGGCCAGGCGGCGAGGCTGCGGCGCGAGTACGGCGTGCCCACGGGGTTCCAGCGGGCGCCCTTCTTCGACGTCCAGATCGCCGGCTTCGCCCTCATCGGCATCGACACCGGCATCGTGAAGCGCGTGGACTCCGAACAGGAACGCTGGCTCGACGCGGCGCTCGCGCGAGCCCGCGGCAAGACCATCCTCGCCGTGCTGGGGCATCCCTTCTACGCTGGCGGCCGCGACCAGACGCGCGAGACCCCGGACTTCGAGCGGCTGCGCGAGAAGCTGCGGGCGGCGGGCGTCGCTTTGACCATGGCGGGCGATACGCACGATCTCGAGTACTACGCCGAGCCGCCGGGCGCCACCGGACGGCCCATGCGCCACATCGTCAACGGCGGCGGCGGCGCGTACCTCAGCTTCGGCACCTCGCTCGCGTTCCCCACGGATCCCGCGGTGGACCGCTGGGCCTTCTACCCCTCGACCGCGGCGACGATGGCGAAGATCGACGCGCAGACGCCGTGGTGGAAACGCCCTGCCTGGTGGTGGACCCACCGGTTCGGCGCCTGGCCGTTCTCGGCCGAGTGGCTGTCAGCGGCGTTCGACAGCAACACCGCGCCGTTCTTCCAGAGCTTCGTCGAGGTCCGCGTGGAACGCGGACGGATCATCGTTCGCCCTTACGGCGTCCATGGGCGGCTGCGATGGCGGGATGTCGCGGCCTCTGCGTCGGCGCGACCGCCCGGTGCCAACGACGAGGACCAGGTCGAATGGGACACCGAGCGCTGAGGGGACGAGCCGGACACAGATGGACACTGATGGCGCAGACGACGGGCCGCAGATGGACGCAGATGGACGCAGATGCTGGGCCGCTGATGGACACAGATGCTGGGCCGCAGATGGACGCAGATGGACACAGATGCTGGGCCGCAGACGGACGCAGATGGACACAGATGCTGGGCCGCAGATGGACGCAGATGGCGCAGAGGGAAGCTGAGGCAGCGCCATTCGGGATTCACAGTCCGCGCATCGTCGTCTGAACCGCGAATCCCTGACTCGTTCACCAGGCGCAGCAAGGGACCACTGTGTCCGACCTCTCGCGGAGTGATATCTGGATGTCGCGTACCGTGAGGCCGTGCGCGTGCCGCGCCGGAATCCTGTGATCGACCAGGACTTCCTCCAAGCGCTTCGTATTGGCGTCGACCTCGGCCTGCGACATCGGGCGGCCGGGGCCAGCGAACGCATCAAGGACCGTCTCAGGCCTGACACCCTCGCAATCTGCAGCATCTGCGACCGCCCAGGCGTCCTTCGTCTCCCCTGCGTCATCTGCGTCCTCTGCGGCCACCTCGGCTGCCTCCCATCTGCGTCCCCTGGGCGGTCACTGTGTGATCTGTGTCATCTGCGGCTCCCTCGGCGGCCTCTGCGGCTCCCTCTGTGTCATCTGCGGCTCCCTCGGCCTCCCCCAACTGGGTCCTCTGTGTGATCTGTGGTCATCTGCGTCATCTGCGTCATCTGCGGCGGCCTCTGCGGCTCCCTCGGCCTCCCCCAACTGGGTCCTCTGTGTGATCTGTGGTCATCTGCGTCATCTGCGTCATCTGCGGCTCCCTCGGCGGCCTCTGCGGCTCCCTCGGCCTCCCCCAACTGGGTCCTCTGTGTGATCTGTGGTCATCCGCGTCATCTGCGGCTCCCTCTGTGTCATCTGCGGCTCCCTCGGCGGCCTCTGCGGCTCCCCCGGCCTCCCCCAACTGGGTCCTCTGTGTGATCTGTGGTCATCTGCGTCATCTGCGTCATCTGCGGCGGCCTCTGCGGCTCCCTCGGCCTCCCCCAACTGGGTCCTCTGTGTGATCTGTGGTCATCTG
>JBFWQE010000140.1:0-8765 GCA_050249615.1 Vicinamibacterales bacterium
GCGTTTCGTCTGCGGCCCCGTCCGCCCTCGGCCTGTTCGGCGTTCCTTCTGCGGCCCGCGACCGGGTCGGCCTCATCTGCGTTGCTTCTGCGGCCCCGTCCGCCCTCGGCCTGATCGGCGTTCGATCTGCGGCCCCGTCCGCGTTCGGCCCTATCGGCGTCCCCTCTGCGGCCCGGTCCCCATCGGCGTGATCTGCGTTGCATCTGCGGCCCCGTCCGCCCTCGGCCTGATCGGCGTTCCGTCTGCGGCCCGGTCCCCATCGGCGTGATCTGCGTTGCATCTGCGGCCCCGTCCGGGTCGGCCTTATCTGCGTTGCATCTGCGGCCCCGTCCGCGTTCGGCCCTATCGGCGTCCCATCTGCGGCCCCGTCCTCGTTCTGCCGCATCCGCGTTCGGCCTTATCGGCGTCCTCGCTCCACGATTTTCGTGAACCCATCGGCGTCGAGGCTGGCGCCGCCCACCAGGGCGCCGTCCACGTCCGGGTTCGCCATCAGCGCCGTGATGTTGTCCGGCTTGACGCTTCCGCCGTAGAGGATGCGGCAGCGCGACGAGGCGTCCTGCCCGAACCACTGCGTGAGCCGGCCGCGGATGTGCTCGTGGGCCTGCTGGGCCTGGGCCGGCGTGGCCGTGCGCCCCGTGCCGATGGCCCAGACCGGCTCGTAGGCCAGTACCATGCCGGAGAGTTCCGTCCCGGTCACGCCGTCGAGTCCCGCCTTGATCTGCCGGTCCAGCACGTCGAGCGTCCGCTCCGCTTCGCGCTCCTGCAGCGTCTCGCCGATGCAGACGATCGGGACGAGCGTGGCCGTGAGCGCCGCGCGTAGCTTCCGGTTCACCGTGTCGTCCGTCTCGCCGAAGAGCGTGCGGCGCTCGGAGTGGCCGATGATGGCCCAGCCCGCGCCCGCCTCGCGCACCATGGCTGCGCTGACCTCGCCGGTGAACGCGCCCTCGCGCTCCCAGTGGAGGTTCTGCGCCGCCACGCCGATGGGCGAGCCCTCGAGCGCGCCCGCCACCGCGTGAAGGGCCGGAAACGTGGGCGCGACAACGATGTCCACCCCCGTGATGCCCGCCACCCGGTCGCGCAGATCGGTGACGAACGCCACCGACTCGCGGACCGTCTTGAACATCTTCCAGTTGCCGGCAATCAGGGGAGTCCGCATCGATCACCTGTCACAGGACACCACGAAGGCACGAAGAACACGAAGCTCAAGTCCCAAGCCCCAAGCCCCAAGCCCCAAGCCCCTACGACGTCTTCTCCGGCAACGCCGCGACGCCGGGCAGCGTCTGGCCGCCCAGGAACTCGAGCGAGGCGCCGCCGCCGGTCGAGATGTGGGTCATCTTGCCGGCCACGCCCGCGGCGTTGACGGCCGCCACCGAATCGCCGCCGCCGATGATCGTCGTGCCCTGCACCTTCGCGCACGCCTGTGCCACGGCCATGGTGCCCGCCGCGAAGGGCGCCACTTCGAACACGCCCATCGGGCCGTTCCACACCACGGTCTTCGCGTCCTTCAGCAGGTCGGCGAAGAGGTGCGCCGTGGCGGGGCCGATGTCGAGGCCCATGCGATCCCCAATCGCGGCGTCGTTCACCTCGAGCACGGCCGTCGTTGCCGCGGCGTCGATCTTCTCCGCGACGACGTGATCCACGGGCAGCTGCAGCTGCACCCCGCGCGCCTGGGCGTGCGAGATGATGCCCCGCGCGGCGTCCAGCTTGTCGTCCTCCACCAGCGAGCGGCCCACCGGCATGCCGAGCGCCTTGAAGAACGTGTAGGCCATGGCGCCGCCGATGATCAGCCGGTCCACGCGGCCCAGCATGCTCTCGATGACCTCGATCTTGTCGGACACCTTCGCGCCGCCAATCACGGCCACGAATGGCCGGTCCGGGTTGCCGAGCGCGAGGCCGAGGTAGGTGAGCTCCTTCTCCATGAGAAGGCCGGCCGCGGCGTCCCTGAAGTGCGAAACCATCCCCGCCACCGACGCGTGCGCGCGGTGCGCGGCGCCGAATGCGTCGTTCACGTAGGCGTCCGCCAGCTCCGCCAGCGATGCCGCGAACGCCGCGTCGTTCTTCTCCTCTTCGGCGTGGAAGCGCAGGTTCTCGAGCAGGACCAGCTTCGAGCCACCGTCCGCGTGGGCGGAGGCGACGGCCTGTCGCGCGGGCTCGCCGATGCAGTCGGTGGCGAAGGTCACCGGGCGGCCCAGGAGCGAACCCAGGTGATCCGCCACCGGCTTCAGGCTGAACTCCGGCGCGGGCTTGCCCTTCGGGCGGCCCAGGTGCGAGGCGAGGATGACGGTGGCGCCGGCGTCGAGCGCGTACCGCACCGTCGGCAGCGCCGCCGTGATGCGCGTGTCGTCCTTGATGCGCCCCTCCTTGAGGGGCACGTTGAAGTCCACGCGGATGAAGACGCGCTTGCCGCGCAGGTCGAGGTCGCGGATGGAGAACTTGGACATGGAGAGGTCCTGGGGCTTGGGACTTGGGGCTTGGGGCTTGGGGCTTGGGACTTGGGCTTCGTGGTCAGGGACGGAGATTCATGCGCGGAACACAACTCCACCATTTCAGGGAACAGCCGATCACGATCTGCGCTTCAAGCCCCACGTCCCACGATCCAAGTCCCACGACCCCCTCAGAACAGTTTCCCGAGCAGATCCACGCAGCGGTTCGAATAGCCCCACTCGTTGTCGTACCAGGCCATCACCTTCACGAAGTCGCCGTCCATCACCTTCGTGTAGGCGGCGTCCACCATGCACGAGTGCGGGTTGCCGCGGAAGTCGATTGACACCAGTGGTTCGGTGACGAACTGCATGATGCCCTTCAGCGGGCCCTCGGACGCCGCCGCGAGCGCCGCGTTCACGTCGTCGCCCGTGGCCTTCTTGTCGAGCAGCGCCACGAGATCCACGACCGACACGTTCGGCGTCGGCACGCGCATCGAGATGCCGTCGAGCCGGCCCTTCAGGTGCGGCATCACCTCGCCCACGGCCTTGGCCGCACCCGTGGTGGTCGGGATGATGGACAAGGCTGCCGCGCGCGCCCGGCGCATGTCCTTGTGCGGCAGGTCCAGCAGGTTCTGGTCGTTGGTGTACGCGTGCACCGTCGTCATCCAGCCCTTGCGGATGCCGAAGGCCTCGTCGATGACCTTGGCCAGGGGCGCCAGGCAATTGGTGGTGCACGAGGCGTTCGACACGATGTGGTGAGCCGCCTTGTCGTAGGCGCCGTCGTTCACGCCCAGCACCACCGTCACGTCCGGGTTCGTCGCGGGTGCCGTGATGATCACCTTCTTCGCGCCCGCCGCGAGGTGCTTGGCCGCGTCGTCGCGCTTGGTGAACTTGCCGGTGCACTCGAACACCACGTCCACGCCGAGCTCCTTCCACGGCAGCTGGGCCGGATCCTTGACGGCCAGCACCTTGAACGCGTCGCCGTTCACCGTGATCGCGTCCTCGCGGGCCTCGATGGCGGCCGAGAGGTTGCCGAGCACCGAGTCGTACTTGAGCAGGTGCGCCAGCGTCCTGGCGTCGGTGATGTCGTTCACCGCCACGAAATCGATGTCCTTCCGCCCCAGCGCGGCACGCATGATGTTGCGGCCAATCCGCCCGAAGCCGTTGATGCCCACCTTCAATGCCATGTATGAGTCCTCCGGATAAACGGTTCATTCTACCGAAGCCGGACGCCTTGCGGGCACCCCGATTGGGGGACTATACTCGACAAGGCGTAAGTCCTTTAATGTATATCTTTTACAGCGTCCTCGTCCTGGCGGTGTTCATCCTCGCCTCGCCGTGGTTCGTCTACCAGGCCCTCCGCTACAGGAAATACGTCGGCAGCCTCGGCCAGCGCATGGGCTACCTGCCCGTGTCGTTCAACATGGACGGCGACGAGTCGATCTGGATTCACGCCGTGTCGGTGGGCGAGGTGCTGACGGCGCGGCCCCTCATCGCGGACCTGCGGAAGCGCTACCCGCAGCTGAAGGTGTTCCTCTCCACGACGACCATCGCGGGGCAGCAGCTCGCGCGGCGCAGCGTGCCGAACGTGGACGAGGTGTTCTACTTCCCCTTCGACCTGGGCATCTTCGTCCGCCGCACGCTCGACCTCGTGCGCCCGCGGATGTTCCTGATGATGGAAACCGAGATCTGGCCTGTGGTGCTGCGCGAGTGCCGGCGGCGCGGCGTGAGGACCGCCGTGGTGAACGGGCGGCTCTCGACCCGCTCGTTCTCGCGCTACCGGATGATCCGCCCGTTCATGCGGCGCGTGCTGCTGGACGTGGACCGCTTCTGCGTGCAGAGCGACGAATCCGCGCGGCGCTTCATCGATCTGGGCGCCGACCCGGCACGCGTGATGATCACCGGCTCGCTGAAGTTCGACTCGCTGGACCCGCCGGGGCAGGTGCGCGCCCGGGATCGCGTGCTGCGCTACTTCCGCGTGGCGGCTTCGCGCCCGATCATCGTGGCGGGCAGCACGATGAAGGGCGAGGAGGCCGCCGTGCTGCGCGCCTTCCGGCGCGTGCGCGCGGCCTGGCCCTCGGCGCTGCTCATCGTGGCCCCGCGTCACCCGGAGCGCTTCACGGAGGTCGAGCAGCTGTGCCGGGGCGAGGGCTGGAAGACGGCGCGCCGATCGGAGCTGGCCATCGACGCCGATCCGCGCGCCGACATCGTCGTGCTCGACACGATTGGCGAGCTGGCCACCCTCTACCAGCTCGGCACCGTGGTCTTCGTCGGCGGAAGCCTCGTGCCGACGGGCGGCCACAACGTGCTCGAGCCGGCGATCTTCGGCAAGCCCATCGTGTTCGGTCCGCACATGGACAACTTCCGCGAGATCGCGGACACCTTCCTGGCCTCCGGCGCAGCCGTCCGGCTCGACGACGAGGGCCAGCTCGAGGAGGCGTTCCTCGGTCTGCTGGGCGATCCCGTGCGTCGTGCGAGGCTCGGGGCGGCGGCGCGCGCGCTGGTCGAGGCGAACCGCGGCGCGAAGGACAAGACCATGACGGTGCTCGAGGGGCTGGTCCAGCCGGCCGCGCCGTCCAACGTGATTCCGTTCAGGCCCATTGCTTGACCTCCTCTATGCCCGGGCCGCGCGATGGCGGCGACGTGCGGCCGAGCGGCCCGGCGCCCGGCGGCGGCTGGAACGGCCCGTCGTCAGCATCGGCAACCTCTCGGTGGGCGGCACCGGCAAGAGCCCGGTGGTGGCCGCGCTCGCCTCGTGGCTCGTCGCGCGCGGCGAGCGGCCCGCAATCCTCAGCCGGGGCTACCGCCGCCGGACCGACGCGCCGGGCGTGACGGTGGTCTCCGACGGGCAGTCCATCCTCGCGGATCTCGCGCGGTCCGGCGACGAGCCCCAGATGCTGGCGCGCGCCGTGCCGGGCGCCGTGGTGTGCGTCTGCCCGGATCGGCACCTGGCTGGCGTGCTGGCCGAGCACAGGCTCGGCGCCACCGTGCACCTGCTCGACGACGGCTTTCAACATTTCCCGCTCGCGCGCGATCTCGACGTGCTGGTGACGTCGGTGGGGGAGATCACCGGGGGACACGTGCTCCCGCGCGGGCGCCTGCGCGAGCCGGCGGATGCAGCCTCGCACGCGGACGTGCTGGTGGTGATGGGGGCGGATGCGGGCGCGGCTGATGCAGAGGCGCAGGCCCTGGGGGTGGAGCGCGCCTGCGGGACTGCCCGCGCACTGGGTGCGCCGCGCCGCGTCGGGAGCCGGGAGCCAGGAGTCGGGAGCCGGGAGTCGGGAGTCGGGAGTAGGGGGCCGGGCGCGGGCGCGGCGGTCGTGGTCGCGTGCGGGATTGCGAACCCGCAGCGGTTCGTGGACGACGTGAAGGCGGCGGGGTACCAGGTGGCACGCGCGGTGACGTTTCCGGATCACCATGCCTTCTCCGCGCGCGACCTGGCGCGCATCGCGGCGGCCGTGTCCGAGACCGGCGCGGCGGCGGTGTTCACGACGGACAAGGACGCGGTGCGCTTCGAGGCGGTCGGCACGCTCCCGTTCCCGCTCTTTCGCGTGCCGATGACGCTGAGCTTCGATCCGCCCGACGTGCTGTTCGACGCCGTGGCCGCTGTTCTCGCTCCCAGCGCGGGCTTGCTACCCGACTCCCGATTCCCGACTCCCGGCTCCCGGCTCGGAACCTCCGACTCCCGACTCCCGACTCCCGACTCCCGACACGATCCGAGGTCCCCCGCGTGAGACACGCCCTCGAGTACCGGGCCGTGGCCCTGGTGCGCGCGCTGGCCTGCCGGCTGCCCGATCCGCTGGTGCGGGCCTGGGGCTCGGCGCTGGGCATGGCGTTCTACCTCCTGGATCGCCCGCACCGGCGCGTGGCGCTCGGCAACCTGGCCGCGTGCTTCCCGGGACGCTCTGCATCCGAGCGGCGGGCCATCGCCCGCGGCACCTTCAGGCACTTCGGCCAGCTCCTGCTCGAGCTGCTGCGCTTCAGCGCCCTTTCGGAAGCCGCGCGCGCAGCGCTCGTCGAGATCGAAGGGGCCGATCGCGTGCGGCACGCCTACGCGAAGGGCCGGGGCGTCCTCTTCTTCACGGGCCACTTCGGCTTCTGGGAGCTGCACGCCATCCAGCACGGGACGGCGTTCGAGCCCATCGGCGTGCTGGCGCGCGCGCTCGACAACCCGCGGCTGAACGCACTGCTCGAGGAGATCCGGGGCGCCACCGGCAACCACTGCATCTACCGCCAGGGCGCCGTGCGCCGCGTGCTGAAGACACTGGCGGGCGGCCACGGCGTGGCGATGCTGATCGATCAGCACATGCACAGCCCGGATGCGATCTGGGTGAACTTCTTCGGGCGGCCCGCGGCCACGACCTCCACGCTGGCCGCGCTCGCGCTGCGCACCGGCGCGCCGGTCGTCCCGGTGTTCGCCCTGCCGCTCCCGGGCGGGCGCTTCAGGTTCGTCTACGAGCCGCCAGTGGAGCCCCCGTCGGGCGACGGCCCTGAGGCCATCCACGAGTTCACCCAGCGGTGCACGGACGTGCTGGAGATGTACGTCCGCCGCCGCCCCGACCTCTGGCTGTGGATGCACCGACGCTGGCGCGACGCCCCCGCACCCGAGACTCGGGGTATCTTTCCCACGGCGCAGGAGTGAAGAACCTCCGTGCTTCGAACCCCTCGTGCGTTGAACCCCTCGCGCCGTAACCTCGTCGTTCTGTCCCCCAACTGGCTGGGTGATGCCGTGATGGCGTTGCCCGCGCTGGCCGACGTGCGCCGGCACTTCGCGGACGCTCGCCTCACCGTCGCCGCCCGCGCATCCGTGGCGGCGCTGTTCCGGATGGTCGAGGGGGTGGACGACGTGCTGGCGCTGCCGGGGCGCGGCGGCCTGGCCGCGCTCACGTCGTGGAAGCAGGACGTGGCCGCGCTTGCGGGCGGCGGGTTCGACACGGCGCTGCTGTTTCCCAACTCGTTCGCATCGGCCCTGGTCGTCTCGCGCGCGGGCATCGCCGAGCGCTGGGGCCTCGCCACCGATGGACGGCGGCGCCTGCTCACGCGCAGTGCGCCCAGGCCGCGCGGGTATGCGCACCAGGCGGACTACTACCAGGCGCTCGTGTCCGCCCTGGGCATCCCAAACGGACCGCTCTTCGCTCGCGTGGCGGCGCCGCCGCTGGACGCATCCCTGGTGCCGGAGGGCCCTTACGTGGTCCTCGCGCCGGGCGCGGCCTATGGCAAGGCGAAGCAGTGGCCGCCGGAGCGCTTCGCGGAGCTCTCCGCGCTGGTGCGGCGCGAGCGCGCGTGGGGGGTGGTGCTGGTGGGCAGCCGCGCCGACGCGCCCGTTTGCCGTGAGATCGTCGAACGGAGCGCGCGCGTGGCCGGCGCCGTGCCCTCCGCCCCGCTCGTGGACCTGAGCGGCCGCACGAGCCTCGCCGAGCTTGCGGCGGTGCTGGCCGGCGCGCGCGCGGTGGTGTCGAACGACTCGGGCGCCATGCACCTGGCCGGCGCCGCGGGTGCGAGGGTCGTGGCCATCTTCGGCGCCACCAACGAGCACCGCACGTCGCCGCTCACGCGCGGTCCTGCCGCGCCGGCGCCCCGCATCGTGGCGACCGACGTGTGGTGCCGGCCGTGCATGCTGCGGGAGTGCCCGATCGATCACCGGTGCATGAAGGGCGTCAGCGCGCGCGACGTCTTCGGCGCGATGGGATAGGGCCCGCTGGGTGGGCCGTGCTTCGCACGGTAGGCGGCGCTCCGCGCCGTGGGAGGATTGGATGGGATGGCGCAGATGCGGGTGGATGGGCGGGCGGCGGTGTTCCTCGATCGCGACGGGACAATCAATGAGGACGTCGGCTATCTCACCGACGTCGCGGCGCTGCGCATCTACCCGTTCGCGGCCGATGCGATCCGGCTGCTGCGGCGCGCCGGCTTCGCCATCATCGTCGTCACCAACCAGGGCGGCGTCGCGCGCGGGTTGATGACAGCGGCATTCGTCGAGGAAACGCATCGGCGCATGGCCGCGCGCCTCGACCGCGCCGGTGCGCACGTGGACGACTGGCTCTACTGCCCGCACCATCCCGAAGCGGTGGTGCCGGAACTGTCCACGCCCTGCGCCTGCCGCAAGCCCGGAACCGCGATGCCCCTCGAGGCCGCCGCCCGCCACGGCCTCGACCTTTCGCGCTCGTGGATCATCGGGGACCACTGGCGGGACGTGCAGATGGGGCATGCCGTGGGCGCGCGGGCCGTGCTGCTGCGCACCGGGCACGGCCGCGACCAGGAGAAGTGGCGACCCGAGGGACAGCGGGTGGAGGCCATCTGCGATAACCTGATGGCCGCCGCCGCGTTCGTACTGGGGCAGGACCG
>JBFWQE010000140.1:8865-12177 GCA_050249615.1 Vicinamibacterales bacterium
GGCCTCGCTGCGCTCGGTGGGATTCGGGAAACTGATGGTCGAGATCGTTCGGAAGTTCAAGGCCGCCACCGTCGTCGTCATCGGCGACCTGATCGCGGACGAGTACGTCTACGGCCGCGTGGCGCGGGTGTCGCGCGAGGCGCCGGTGCTGATCCTCGAGTACGACTCGACGGAGGTCGTGCCGGGCGGCGCCGGCAACGCCGCCAGCAACGCCGCGGCGCTGGGCGGCCAGGTACGGCTGGTGTCGCTCGTTGGACGCGACGAGCCCGGGAGGCGCGTCCAGCGCGCCCTGCCTTCGCGCGTGGACCGGCGCGGGCTGGTGAGGCCCGCGGGCTTCCGTACGCCGGTGAAGACCCGCATCCTCGCCGGCGGGATCCACTCGGCCAAGCAGCAGGTGGTCCGCATCGATCGGCTGTCCTCGCGCCCGATCACCGACGCCGAGCGCGCGTCGGTTGCGCGCGCGGCGCACGCGGCCGTCCGCCACGCCGACGCCGTGTTGATCTCCGACTATGGCTCGGGACTCGTCACGCCGGCGCTGGCGCGAGATCTCGCCGACCGCGTCCGCCGGCGGGGCATTCCGGTGCTGGTCGATTCGCGCTACGCGCTCACCCGGTACCGCGGGCTCACGGCCTGCGCCCCGAACGAGTCCGAGGTGGAGCAGGCGCTCGGCGTGCGCATCGACGACGACCTCCGCGTGCTCGAGCGCGCCGGGCGGCGGATCCTCGATCGCACGCGGATGTCAGCCGTCATCGTCACGCGGGGCAGCCGCGGCATGGCGGTGTTCGAGCCGGGGAAGAAGACGGTGCACCTCCCCATCTTCGGGTCGGATCAGATCGCCGATGTGACGGGCGCGGGCGACACGGTGATGGCCACGCTGACGCTGGCGCTTGCCGCCGGCGCCACGGTGGAGGAGGCCGCGCGCCTCGCCAACGTGGCCGGCGGCCTCGTCGTGATGAAGCGCGGCACCGCGACCGTCGGCGCCGCCGAGCTCACGCGGGCGCTCAGGAGCGCGTGACGCGTGGGCGAGATCGTGACGAGGAAGGAACTGGTGGAGCGCGTCCGCCGCGGCCGCGCGCGCGGGCTCACCTTCGCCTTCGCCAACGGCGCGTTCGACCTCCTGCACGTCGGCCACGTGCGCTACCTGGAAGCGGCACGCCGCGAGGCCGATCGACTGATCGTCGCCGTGAACGACGATGCATCCATTCGGAGGCTGAAGGGCCCTGCCCGGCCGGTGCTGCCGGCCGCGGACCGCGCGGAACTGGTCGCCTCGCTCCGCGCGGTGGACTACGTGGTGGTCTTCCCCGAGCCCACCGTGGCGCCGCTGCTCGAGCTGCTGAAGCCCGACGTGCACTGCAAGGGCACCGACTACACGGTGGACACCGTCCCCGAGCGCGAGACCGTCAACGCCTACGGCGGCCGCATCGCCATCGTCGGCGACCCCAAGGATCATTCGACGACGGATCTCCTGAAACGCCTCGGCGGGTGACACCGATACCACGATGGCACGGAAGCACGAGGACCGACTCGAAGGCAAACCTGAGATCCTCGAACCCTCGAACCCTCGAACCCTCGAACCCTCGAACCCGAGAACCCGAGAACCCGAGAACCTGAGAACCCGAGAACCCGAGAACCCGAGAACCTCGGTAAGCTGTATACGCCTTGCCCACCCGCATCCTGATCGTCCGCCTCAGCGCGCTCGGTGACATCGTGCACGCGCTGCCGGTGCTGTCGGCGCTCAGGCGGCACGATCCGGAAGCCGAGATCGACTGGCTGGTGGAGGAGGCGTACGCGCCGGTGCTCTCGCTGGTGAACGGCGTGCGGCAGCGCGTGATTGTTCGCGCGCGGGCTCGTCGCGCGGGAGACGCGGCGTCGTTCCCCGTCGGTCTCGGCTACCTGCGCGCGCTGGCCTTCCTGCGCCGCCAGCGCTACGACATCGCGCTGGATCTGCAGGGCCTCATCAAGTCGGCTGCCTGGGCGCGCCTGTCCGGCGCGCGGCGCGTGGTGGGCTTCGCGCGGGGGCACCTGCGCGAGCCGCAGGCGGCGTGGTTCTACACCGAGACCGTGACACCGCCGGACGCGCCGCACGTGATCTGGAAGAACCTGGCGGTGGCGGCCCACCTCGGCGCGCCCGTGTCACCGTTCGAGCTGCCGCTCGATCCGGGGACGCGCCCGGAACTCTTGCGCCAGGTGGAGGCCGCCGCCGGTTGCGCGCGCTACGCGGTGCTGAATCCCGGGGCCGCGTGGCCGAACAAGCGCTGGCCGCCGGAGCGCTTCGCGGCGCTGGCCGCCTCTCTCCGGCAGCGCCACGGGCTGGTGTCGTTCGTCACGTGGGGGCCGGCCGAGCGCCGCCTGGCCGAGGGGATCGTGCAGGGCTCCGGCGGCGCCGCGGTCCTCGCGCCGCCCACCGACATCGCGGACCTCGCCGCTCTCATGCGGGGCGCGGCGCTGGTCGTCGCCGGCGACACCGGGCCGCTGCACATCGCCGCCGCCATGGGCGCCCCCATCGTCGGCTTGTACGGGCCGACGTGGCCCGAGCGCAACGGGCCATGGGATCCGCGCGATGAAGTGATTTCGCGGGCGGCGCGGTGCCAGTGCCATCACAAGCGGCAGTGCCAGATCGGTGCGCCGTGCATCAACGACATCACGGTGGACGAGGTGGTGGCAGCCGCGGATCGCCGGCTCGAGAAGGAGAGGCGCGCGTCGTGAGGCAGTGGCTGACGAGGTTCCGCGTCGCCCTCGGCTTTGCCCTGGGGGCGCTCGTGCTGTGGCTGGCCACGCCCGCGTGGCCCGCGTGGGTCGCGGGCGCGGGCATTGCCGCCTGCGGCGAGCTGCTTCGCCTGTGGGCGGCGGGCCACCTGGAGAAGAGCCGCGAAGTGACGACCTCCGGCCCCTACCGCTACACGCGCCACCCGCTGTACGCGGGCTCGACGCTCATCGGCATCGGCCTGGCGGTGGCCTCGGCCAACGTCGTCGTGGCTGCGATCATCGGGCTGTACCTGGGCCTGACGCTCTCGGCGGCACGCCGGAGCGAGGAGGCGCACCTGCGCGAGAAGTTCGGCGATGCCTACGACGCGTATGCCGAGAACCGCGCGGCCCCGATGGCGCGCCGCTTCTCGTGGGCCCGCGCGCTCCGCAACCGAGAGCACCACACCATCGCGGGCCTCATCGCCGGCTTCGCCCTGCTCGCGCTCAAGATCGGTTGGTAGGAAGGGCAACCACGAAGGCACGAAGCGGACCACGAGGGCCACGAAGTTGTCAGGGGGACAACCTTGCACCCAGAACCTCAGAACCCCAGAACCCCGAACCCGAGAA
>JBFWQE010000140.1:12277-14475 GCA_050249615.1 Vicinamibacterales bacterium
GAACCCGAGAACCCGAGAACCCGAGAACCTCAGAACCCCATCTGCCCGTCCCACCGCGGCGCGTCGACGTGGATGTCGAACTGATCCAGCAGGCGGATGGCGGTGTAGGTGACGAGGTCGTCGATGGTCGCGGGCTTCGTGTAGAACGCCGGTACCGGCGGGCAGATGACGACGCCCATGCGCGACAGCTTGAGCATGTTCTCGAGGTGGATGTCGTTCAGGGGCGCCTCGCGGACGGCGAGCACCAGCTTCCGGCGCTCCTTCAGGATCACGTCCGCCGCCCGGTGAACGAGCGAATCGCCGAGGCCGTGCGCGATGGAGGCGAGCGACCGCGCGCTGCACGGCGCAATCAGCATGCCCCGGGTGCGGAACGAGCCGCTCGAGATGGCCGCGCCTTCGTCGTTGGCGTGGTAGACGGTGTGCGCGAGCGCCTGCACGTCCTTCACGGTGTGCGGCGTCTCGTGCACGAGCGTGCGCGCGCCCCACTTGCTGAGCACCAGGTGCGCCTCGACGCCGGCCTGCCGCAGCAGCTGCAGCACCCGGACGCCGTAGATGGACCCGGAAGCGCCGGTGATGGCGACAATGAGCCGGTTGCTCTCGGACATCGGCCTCCAATATTGACGATCTGGACGACGACTGACTACAATTAGATCCTTTGCCGGGAGTGAGGGCGGTTAGCTCAGTTGGTAGAGCACCGGCTTTACACGCCGGCTGTCACAGGTTCGAGTCCTGTACCGCCCATTCGATCCGGGCAGTGCCCCCGCTGGCGGTCTGGCGAGGTGGTGATGGGGCGCCCGATCTTGTGATGTAATGAACTGTCGATCTCTGGGCTGGTCTGGGGCGCCCTGACACCGCGCCGCCTCACCAGGACAGCCCGTCGGTAGATCAACAGATCCCCGAGAGGGGTGGTAGTTCAGCTGGTTAGAACGCCGGCCTGTCACGCCGGAGGCCGCGGGTTCGAGTCCCGTCCACCCCGCCATCCTTCGCTCGCCCGCGGCGAGCGACGGGCGGCAAGTCCCCTTCTCAGCGCCCCCGCTACACTATCCCGCATGCCCTTTCATGCCATCGTCGGCCATCGCCGCCAGACGGCGCTCATCGCGCGCGCCATCGACCGCGGGACGTTGCCGCCGACGCTGCTCTTCGCCGGCCCCATGGGCGTGGGGAAGTGGCGCGTGGCCGTGGCCACCGCGCAGGCGCTCAACTGCCTCGAGCCGCAGCGGACCCCCGGCGGGCCGTTCGCGATGGACGCCTGCGGCAGCTGCCGCGCCTGCGAGCGCATCGCGCGTGGCATCCACGTGGACGTCATCGTCGTCGAGCCCGATGAGAAGGCGTCCATCAAGATCGACGTGGTGCGCGACGTGCTCGCGCGCACGTCCTACCGGCCCTTCGAGGGGAAGCGGCGCGTCGTGCTCGTCCGGGAGGCCGACACGCTCGAGCCGCAGTCGCAGAACGCGCTGCTCAAGTCGCTGGAGGAGCCGCCGCCCGCCACCGTGTTCATCATGATGACGGCGGTGCCCGGGGCGCTGCTGCCGACGGTGCGGTCGCGATCGATGATGCTGCGGTTCGGGCGCCTGACGCTGGACGAGGTGTCGTCGGTGCTGGTGCGCGACCACGACCACACCGAGGCGGAGGCGCGCGCTCTCGCGGCGCTCGCCGATGGGTCGGTGGGGCAGGCGCTGTCGCTCGGGTCCACCGATGTCGCGGTGCTCCGCGAGACCGCGCTGCTGCTGTTGACGCAGACGGCTGGCCGCGCCGACGTGCAGGGCCGCCTGCAGGTTGCCGGCGCCGTCACGGGCGGTCCCTCCAGGAAGGATCGCTCGCGCGAGGAGATCGCGGTGGTGCTCCGTCTCACGGCGTCGATGCTCCGCGACATCGAGGCCATCAACAGCGGGGCGGATCAGCGGGTACTGGCCAACCCCATCGTCGCCGCGGAGTTGCGGGCCATCGCCCGCGACTTCTCCGGCGACCGGGCCCGCGAGGCCTTCGCCGCCGTGGACCGTGCGCTCTTCGCCCTGGATCGGAACGCCGGGCCGAAGGTCGTGACCGAATGGCTGTCGATGCAGATCTAGGGTTCTAAGAGCTTGCTGAAAAAGCGACTCGGCTCATCGGTCTGTGGTGATCGGTGCGAAGGAATCATTGGTTCTGGCCGGCGCGCGCCGGTCGACGGCCGAAGGCCCGCTGATTGTGCCCCCGTCACG
>JBFWQE010000141.1:0-14024 GCA_050249615.1 Vicinamibacterales bacterium
GAACCGCGTCGTGAACCGCTTCGGGTGGACCTGGTAGACGACCAGGTAGTCCTTGCCGGGCGGGCGCCAGCCGATGCTGCGCCAGCGGTATCGCGCATGATCCACCAGCTTCGACGCGTGCTGCGGATTGGAGCTTTCCACCCAGTCCGCCGCGGGATCCTGCTGCTCGCGCACGTCGCTGATCAGGAGCTTGTACATCACGCCGTGGAAGTCGCCACCCCGAACGGCGGACGCGGGCACCTCGGCCCACCAGTAGGGGCCGTCGCTGGTGCAGTGCATGTGGACGGGCCGCGCGCGCCAGTCCGTCCACTCGCCAATCACCTGGACACGCGCGGCCGCCGGCGCGTGCGCTGCGAAGCGGATGCGGCCGTCCCTGAACCAGGCGCCCGGCCGCTCGATCCAGTCTTCCGTGGGCGGGTCCCGGAACAGGGGCGCGTCGGGATGGCGCTGGAGCGGATCGCGGCGATCGAGGACGACGAGCAGCGCGGTCGGCCCCGTCACGTCGGCAGCGACCTTGTGCGCATGCCGGTCCAGGGACTCACTCACGTCGCCGCACCGGAACCGGAACGAGGTGACGATCTCCGGATAGGTCGTGAAGACGTAACGCCCCTCGACGTCGGGCACGACCCCGCGATGCAGCAGGCCGCGCGCGCGGTTCGCCCAGACGTCCAGCACGAGCGGGCCGGGCAGCGTGCAGCGCGGTGGGCGATCGACGACCTCGACGGCGAGCGTTCGATCCTGTGCAGGTGGCTCCGCGAACAGCTCGTGATCCCCTTCGAGGGTCCAGACCTCCAGGTCCTCGGAAGGCCGGATCACGATTCGGCGCTCGGCCTCGCGGTGCTCCCAGACCAGCCGCGCCTCGGGATGATCGGGACTGAAGAACGTGAAGCCGTACTCGTGGCCGGTGTACAGCCCCGGCCTCGAGAACAGCCATTCCCCGTCCGGCTGCAGCCTGCCGGTGACGTCCTCGACGAAGTCGGACGCGGAGCCCCAGAGGCGCATGCAGGGGGCATGGTCGAGGCCGAGGCCCTGGCGATAGTGCACCGTCAGCGTGCGCCGCTCCGGGCGCTCGCCGACGATGGTGTCCGTGTCGGCGTGAGTCCAGATCTCAGCGCCATCGTGGGAGGCCCAGAGGCGGTTGGCCGCGTCGGACTCGAAGACGCCGTCCTTCGCGACGGCCTTGAACGCGCACAGGTGCCGCTGGACGCCCGCCAGCGGCACGTCGAAGAAGGGGCCGTCGGACTCGACTCCCGCGGCGTCGACGAATCGGCTCCCCTCGCCCGGGAGCCATACGTAGAGCCGGCCCTCGCGGTACCGGCGCGCGGTAATCACGTGGACGCGAATGCGATCGTGGGACGCCGCGAACGGGTCGAGCAGCAGCACCCGCCTCACGCCGTGCACGAACCAGGCGTCCTCCGGGAACCGGTACTGCGCGAGGCGCGGGAGGACGCGGTTGTGCGCGTCCTGCTCCCAGTCGACGTTGCTCCGATCCCCGCTGAACAGCTTGAAGCCGACCGGCTCGTGTACCTGGTGATCGAGCTCGGCGCGGAAGATCTGGAAGCCGCGCGCATCGGCGCCGACCGGACGGCGGTCGAACTGCAGTTCCGACGGCTGGGCGCCAGGCCCGAGGCGCCACAGGTGCAGCCCGGGCTGGGGGGCCGCGACCCAGGCATGAAAGGCCGTCATGCGTGCTCCTCCTGGTGTCCGCGGGCCCGATTATCCTCCCGTCGTCAACCGGGTGAGCGGCGGCGTGATCCTGCCCTCACCGCACCGCTGCGAGCGTGGAGACGTAGCCTCCCGGCGCCAGGCGCGACGCAATCGACAGCCGGTTCCACGCGTTGATCGTCGCCACGAGCAGCGTGAGGTTCGACAGCTCCCGATCGTCGAAGTGTTCCCGGACCTCGTCATACACCGCGTCCGGCACGTGCCCCGCTGCCACGAACGTCACCGCCTCGGCCCAGGCGAGCGCCGCACGCTCGCGTTCCGTGTAATACGGGCACTCGCGCCACGCGTCCAGGGAGTAGAGGCGCTGCTCCCGCTCGCCGAGCGCGCGCAGATCCTTCCAGTGCATGTCGATGCAGTACGCGCAGCCGTTCATCTGCGAGGCGCGCAGCTTCACGAGGTGGAGGAGCACGGGCTCGAGGCCGCACCCTTCCAGGTAGGTCTCGAGCGCGTCCATGGCCGTGTAGACACCGGGCGCGGCCTCGCCGCAGTCGAATCGTCGATCCATCGCGGAATCACCTCGGCGCCTCCGGCGGGCGAGGCTGCCTCGAGGCCAGCAGCAGCGCGCCCGCGGACGCGGAAAAGACCGAATAGTCGAGGGGAGACTTCGGCCCGAACGAGATCGCCATCGCCGTGCCGAAGATGGCCAGCAGTACCGCGCTCGCGAACGCGGCCTCGCGCACGCGAATCCCCACGACGAGCGCCGTGCCCAGCGTCACCTCGGCGGCGGTCGCCGCCCCTGCCAGCCACGGGATGGTGGCCGCCGGCATGAAGGCGTTCACGTCGGCCGTGTAGTCGATGAACCGGCCAAATGCCTCGGCCCAGGGCGCCCCGGTCCACAGGCCGAAACGGCCGGCCACGGCCGACAGGAACGCCGCGCCGAGGGCGAGGCGGGCGTAGCGTTCGATGATGGCGCTGCCGGCTGGCATGTGCCGAAGCATAGACCCGAAGTGGACCTGCTGACAGTGCCGGATATGATATTTCGACTGGTCCACTTCAGATGCCGCGCCGCTCTCACGCGCTCTCGCTGGCCTTGCCCCCGCACGATCCGGACGTCCCGGTCCACCGGTGGCTGTGGACGACGCTGCGCGATGCCATCCTCGAGGGGCGGCTGAGGCCGGGCACGCGCCTGCCGGGCACGCGCGACCTCGCGCGGCAGCATGGCCTCGCGCGGGGAACCATCGTCGCGGCCTTCGATCAGCTGCGCGCCGAGGGATACCTCGAGGGACGTCGCGGCTCGGGCACCTACGTCAGCCGGACCCTCCCCGACGACCTGCTGCAGGTGCCGCGGAGCTCGCCCGAGCGCGGCGCACGGGCGCCACGGGCCCTTCCGCGCCAGTCCAAGCCGGCGCGGGAGGTCATTCCGTTCGTCAGCGGGGACCAGGGCGGCTCGCGGGCGTTCCGCGCGAATCAGCCGGCCCTCGATCTGTTCCCGACCACGCTCTGGGCCCAGGTGGCCGCGCGGCGTTACCGGCGCGCGACGCCGGGGCTCCTGCTCGGCTGCCCGCCGTTCGGGTACCGCCCGCTCCGCGACGCCATCGCCGACTACCTCAACACGTCACGCGGCGTTCGCTGCACCCCGGATCAGGTGGCCGTCGTGTCGGGCGCGCAGGAGGCCCTGGACCTGATCGGGCGGCTGCTGCTGGAGCCCGGAATGCACGTGGGCGTGGAGGATCCCGGGTACCCGGGCGCGGTTGCGGCCTTCCAAGCCCAGGGCGCCGCCGTCATGCCCCTTCGTGTGGACCAGGAGGGATGCGTGCGGCCGGACCGCCGCGCGCGGCTTCGATTGGTCTACGTGACACCAGGGCACCAGTTCCCCCTCGGCGTCACGATGAGCCTGCCGCGGCGGCTCGAGCTGCTCGAGTGGGCACACGCTGCCGGCGCGCTCGTTGTCGAAGACGACTACGACAGCGAGTTCCGATATCACGGCCGGCCCGTGCCCGCGCTGCAGGGACTGGACCGCCACGACGTGGTCCTCTATGTGGGAAGCCTCAGCAAGGTGCTGTTCCCGGCGCTGCGCCTCGGCTACATGGTGGTGCCGGCGGATCTCGTCGATCGCCTGGCGGCGCTCAAGTCGGTGACGAGCCGCCACGCGCCGCTCCTCGAGCAGGCGGTGCTCTGCGATTTCATGGAGGCCGGACATCTCGGGCGGCATCTCCGCCGGATGCGCGAGGTCTACGCCGAGCGGCGCGATGCATTGCAGGAGGGCGCGCGCGCGGAGCTGGGCGAGTGGCTCGAGCTGCCGGCAATCGACGCGGGTTTGCAGGCTTCGGCGCGGCTTCGAAAGGGAATCAGCGGCGAGTCGGCCGTCGCCGCGGCGGCCACGCGCGGCGTCGAGGTGCTGTCGCTTTCGCGATACTGGCGCGGGCGCGAGCAGTGGCCCGGCGTGATTCTGGGGTTCGCGGCCGTGGATGCAACGGAGATCCGGCGGGGTATTCACCAGCTCGCCACGGCGCTGCAGACGCTGGCCAAGAGACGGGCCCCCGCTGACGATTAGAGGGACAACCAGCCGCGCAAGGCGGCGCCCACGACCTCGAGCTCGCTCGACTCGCATCGTCCAATCGCCCGGCCGATGGCCTCGCGCGGGACGCTCACGACTTTGTCGATCATCACCTGCGAGGGCACGTCGAGGCCCGTGCGCGGCCCCGCCGGGAGGGAAATCCGAAACAGCGGCGCGTCCACGCAATCGGATGCGATGGGGCACAGCGTCACACTCGCATGGGTCGCGTTGTACGCGTCGGACTGGACCACCAGAGCCGGTCGCGGCTTGCTCGTATACGCGCCCCGGCTGGCCACGACGACGATGTCGCCGCGGTTCATGTCCAGCCTCGGAGGTCGGCGGTGTCGGTGATGAACCGGATGGCTTCGGCTTCCGACTCCCGCTCGCTGACCAGCAGCGACTGCCTGCGAGCCTCGGCCAGCGGGTCGTCCATCGCCTCCCCCAGGCCCGCCGCCAGGATGTCGCGCGCCACCTCGCTCCTGGTTCTCCGTTGCCGGCGAGCCTCGCGGGCGAGACGCCGGGCAATGCCGCGCGGGACGCGAATCGTCAGGACGTCGGTCGGGGTCGCTGGCTTTGGCATGGTGAGAGCCGCCGAAGTTGTATACAGTATACACCCAACAGGGGCGCATTCCCATGACCTGCATCTCCCGTCGCACTTTCCTCAACACCGGCGTTGCCGCCGCGGTGACGCCCGCATCGAGCGCGCTGGCCGGCACCCTCACGCACTCCTCGGGCCAGGCCGCCCCGGCCATTGCCGCCGGCCTTCCCGACGTCGTCGTGGTGGGCGCGGGGGCGTTCGGCGCATGGACGGCGCTGAGCCTCCGCGAGCGCGGCGCGAAGGTGACGCTGCTCGACGCCTACGGCCCGGGACATCCTCGAGCCACGTCGTGCGACGAGGTGCGGCAGATCCGCATGAGCTACGGCGATCGCGAAGTCTACTCGCGCTCGGCGATGAACGCGCTGGAGCTGTGGAAGAAGCGGGAGGCGGAATTCGGCCGCAAGCTGTTGTACCCGGGCGGCCGGCTGGTGATGCGCCGCGCGTGGAACACGGAGCTCGAGGATCAGAAGGCCGTCTTCGACCGCTTGTCGCTGCCGTACGAGGTGCTGAAACCGGACGAGATGGCGAAGCGCTATCCGCAGGTGGGCTTCGCGGGCGTCGGCGTGGGGTTCCTGGACGTCAACGCGGGGCTGCTGAAGGCGCGCGAGGCCATCATGGCCATCACCGAGGCGTTCGAGCGGAAGGGCGGGACCATCAGGCTGGCGCGCGCCATGCCCGGGGCTCCTGCGGGCCGCACGCTGCCGAACGTGACGGTCGACGGCGGCGGCACCCTCTCCGCGGGCGCCTTCGTGTTCGCCTGCGGCCCCTGGCTGCGGCACGTCTTTCCCGATCTGCTGGGGAAGGTCATCACCTCCGCGCGCATCGAGATCGCGTACATCGGGTCGCCCGCGGGCGATCCCGGCTACCGTCAGGGCGTGCTGCCGAACCTCTCGGAGGAAGGGACCTTCCCGGGGGCGCCACCCAACGAGGTGTCCTACACGCAATCGGACATCGACGCGGGCCTCAAGATCGCGCGCGGCGGTCCGCGCCTGCCGATGGACCTCGACCGCGACGAGCGCATCATCTCGGCGCGGCAGATCAGCCGCATCCACGAGTACGTGCGCGTGCGCTTCCCACGGCTGAAGGAGCCCATCGTGTCGAGCCGCGTGTGCCAGTCGGACGCGTCGCCCGACAGCCACTTCGTGCTCGATCGGCACCCGGGGCACGACAACGTGTGGATTGCCGGCGGGGGATCGGGGCACGGTTTCAAGCACGGCCCTGTGGTGGGCGAGTACATGGCGGATCGCGTCACTGGACGCCCGGCGGTGCCAGAGCTCGAGAAGTCCTTCTCGCTCGCGGGACGGGGGTGAGGCGCTCGCTGTGCTCGGGGGGCTCTCGCTTCGCTCGGGTGGGCCTTCGCTTCGCTCAGGTGGGCCCTCGCTTCGCTCGGGTGGGAATGGCGTGCGCGCTGCACGGTAGAATCGGACGCATGCGCACCGGTATCGCTCGTGTTCTCGTGGCGGCCGTCCTCACGGCCCCAGCCGTCTTCGCGCAGGCGCCTGCCGCACCCCGGCCCGGCCAGCCGCAGGCTCAGCTGCCCCCGGGACAGACCAACGATCCGTTTCCCGGGCCCATCCCCGCCGCCGAGGGCATCGTCCGCGTGAACGTCGCAGAGTTCGCGACGCTTCCTGACATCGACGGCGTGCCCGCGCGCATGATGAACCTCGTGGACGAGCCCGGCACGAGGCGCCTGTTCGTGAACGACATGCGCGGCCCGCTCTACAGCGTCAGCTACGACGGCAGGACGGTGACGCTCTACCTGGACGTGAACGCGCCCGCGTGGGGCCACGCCGTGCAGTCGACCGGCCGCGAGCGCGGTTTCCAGAGCTTCACCTTCCACCCGCAGTTCGGGCGGCCGGGCACGCCGGGCTTCGGCAAGTTCTACACGTACCAGGACGTCATCGAAATCGCGCCCAACCCCGACTTCCTCCCCTCCGGCGGGGACAAGCCGACGCACGACACGGTGCTTCTCGAGTGGACGGCGAAGACGCCCGGTGCGCCGACCTACGACGGCGGTGCGCCGAAGGTGCTCTTCCGCATGCGGCAGCCCTTCGCGAACCACAACGCCGGGCACATGGCGTTCAACCCGCTGGCTTCGCCCGGCAGCCCCGAGTTCGGCCTGCTCTACATCGGCGTGGGCGACGGCGGCAGCGGCGGCGACCCGTTCAACATGGCGCAGAACCTCGGGTCGGTGTTCGGCAAGCTCCTGCGCATCGACCCGCTCGGCAGCAACAGCCGCAACGGGCAGTACGGCATCCCCGCGACCAACCCCTTCGTGAAGACACCGGGCGCGCTGCCGGAGATCTACGCCTGCGGCATCCGCAACACGCAGCGCTTCGCGTGGGATCCGAAGAACGGCAACATGTTCCTGGCCGACATCGGCCAGAACATCATCGAGAAGGTGTCGCTCGTGACGGCGGGCGCGAACCTCGGGTGGAACCTGTGGGAGGGCAGCTACCGCTTCATCAGCCGGTCGGCCGTGGCGGCCGAGGGGAGGCGCGCCGATCCGAACGTGACCTACCCGGTCGTCGAGTACGGGCAGGTGGACCCGCTGCTGCAGTCACAGGCGGCCGCGAACGGCGTGGTCGTGTACCGCGGCAGCGCCATCAAGCCGATCGCGAACCTGGTGCTCTTCACCGACATGCCGAGCGGGGAGATCTTCTACTTCAGCGCCGACACGCTGCCGCAGGGCGGGCAGGACGCGATACGCCGCGTGCTGCTCCGCTGGAGCGGGGCAGACCGCACGGTGCTGCAAGTGATCCAGGAGAAGAACGTGGCGCAGGGGAAGAAACCCGCCACGCGCGCCGACCTGCGCCTGTCGATGGCGCTCGACAACCAGGTGTTCCTGCTGAACAAGGGCGACGGCGTCATCCGCCGGCTCGTGCCCTGAGGGCGTGCGCCTTCGGCACACGCGGGCCGCGGGGTGGGCCGCTTCGCGGTGGGCCGCTCGCGGTAGGCCGCTTCGCGGTAGGCCACCCGCGGTGGGCCTCGGCGCTGGCGCGCCTCGGTAGGACGGCGGACGGTCACCCGCCCTTCGTCAGTCGTAGCGCAACGCCCGCACGGGATCGATCCGCGTTGCCCTGCGGGCGGGGATGGCACACGCGAGCAGGCCCGCGGCCGCCAGCGTGACGACCACGGCGGCGAAGATGAGCGGGTCCCACGGCTTCACGCCGAAGAGCAGGAGGCCGAGCCCCCGCGAGAGGAGCGCGGCCACCACCAGCCCGAGAGTGAGTCCCGCGACGAGTTGCCACGCGCCCTGCCGGAGGACCAGCCGCATCACGCTCGCGCGCTCGGCGCCGAGCGCCATCCGCACGCCGATCTCGCGCGTGCGGTTCCCCGCCGCGAAGGACATGATGCCGTAGAGCCCGATCGTCGCCATCGCGAGCGCCGCGAGGCCGAAGGCCACAAACAGCGTGCCGAACGCGCGGTAGAACCAGGTGTCGAGCGCGTACTGATCGGACAGGGACCGCACCCAGTAGAGGGGAAGCGCCGCGTCGATCCGGTTGACCTCGCCCTGGACCGTCGCCGCATAGGAGGTGGCCGCCTGCTCGGTTCGCACGGCCAGGCTCATGAAGTTGATCACGTTCTGGGCGAGCGGGATGTAGACACCCTCGTGCCGCGGATTGATCGCGCCGATGGCGCCGCCCAGGTGCAGGTCCGGCACGACCCCGACGATGGTCCGCCACGGCGCGTCGTCCTGGCCGAGCTTGATACGCGCCCCGAGCGGATCCTCGTCAGCGAAGAACAGCTCGACGAAGCGCTCGTTGACGATGGCGACCGGCTGGGCGTCGGGACCATCCGTCCGCCCGAACGTCCGGCCGCGGATCGGCTTCACGCCGACGATGTCGAAGTACGACGGCGAGATGACGATGCGCCGTGCCAGGGGGTGGTCCTGCGGCGTGGGATAGGCCACGCCGTCCACGGTGAGCGGGTGCATCTGTCCGCCTCGCGCCGGCAGGTCCGACGTCCACGCGACTGCGCGAATGCCCGGCCGGCCCTCCAGCCGCTCGACGAGGCCGTCGTAGAACGCCAGCTGCGAGGCCGCCGTCGGATAGTCCTTCTCGAACAGGCCGACGCGCGCGGTCAGGATGTTCGCGGTGTCGAAGCCGTAGTCGAACCGCGCGACGTTGACCACCGTGCGAACCATGAGGCCCGCGGCCACGAGCAGGCCGCACGAGACGGCCAGCTGCGCCACGACCAGCACCTTGCTGATCCGGCCCATCCGCATGCTCGACGACCCGCGCGACTCGTCGTTCATGATCTCGGCGACGTTCGCGTTCGACGCCCGGAGGGCCGGGATGGTGCCCGCCGCCAGCGTCGAGAGGACGGTGAGGCCGACAACGAAGGCGATGACCGCCGGGTCCAGGCGCGCCACGAACCACAGCGGCATCTCCTGGGTGGCCAGCCCGGCATTGAAGAAGTCCATGCCCACCTTCGCCACGACGAGTCCCACGGCGGCGCCGGCCACGGCCAGGACCAGCGTCTCGGCCAGCAGCTGCGTGACGGTCCGGGCCCGGCTGGCCCCCAGCGCCGTGCGAATCGCCACTTCCTTGCTGCGGGCGACCGTGCGGGCCAGCAGGAGGTTGGCGACGTTCGCGCAGGCGATGAGCAGCACGCCGAACACCGCGCCCAGCATCGTGTAGAGCATCGCCACCGCCGGCGGGCCGATGAAGAGGTCGACCTGCCGCATCAAGGTGACGCCCACGCCCTCGTTGGAGTCGGGATATTCGGCGGCCAGCCGCCCCGCGATGGCCGACATCTCGGCCTGCGCCTGTTCGATCGAGACGCCGTCCTTCAGGCGGCCAATCGCCTGGACCTGCGTGCCCTCGAGCGCGGGCCCGCCGCTGCGCGAGTAGGCGAGCGGGTCGATGCGCAGGGGCAGCCACGCGTCCATCTGACTGGGGAAGCCGAACTTCTCCGGCATCACGCCGACGATGGTCGTGACCTCGGCATTGGCGCGGACGGTCCGCCCGATGATGGCGGGATCCCCCTGGAACCGATCCTGCCAGGCCCGATAGCTGAGAATCATCACCGGCGGAGTGGAGGGATGGTCCTCCTCGGGACGGAACGTGCGCCCGAGGACGGGCCGGACCCGGAGGACGTCGAACAGGTGCGCGCTGGCGTAGGCCCCCAGATACCGAATCGGCTGGCCTTCGGTACCGCCGACGTTGACCGTCTCCGCGTAGTAGGCCGCGATGTCCTCGAAGCTCGTCTGCTGCCGGCGCCAGTCCTGGAAGTCGTGAATGCTGACGCCCATGAACTGCACGCCCTGGGCGGGACGGTTCCGGAAGAGCGCCACCAGCTCGTCCGCATCTTCGAACGGCAGCCCCTTCAGCACGGCGATCCACACGATGCTGAACATCGTGGTCGTGAGGCCGATGCCGAGGGCCAGCGCGACGATGGCCGAGAGGCTGAGGCCGGGCCGGCGGAAGAGCATGCGCGCGCCGTAGCGGAGGTGCCCGAGAACGGAGCTCATACGTGCCTCCAGGAGAGGTGCCGGGGAGTGCGCTGGGCCGAACGGGCGGACGCGCCCGGACGTCAGGGTGTTTGACGGATTCCGCGGCCGGGAGGTTTACGTCGCTACCCGCTCGGACCGGATGACGCCGGGAACAGCACGCCCGGGGCGAGCTTGCCGGTGGGGTCCAGCGCGCGCTTGACCGCGCGCATCTGCTCGATGCCGGCGGCGCCGTAGAGCTCTACCAGCAGGCGCTGCTTGAGCGCGCTCCTCCCCACGCCGTGCTCGGCCAGGGGAGCGCCGCCCATCGCGATGACGCCGCGCGCGATCTCCAGGATCGCCTCGCGACCGCGCTCGACGTCCTCCAGCGAGCGCGGGATCAGGTTCGGGTGCAGGTTGCCATCCGAGATGTGTCCCCAGATGGCGTAGTCCAGGCCCCGTTGCTCGAACGCGGCACGGTAGAGCGCGATGGACTCGGCCAGCCGCGCGAACGGCACGACCGGATCTGCGGCGGTCTTCTCGATGTCCGGGTGCACGCGAGCCTTGGCCGCGGCCACGCGCGCGTTGATACCCGCGGGGACGGCCTCGCGGAGGCCGAAGAGCCGCTCGGCGCCGTGGCCGTCACCCGGGGCCGCGACGACCGGATCGTCGACGACGCCTTCCGCCACCAGCAGCGCCTGCAGTCGCTCGACATCGGTCTCCTCGTCCGCGCCTGCCTCGAGCTGGACCAGCAGCAGCGCCGATCCTGGGGGAGGTCGCGACACGTGTGCGCGCGCGAAGGCATCGTCCGGGACGGTGTGAAGCGCCCGGTCGTCCATGTACTCGATGGCCGAGACGTCGAGCCCGTCGAGAGCCCGTCGCGCACGCATGGCGCTCTCGCGCAGGGCCATCGTCACCGAGATCGCCTGCGCGTCGCCCTCGCATCGCACGAGCGCCACCAGGACGCGTGGCCGCGCGACGACACGCAGGCTCGCGTCCACCACGACGCCCAGCGTGCCCTCGGAACCGACGAACAGATCGACCATGTCCATGCCAGGGCGGGCGAAGTAGCCGGCCGACAGCTTCGCCACGTCGGGCATGGTGTAGCGCGGGACGGGTACGCGGGCGGCGTGCCCCGATGTGAGCACGACCTCGAACCACCCGTCGGGCGACGCGGTCACGTCTCCGCGGCGGAGGTCGAGGACGTCGCCGTTGGCCAGCACCACCGTCATCGCCTCGACCCAGGACCGGGTGGAGCCGTACTTGAACGTCGCCGCGCCGGCGGCGTTGGTCGCGATGGTGCCGCCCACGAAGGCGCCGTCGTGGGTCGGGACTGGCGGATAGTAGAGCCCGTGGGAGGCCAGCGTACGCTGGAGCGCCGCGAGGGGCACGCCGGCGCCCACGCGGACGGCGCGCCCGTCAGGCGTGCCGATGGCCGTGAGCGCGCGCGTGCTCAACACCACCTCGCCGCGCGGCGTCCCGCCGCCGGTGAGCGACGATTGCGCGCCCACCGGCAGCACGCGATCGGCGCCCGCGACGAGCGCGGCAACCTCGCCCTCGGTGCGCGGCGTGGCCACGCCGGCCGCGAAGCCGCCCGGAACGTGGGCCGCGTCGCTCAGGAAGGACGAGACGACGGCGGGATCGTGGTCGATCCGAGGCGATGCGGCCGGTTGCGCCGGACGCGCGCGAATCCGATGCGATCCCGAGCGCACGCTCAACGGGTCGGCTCGCCGCGCCGCCGCGCGCCGTGGATGCCGGCTGGCAAGGCGCTCACTGCGGCTTCTTCTGCTGCTCCGCCGCCTGGCGCTCCAGCGCCCGCTCGCCGCCGAGCATGTTCGTCAGCGCGTAGTTGCCCTCGTGGCACGCGTACTCGAAGATCATCTCGTTGAAGCGGTTGAACACCAGCTCCCCCGTCCATGGCGCGGTGAACGTCATCGGGTCGTCGATGGTGAAGCGGTAGAGGATGGTGTCGGGCCCGGTGCGCGTGAAGCGCTCGATCACCTTCAGGTTCTCGGATGCCCCGCGGTACACCTGCAGCGGATGGAAGTTGGTCGTCTCGACGACCAGCGTGTCCCCGTCCCAGCGGCCGATGGAATCACCGAGCCACAGGCGCACGTGCCTCGGCGGGTGCTGCCCGCCGATCCGGATGATCCGCGCGTCGTGCACCATCTCGGTCATGACCATCACGTGGTCCGTCGTCTGCACGATCTGGTAGTTGTTGTTGTAGAAGTAGTTCGGCAGCATCGGCGGGCCGCCGTTCGAGCCGAACGAGAGCAGGCAGCGGTCGGCCAGCGGCCGCACCTCGGGGTGATCGAACGGGCCGAACCTCTTCGCAGCTGCGGCAGCCGCGGCCATCCGCGCACGGGCCTCGGCGGTGAGGGCCGGCACGCGGCCGTCCGGCGGATCGATCACGATGGAACTGCGGGGACGACCGTCCACGACGAGCACCCGTTCGCCGGGATCCAGCCAGAAGCTGTTGTAGCCGCCCACGCGGCCCCCGGCGGCCGCGGAGATGCGCTCGATGAACGTGGGCTCGCCCGGCGGCAGCTCGCGCTCTTCGCCGCCGACGGCCGGCGCGGGCCGGTTGGGATCGCTCGGCCGCTCGCGGAACTCGTTGACCACCCGCGTGCGGTTCTCGATGGCGGCGGCCTGCTCGTCGGTGAGGATCAGCTCCTGGCCGGCCGGCCGCTCGAGCGGGGTGAGCGTGGCGTTGCTCCAGTTTCCCTGCAGGCCGGGCTTACCATCCGGCGTCCGCGGCATCACCCACGGCCGGGCCGGCGCGGCGGGGGCCTGGGCCTCGGCCACCGGGAGCACCCACGCCGAGGCGGCGGCCAACAGGGCCGCGGCCACCACGGTTCGCAACGTTCGACGGTCCATGTATCCCTCCCGCCGCGATTCCGGGCCACAGTGTAATCGAGAGGCAGGGGTTCTCAGGTTCTCAGGTTCTCGGGTTCTCGGGTTCTCGGGTTCTGGTTCCAGGGATCGGGTAAATTACTACATAGTTGAGCGGTTGAATATGGATGGGCCCTTGAATTCACCAGCTGCCGAATCCACGCCCCACGTCTCCGGGGCCCGGCCGGCGACGAGTGGCCTGGCACGCGTCCGGGGTTGGGCGGGACGCCACGAGCGCTGGATCTGGGTTGTCGCCTTTGCCCTGCTGCTTGCCTGGCGGTGGCCCCTGCTGAAGGGCTACTACTACAAGCTCGCCGACGTGGCCGCGCCACCGAGCGCCATCGAGTGGCGCACGGACTTCGACGCCGCGCTCGCGGAAGCCCGCCGCGACGGCAAGCGCGTGCTCGTGGATTTCAGCGCTGACTGGTGCCCGCCGTGCATCGCGATGAAGCACGACGTGTGGCCGGACCCGCAGGTCGCCCGCGCCATCGCGGACGGCTACGTGCCCCTGCTCATCGACACGGACCGCAATGCCGTCATTCCCGAGCGCTACGGCGTGACCGGTATCCCGACCATCCTGATTCTCGACGGGAACGGCAAGGTGCTGCGCGAAGGCGCGTTTCTCTCGGCCTCGGGAATGGTGCGGTTCCTGAAGAGAAGTGAAAAGTGAGAAGTGAGAAGTGAGAAGGCGGAAGCGGTTGCCGACTGACGGATGAACCCCCGGCTTTGAGCGCAAGGCGCGGAGTACGCGACACGCGCCGCGTGTGACACGCTCGGCCCCATGACCACGGCTCTCCCTCCCACACCCGCCCCGGCGGTTCTTGACGCCCGGCTCGACGGCCGCGACGGGTCCGTCGTGGCCGCACACCTCGACGCGC
>JBFWQE010000142.1:0-13954 GCA_050249615.1 Vicinamibacterales bacterium
TGGCGCTGCCCGGCGTCTTCGGGGTGTTCTACTACCGGAGCGCCAACGAGAAGACCCTGCGCATGCTCGGCCAGTTCCTGCCGGTGCCGGTGGAGGGGTTGCTGCGGGAGTTCGCGGAGGGCGCGACGCCGGTGGACATCTGCGCGCGGACGATCAGGGCGTTGCGCGGGCTCGGGTGCCGGCACTTCTACGTGAGCAACCTGCCGCTCAAGGGCACCGCGGGAGTGCTGAAGCGAATTCTCGAGCGCGCGGTGACGGCATGAGGACCCGTCTGCTCCTCGCCGCGCTGTTCCTGGGAAGCGCCGCATGCGCCGCGCCCGCCTCCGATCCCTCCTCGTACCTGTTTCTCTGGGCGGGGGACGCGAAAGGCGAGGCCAGCGACTTCCTCGCAGTGATCGACGCCACGCCGTCGTCAGCCGGCTACGGAACCATCATCACGTCGCTGCCAACCGGCGTGGCCGGAACGCATCCCCATCACACCGAGCACGAGATGCCGGCCAACGCGCACCTGCTCGCCAACGGCTTCCACGCCGGGCGCACGTGGCTGTTCGATCTGTCCTCGCCGCGGGAGCCGCGCATTCTGGCCTCGTTCGCCGATGTGGGGGAGTTCACGCATCCGCACACGTTCATCCGACTCGCGAACGGGAACGTGCTGGCCACCTTCCAGTACTCGACGAGCCCGACCGCGCCTGATCACGCAACCACGCACGACGCCCCGCCCGGCTCGGCGGAACCGGGCCGCGAGAAGGCCACCACTTCGGATCCGATCACCGGGGGCCTGGTGGAGATGGACGAGCGCGGCACGCTCATCCGAAGCGCCAGCGCCAGCGATCCGGCCATCGCGGACAGGGCGCTCTATCCCTACAGCGTGCTGCCATTGCCCGCCTTCGACGTGGCGGTGTCCACCACCACGGACATGAACGCGGAGAACCTGACGGCCACCTCCGAGTGGGTGCAGTTCTGGCGGCTCTCCGACCTGACGTTGCTGCGGACCATGGCGCTCCCGCCGGGGCCGCGCGGCACCGAGCACCAGTACTCGGGCGAACCGCGCCTGCTGGCGGACGGGAAGAGCGTCTACGTCCACACGTTCAACTGCGGGCTGTACCTGCTGCGGGACGTCGACCGTCCCGAGCCGCGCGCCACGTTCGTCTGGTCATTCCAGGGGAAGGACTGCGGCGTGCCCGTGCTGACGGGGCACTACTGGCTGCAGACGGTGCCCGAGGCGCACGCGCTCGTCGCCCTGGACATCGCGGACCCCGAGCACCCTCGCCAGGTCTCGACCGTCTCGTTCGGAGACGACGAGATGCCCCACTGGGCCGCCATCGATCCCGCGGGCCGGCGCGTGGTCGTGAATTCTGCCGGGAGCGGCACGGGCAACCGGCTCTTCGTCGTCAACCTCGACCCGGCGACCGGTGGGCTGTCGATCGACGGGCGGTTTCGCGACCCTGGCGCCACGCGGCCTGGTATCAGCCTGACAGGGGCGCGCTTTCCGCACGGCTTCACCGGCACGGCCGTGCCTCACGGCACGGTCTTTTCGCGATAGCCGGTGCGGCTTCATGGTGCGGAGACCTTGGCTCATCCGTTCCCGCCCGGCAAGGCCTCGCGTCGCCCCGCGAAGCGGAACGCGTGCCGGCCCGCCTCCACGCGGATGTCCGTGAACCCGGCGCGCTCGAGGCGCGAGGGAAACGAGGCCGGATCGACGAGCACCATCGTGTCGAACAGGTGCAGCACGCGCATGGCGACACCGGGAAGGCTGTCCGCGCCGGCGAACCAGGCGCCCGGCCGCAGCACGCGCGCCACCTCGCCGAGCAGGCGGTCCTGCAGGTCGGGCGAGGGGACATGGTGGAGCATCGTGAAGCACGCCGCGCCGTCGAACGAAGCGTCCGGCGCCGACAGGGCCGTGGCGTCTTCGCATCGCACCGTGACGGGCGCGCCCGCCATCCGTCGACCGAGCGCTTCAGCGAGCCCGGGGTCGATCTCAACGCATGTCAGGTGAACAACACGGCGCCTGAGCAGATCGGTGGTGACGCCGGGCCCGGGTCCAATCTCGAGCACGTTCGCACCGAGGTCGATGCCCTCCAGCGCCCATGGAAGCAGCCCCTCCCGGACATGGCGGCGCCAGGGGCCGGACGCGCACAGCCGCCGGTGAAGCCGGTTCACGGGACGCTCGCCGTCGCGGGAAACGCACTGATAAGTTGCATGTGTCCTGCAACTTTATAATGATCCGGTGCCACAGGATCCGGACTCGCGGCTCGAGGCCGTGCGCGCGGCGTGCATCGATGCCGCCCTCCAGGCCTACGAGGACGCGGGCCTCCAGGGCCTCTGCGCGGAAGGTCGCTGGGAGGCGGCGATGGCCGCGATCCGCCGCGTGGACGTGAAGGCCGCTGCCGAGGGCACGGGGCCTGCTCGTCGTCCTCCCCGGCCGGACGTGGAGTAGTCTGGGGCCGGAGATCTGCCCATGACATCTTCTTTCCCTCACAGCCGGCGTGACTTCCTCGCCGCCGTCGGCGCCGCGGCCGTGGCCACCGGCGTGCACGGCGCGCCGGCTTACTCACAACCGGCCCGCCCCCCGGCCACTTCGCTGGATGCGACCGCCCGGCTGTTGAAGGCGCTCTCGGAGGCGCCCGGGCCCTCGACATTCGAAGAGGAGGTACGCCGGATCGTCGTGGCCGAGTACACGGCGCTGGGCGCCGGCATCGCGTACGACGGCCTCGGTTCGGTCATCGCCACGCTGCCCGGTAACACCACGGGCCCGCGCGTGATGGTGACCGCGCACATGGACGAAGTGGGCCTCATGGTCCAGCACATCACCCCGGACGGGTTCATCCGCGTGAAGATGCTGGGCGGCATCCTCGAGCAGGCGCTGCCCGACCAACGGTGGACCATCCTCGGGCGCAACGGCCCGGTGACGGCCATCACCGGTCTGCGCACGACCCACGTGACGCCACCGTCGCAGCGCGGCGTCGTCTGGCCGCTCGAAGACACGTTCCTCGACGTGGGCGCCGCCTCACGCGAGGAGGTGGAGAAGATGGGCATCCGGCCCGGTGACGGCATCGCGCCGCTCAGCGACTTCCTCGCGCTTCCCAACGGCCGCTACGCCGGCAAGGCCTGGGACGATCGCGTGGGCCTCGGCGTGATGATCGCGGCGGCCCGTCGCATCCGCGCGGAAGCCGTCAAGCTGCCGGCGCAGGTTCTCTGGGTCGCCACCACGCAGGAGGAGATCGGCCTGCGCGGGGCGCAGACCGCCGTGGACAAGGCGCGCCCGGACCTGGGTATCTCCATCGAAGCCGGCGTGTCGGCGGACTACCCCGCCATCGGGCCCACGCAGGCGCAGGAGAAGCTGGGCGGCGGACCGGGCATCTTCCTGCTCGACAGCTCGATGATCCCCAATCGCAAGCTGCGGGATTTCTTCTTCGACGTGGCCCGGGAGGCGGAAGTCCCGCTGCAGCCGAACGTGCTCACCGGGTACGGCGAGGACGGCGCCGAGATCCAGCGCTACGACTCGGGGCGGCCGTCGGTGAACATGACGGTGCCGACGCGCTACCTCCACGGGCACACGGGCATCATCCAGCGATCGGATTTCGATGGCGCGGTGGAGCTGCTCATCCAGGTCCTCACCCGCCTCGACGCGGCCCGAGTGGCCGAGCTCGCCAGCTTCGCGCCGTAACGCGGGCACGACGTCCCGGGTCCATGCCATGATGGTCGCTCATGGCCAGTGACGTTCTCGGCCAGCCCCGGCAGGCGGCCCGCGCCGGCTGGAGGCTCGGGCACACCTTCGCCGAGCAGCTGCCGGAGCTCTACTACTCGCGCGTCTCGCCCACGCCGGTGCGAAACCCCCAGTTCGTGGTGCTGAACGCCCCGCTGGCCGCCACGCTCGGCCTGGATGCCGATGCCCTGGCAGACGACAGAGGTGCGGCCATCTTCGGCGGCAACGCGCTTCCCGAGGGCGCACGGCCCATCGCGCAGGCCTACGCGGGTCACCAGTTCGGCCACTTCACCACGCTGGGCGATGGCCGCGCCATCCTGCTGGGCGAACAGGTCACGCCGGACGGTCGCCGCGTGGACATCCAGTTGAAAGGCGCGGGGCAGACGCCGTATTCACGGCGCGGCGACGGCCGCGCCGCGCTCGGGCCGATGCTGCGTGAGCTGATCATCAGCGAGGCCATGCACAACCTGGGCATTCCAACGTCGCGGAGCCTCGCCGTCGTGTCCACCGGGGAGGCCGTGTACCGCGAGCGGACCCTCGCCGGCGCCGTGCTGACGCGCGTGGCGTCAAGCCACATCCGCGTGGGCACGTTCGAATGGGCCGCCGCTCATCGTGATCCCGGTGCGCTGCGCGCACTGGCCGACTACACGCGGCGACGCCACAATCCCGACATCAGCGAAGAGGGCCGGCCACATCTCGCCCTGTTCGACGCCGTCGTCGAGCGACAGGCCGATCTGGTGGCGCGCTGGCAGCTGGTCGGTTTCGTCCACGGCGTGATGAATACCGACAACATGACGCTGTCGGGCGAGACCATCGACTACGGCCCGTGCGCGTTCATGGACGCCTACGATCCGGCCACCGTGTTCAGCTCCATCGATCACGGCGGGCGCTACGCGTTCGGCAACCAGCCGGCCATCGCCCAGTGGAACCTCGCGCGCCTGGCCGAGGCGATGCTGCCGCTGCTCGACGCGAAGCAGGAGACCGCCATCGAGCTGGCCACGGCTGCGCTGGATCGCTTCGCAAGCCTGTTCCAGCGGCACTGGATGGACGGCATGCGTGCGAAGCTGGGTCTGTTCGCCGGGGAGGCCGATGACGCCGCGCTCGTGAACGACCTGCTGGAGTGGATGCACCGGGCGCACGCCGACTTCACGAACACCTTCCGCATGCTGTCCATCCCGGGCGAGGCGGAGGGGGCCGCCGGGCGCGACGCGGCGTTCGCCGCCTGGCACGCGCGCTGGCGGGCGCGGCTGCAGCGCCAGCCGCAGCCGGAGGGCGAGGTGCTGGCGCGCATGCGCGCGCACAACCCGGCGTTCGTCCCGCGCAATCACAAGGTGGAGGAGGCGCTGGCCGCGGCCACCGACGCCGGCGATCTCTCCGTGACCGCGCGGCTGCTCGAGGTGCTCGCGGCGCCGTACGACTACTCGCGCGAACTTCCCGAGTTCAGCGATCCGGCGACGGCGGGCGGCCCCGCCTACCAGACGTTCTGCGGCACCTAGCAGGTTGCCGAAGGAAGCCGGCCGCATGCCGTGGACGACTCGACAACACCGCCCCGCAGGATGGAGAATCAACGGATCAACCCATGGGCATCCACCTCGACTCCGTCCCCCTCTCCGCCATCGTCAAGATCCGCGACATGATGTACACGGTGAAGGACCCGTTCCGCCTGGACCAGGGCGACGTGTCCTTCGACGCGCCGGAGACGTTCAAGCAGGCCGTCCGCAACGCGCTGGACGCCAACCACACCCACTACCTGCCCACCGCCGGCCTGCCGCGCCTGCGCCAGCTGCTGATGGAGAAGATGCAGAAGAAGAACGGCATCCCCATCGAGTCGGCGGACGATGTGCAGGTGACCAACGGCGGGACGCACGCCATCTACGCGGCGGTGCACGCCGTGCTGGAACCGGGCGACGAGGTGATCGTGCCGGATCCCGAATGGCCCCCGACGATGGCCATCGTGATTGCCGCCCGCGGCGTGCCGGTGGCGGTGCCGCTGCACGAGACGCTCGGCTGGCGCTGGGACCTGGACGAAGTGGAGCGCGCCATCACGCCGAAGACCCGCGCGCTCTACATCAACTCGCCGAACAACCCCGCGGGCGGCATCCTGACGCGGGCCGATCTGGAGCGCCTGGCCGCCATCGCGCGCGAGCGGAACCTGTGGGTGTTCTCGGACGAGGCCTACGAGGACATGGTCTTCGAGGGCGAGCACGTGAGCATCGCGTCGCTGCCGGGCATGTACGAGCGCACGATCCCGCTCTACACCTTCAGTAAGACCTACGCGGTCACCGGCGTGCGGATGGGTTATTACGCCGTGAAGGACCCGGTGATCCGCGCGCGGGCGCTGAAGGTGGTGCTCTACACCACCAGCAACGTCAGCTCACTCACACAGTACGGGGCCATCGGCGCGCTCGAGGGCTCGCAGCAGTGCATCGAGGACTACCGCGTGGAGCTGAAGGCGCGGCGGAACCTGTTCTACGACGGCGTCCGCGACGCGGCGCCGGACGTCTTCTCGGGCAACCCGCCTGCCGGCGCATTCTATGCCTTCCTCAAGATCAACCCGCAATGGGTGAAGGATGCGGGGCTGCCGGGCGAGTCGCTGTCATGGGCGATGGCCGAGCACCTCATCAAGGGCGCGCGGATCGGATGCGTGCCGGGCGTGGACTTCGGCGCGGCATCGGAGGGCTACCTGCGCTTCTGCACGTGCCGCTCGCGGCAGGAGCTGCAAGGCGCGCTCGCCTCGATGAAGGCGCTGTTCGCCGGGGCTCGCGCGCCCGGGGCTCATTGATGATTGCCGATTGGTGATTGGGTGATTCATCGGGTGATTGAGTGATTGGGGCATTGGGCATTTGATTGAGTGATCGGGCGATTGGCGCATCGGGCGATTGGCGCATCGGGCGATTGGCGCATCGAGCGATTGGCGCATCGAGCGATTTCTGGTGCACGTCAGATGCCGCAATCACCCAATCGCCCGATTCAATGCCCAATGCCCCATCGCTCGATCGCCCAATGAATCACTCAATCACCAATCATCAATCATCAATGGACCCCTCCCCCTTCAGTGAACTACTCAGCCCGCAACGCCACGGCCGGGTCCGTCCGCGACGCACGACGCGCCGGTGACCAGCACGCCGCCGCCAGCACCATGGCGAAGAGCGTCGCGGTGAGCCCGAACGACACGGGGTCCACCGGCGGGACACCCACCAGCAGGCTCTGCATGAGCGTGCCGAGCGCCGCCGCGAGCACCAGTCCGATGATCCCGCCGCTCACGCCCAGCCACGCCGCCTGCCTCATCACCATCGACTGCATGTCCGTCGTGGAGGCGCCGAGCGCCATGCGAATCGCGATCTCCCGCGTGCGCTGCGTCACCAGGAACGCCATCAGCCCGTAGAGGCCGAGCGCCGCGAGGAACACGCCCATCGCGCCGACGCCTCCCGCGATCCACGCGGCCACGCGCTGCGGCACGAGGCCAATGGCCGCCGCCTCCTCGAACGACTGCAGGAACATCACGGGGACGCTGGGTTCGACCTGCGCGACGGCCGCGCGGATCTCCTGCGCCACCTGGCGCCCCTCCGCGTGCCCGACGAACAGCGTCATGTCGGTCATCGGCTGCTGCGCCAGCGGAACGAACACGAACGGCGTGGGCGCGTCGCTGACGTAGCGATACTTCGCGTCCGCCACCACACCCACCACCTCCACCGGCCGCTCCTCGTTGTCGCGGGTCTGCTGCATGAAGTGCTGCCCTATCGCGGGCCGTCCGGGCCAGGCGGTCCGCGCGAACGTCTCGTTGACCACGGCCGCCATGGGCGCGCCTTCACGATCGGAAGCGAGGAACCCCCGGCCCTCCACGACGCGCATGCCGATCGTCTCGAAGTACTCCGGCGAGACGACGTTCCAGTCAGCGTCGAGCACGTCGCTGCCCTCGGGGCCAGCCTGCCGCCCGGGGATGCGGATGCGCCCGAGGCCCAGCGAGCCTCCCTGCAGCGGGATCATCCGCGCCGCGGCCACCGCCCTGACTCCGCTGATGCCCGCCACGCGCTCCTGGATCCGCTCGATGAGCTCTACGGCTCGTTGCTCGCGGAAACCGGAGAGCCCCACGTCGAGGCTGGCGAGCTGGATGTTCGCCGTCGTGAAGCCCGGGTCGACGCTCGCCGCGTTCCGGAGCGTCCTGACGAACAGGAACGCGGTGACGACCAGCATCAGCGACAGCGCCACCTGCGCCACCACCAGCCCGTTCCGCAGCCGGAATCGCCGCCGATCCACCGTGGCGTTCACACCGTGCAGCGCGGGCGCGACGTCTCCTCTCGTCGCCTGGCGCGCAGGCGCCAGGCCGAACGTCAGCGCCGTGGCCAGCGCTATCCCCATCGCGAAGAGGACGACGCGCAGGTTCACCGCGAGATGGAGATTGAGATCGAACGGGAGGGCGGGGCGGAATCCTTCGAGCAGGCTCACGAGCCAGAAAGTCAGGGGAAGGGCCGTCAGTCCCGCCATCGCGAAGAGCACCGCCGTCTCGGTGAAGAGCTGCAGCAGCAGCCGGCCCCGGCTGGCGCCAATCGCCAGGCGCGTGGCGATCTCGCGGCGGCGCGTGGCCGCACGCGCCATGAGCATCCCGGCCACGTTGCTGCAGGCAATCGCAATCAGCGCCCCGGTGAGCGCGAAGAGCAGGCCGACGAAGCCGAGGAATGGCGTCCGCATCGGTCCCGGCACGCGGCTCGTCGGCTCCATCGCCACCGTGTGACGAGGATTGGCCAGCGGCTGCGAGGCCTTGTACTGCTCCATCAGCGTGTTGAGCTCGGCCAGCGCCTGCGCGCGGCTCACGCCCGCCTCGAGCCGTCCGATGGCCACGTGCCACACGCCACGGGCATCGGTGAGCATGCCCGAGTTCTCACGTCCCCGCGCCACGGCCACCATCGCCATCGGCACCCAGACGTCCGTACCGACGAGCGACGAGCCCTTGAACCCCGGCTCGGCCACGCCGACCACCGAGAACTCGCGGTTGTTGATGCGGAGCGTGCGCTGCAGGATGCCGGGATCGCCGCCGAAGCGGCGCATCCAGAAGTCGTGGGTGAGGACCACGACCGGGCGCTCGCCGGGCACCACGTCCTCGTCGGGCCGGAAGAACCGACCCAGGGCCGCACGCGTACCCAGCACCTCGAAGTAGTTGCCGGACACGAGCGTCCCGATGATGCGCTCGCTTCCCCCGTTCTCGCCGAGGCTCATGGGCCCGCCGGCGAAGTCCACCGCCGCCATCCCGGCCAGGGTCTGCGTGTGGTCGCGCAGGTAGACGAAGGCGGGATGGGACATGTTGTCGAACCCGCTCCCCTGGTTGCCGCGCCCGATGTCCACCACCTCGGCCGGGTTTCGGACGCCGGCGGTGGGCGCGAAGAGCAGCGCGTCGGTCAGCGTGAAGATGGTGCTCGCGGCGGCGATGCCGAGCGCCATCGAGGCCACGGCCGTGGCCGTGAAGATGGGGCTCCGGGCCAGCAGGCGAACAGCGTGGCGGAGGTCGGCAATGGTCGGCATGCAGGGACTAGACTGGGCCGGCGGGCAAGTTGTTTCAGGGACGCGCTGAATATACGGCAGGCCTTTGCTGCGCCGGCCCGAACGATGGTTGACGCCGGCCGCGGCTTCAGGGTTCACTCTGCGTCACGATGACGACGAGACTTCTGGCGGCGGCCCTTCTCGGAGCAGTGGCGCTGGCGCCGGCGACAGTCGCGCAGGGCCCGGCACAAGGCCCCGCACCGTCCCCGGCCCCTCCCGGCGTGCCGACGGGCCCCGTCGGCCCCAGCCCGTACGACATCGTCCGCGGCTGGCACAAGCCGTTCGCCGAGCCCGGATTCGCGTTTGGCGGCAACTCCGGGGTCTTCGCCGAGTCGCCGGACCGCATCTTCATCGCGCAGCGCGGCGAGTTCCGCCTGCCGGCGCCGATCCCCCCGGAGTTCCTGGGCTTCGCGGGCTCGATCAAGATGAACGTGCTCACCCTGGCTGACCGCCGCGTGTGGCGCAACTGCCTCTACACGCTGGATGCGAATGGCAACGTGAAGGAGCGCTGGACCCAGTGGGACAAGCTGTGCGAGGGATCGGATGGCCCCGGGCCGCATCGCTTGAGGATCAGCCCTTATGACCCGGAGCGCCGTGTGTGGGTCGTCAACGAGACGTTTCACCAGATCTACGTGTTCTCGAACGACGGCAGGCGGTTGCTGAGGACACTCGGGGAGAAGAACGTGCCCGGCAGCGATGCCACACACTTCGCCAAGCCGCAGGATGTGGCGTTTCTTCCCGATGGCCGCATCCTCGTTGCGGACGGCCTGGACAACCACCGCGTAATGATCCTGGACCGGGACATGAACTACCTCGGTGAGTTCGGCAGCCACGGAAAGGGGCCGGGGCAGTTCCAGGGCGTGCACGCCGTGGCCCCGGGCCCGAACGACCGCATCTACGCGCTGGATCGATCCGGCGGGCGCATCAACGTCTTCCGCACCACGCCGGATCCGAAGAAGGTGGAGTTCGTCGAGGCCTGGCCCGGCTTCTCACTCCCCCTCGATCTCATCGTCAACGACGATGGGGTGTGGATGACGGACCTGAAGCCGCTGCGCTTCGTGAAGGTGGACTTTGAGGGCAACCGGCTCTACACGTGGATGGTGCCGCCCGACCTGCCCGATGGCTATCTCGAGGTCCACGCTTTCTCGGTAGACTCGGCCGGCAACCTGTACGGCGGCGACAACCAGTACGGCCGCACCCAGAAGTTCGTGCCGAAGAAAGGGGCTGACCCGGCGCTGCTGATCAAGGCGCCCTGGCGCGCGGCCGGCGTCCATTGATGATTGCCGATTGGCGATTGACGATTCATTGGGCGATTCGGCGATTGGGCATTGGGGCATTTTGATTGAGCGATCGGGTGATTGGGGCGTCGAGCGATTCCCGGCGTGGCGCCGCGGCTGGCGGCGGGGCTTGCGACGCCGGTTCCCTGTGCCAGTGCGCGGCACGTCACCGACCGGCCGACGAATCACCAATGCCTCAATGCGTCAATCGTTCAATCCAATGCCCAATACCCAATCACCCAATCGCCCAGTGAATCGTCAATCGTCAATCAGCAATCGCCAATGGTCGCCCTTCAGTATGCCAGCGCATAACAGTCCCGCCTCGGGTCGGCGCCGGCGATGCGGTTCCCGCTCGCCGGATCGATCAGCACGGCCGTGGCGCACCCGGACATGCCGAACGTGCGGATGCGGCTCACGTCGTGCCCGCGCGCCTTCAGCGCGTTGAACACTTCGTCCGGGATGCTCGCTTCCACGTTCAGCTTGTTGAATCCCGCGGAGTGCGGCCAGAACGAGCCGAGGAAGTGCAGTGTCTGCACGCGGGGACGCTCGAGGGCCGCGTGGAGATTCGGGTACCACGCATCCCAGAACTCGATGGTGCTGAGGAAGGCCTGCAGGATGGTCTGGTCCTGGTTGTCGCCGCCCGGCGTGCCGAGCGCCATGAGCGGCGTGCCGTCCTTGAAGACCATGCTTGGCGTCAGCGTGTAGCGTGGGCGAGCCCGGGGGCGAACCTGGTTCGCGCGCGTGACGTCCAGGAAGAACTGCTCGCCGCGCACGCTCATCCCGATCCCCGTGTCGCCCAGGATCACCGCGCCGTTCACCCACCCGCCGCTCGGCGTCGCGTCGAAGACGTTCCCGTCCCTGTCCACGATGGCCATGTGGGTGGTGTCCTTGCTGACGCCGGCCGAGTCCAGCCCGCGCGAGGCGAAGTCGTCGGCCTGTGCTGCCGCCTCCCGACGGAACCGAAGTCCCGTCGCTCCGAGAGCCGCCGCCGTGGGCGCCGTGCCGTCCTTCACGTCGGCCTTCCACCAGGTCCACGTCTTCACCTTCGAGTCGTGCTTCAGCGGATCACCGGCGATGAACGCCTTCGACGCTTGCGCGGGATCGATGAGCGCCGCGCGCTCCTTCGCGTAGACCTTCGAGAGCAGCCCCTCGGCCGGCACCTGCACGAACGCCGGGTCCGCGTAGTAGGTGTCGCGATCCGCGTAGGCCAGCTTCATCGCCTCGGTCACCGTGTGCAGGTAGTCGGCACTCGCGTAGCCCATGGCCTTGAGATCGAAGTTCTCGAGGATGTTCAGCGCCTGCAGCAGCATCGGGCCCTGGCTGCCGAAGCCGTGCTTGTAGACCGTGTAGCCGCGATAGCTCGTCTGCGCCGGCGCCTCGATGCGCGCGTAGAACTCGGAGAAGTCCGACAGATCGAACGGCGCGCCGTGCTGCTGCAGGAACGCGACCATCTCCTTCGCGATGTCGCCCTTGTAGAAGCGATCCCGCGCGGCCACGATGCCCGCGGCACGCCCCTTCCCCTTCGCCGCGCGCTCGGCGTCCACCATCCGCCTCAGCGTGCGCGCAAGCGTGGGCAACTTGATGGTGTCGCCCGCACGGTAGTACGAGCCGTCCGGCTTGTACCAGTACTTCTGGTTGTCGGGCCACTTGTCGAAGAGCGGCTTCTGGTTCTCGATGGATCGCGCCGTGCTCGTGCGCAGCGGGAACCCCTTCTCGGCGTACTCGATGGCCGGCGCCGCCACCTGCTCGAAGCTCATCGTCCCCCACTTCTCGAGGACGGTCAGCGCGGCGTGCAGCGCGCCCGGGACGACGGCGGGGTCGAGGCCTTCGCCCTGCAGCGTCTTGCCTCGCGAGAGATACCAGTTGACGTCCACGGCCTTCGGCGCCCAGCCCTGCCCGACGATGGAGGTGACCTTTTTCTCTCTCTGCGGATAGACGAGGACGAGGGCTTCGCCGCCGAGCGAGTAGAGGTCCTGCTCGATGACGCCGCCGACGAGCAGCGACGTGACGCCGGCGTCGAAGGCGTTGCCGCCCTTCAGGAGGATGCCGAAGGCGGCGGCCGTGGTCAGCGGATGGCCGGTTGAGACGCCACCCGAGGGCCCCGCGACAGCGGGCCTGAGCGCGGAACCCGCAGGCTGTCGATCTCCTGCGGGCACCTGCGTGCCGGCGCGGGCGTGGACCTGGACGAAAACGGCAGCGGTCGCGACAAGGACGAGCAGGCGGGTGCTGGACAGCCGCGTCATGGCGTGGGACTCCTCGGCGGATGGTAGCACCGCAGCGGCGTGAGCTAGACTGACGAAAGTCCCCCCGCTGTCACCGCGGTTCCTGACCGCGCCACGTCCCCTCGCAGCGGCCGATGAACTCGTCCCGTCGGGAGGCGGCCCGTGGGTTGGAGACTACCCAGGTTCGATTCAATGATGACGCGTGCCGCGGCTGGGTTCCTGCTCGGCTTCGGCTCGGCGGGTATCGCGGTCGCGCAAGAGGAACCGCTGGCCGTGATTCGGTACGGCACCAACCTGGCCGTCTCCATACCTGACCAGTCCAGCCGTTCGTCACCGGTCGTCGTTGAGGGCGTCGGCAGCCCCATCCTGAACGTGCGTGTCCTCGTCCACATCACTCATCCCTCCGACTCGGAGCTGGACATCGCGCTCATCGGGCCCGATGGCACACGCGTGGACCTCAGCAGCGGCAACGGCGGCTCCGGCGCCGATTACGGCGCCGCCTGCACGCCCGATGACAGCATGACTACGTTCGACGATGGCGCGATCACGGCGGTCGCCGATGGGACGGCGCCGTTCGTGGGATCGTTCCGTCCGGAGGAACCGCTTGCGGCATTCATCGGCAAGGTCGGCCCGGGATCGGCCAACGGCACCTGGACCCTGAATGTCGGAGACAATGCGGCCGGCAACGTCGGGATGCTGCGGTGCTGGTATCTGCTCATCACGGCCGACGTCACCGCCCCGATATCCCTGGACGACGCATACGCCACGCCGCAGGACACGCCGCTCGTGGTGCTCCCACCTGGCGTGCTGGCCAACGACGACACCAACGGCGGCGGTCCGATGACGGCCGCGATCGTCGGCAGTCCTTCGAACGGCTCGCTCGCTTTCAACACGGACGGCAGCTTCACCTACACACCGAACCCGGGTCACCTCGGACCGGACGTCTTCGTGTATCGCGCCACCAACAGCATCGGCACGGGCAACATGGCACGGGTCGACATCACCGTGGCGCCGCCACCGCCGATCGCGAAGGATGACGTCTATGCGACGCCCTTCCAGACACCGTTGAACGTCCCGCCACCCGGCGTGCTGGCCAATGACACCAATCCGGTTCCCACCTCGTCGATGATCGCCGGGCTGGTCACCGAACCGTCCCATGGCACGTTGGACCCTTTCAACCCTGACGGCAGCTTCACCTATGTGCCGGCGGCGGG
>JBFWQE010000143.1:0-5532 GCA_050249615.1 Vicinamibacterales bacterium
CATCCGCACCGTCCTCGTTTGCGAAACACAGGTGCCCTTCGTGCGCGGCGGCGCCGAGTTGCTGGTGCGGCAGCTGGTCGATCAGCTGCGGGCGCGCGGGTTCGAGACCGATCGCGTCTCGCTGCCCTTCAAGTGGTACCCGAAGGACGAGATCCTCGCGCACGCCGCGGCGTGGCGCCTGCTGGACCTGACCGAGAGCAACAGCCGCCCGGTGGACCTGGTGATCGGCACCAAGTTCCCGAGCTACTTCGCGCGCCATCCGCGCAAGGTGTGCTGGCTGGTGCACCAGCATCGCGCGGCGTACGAGCTGGCCGGCACCATCTACAGCGACTTCGGGCACGACGAGCGCGATGTCGGGCTCAAGGAGCGGCTGATGGCGCTCGACGAGCAGATGCTCGGCGAGTGCGTCGGGCGCTACACCATCTCGCGCACGGTGACCGATCGGCTGCAGCGCTTCAACGGGCTCGACTCCACGCCGCTCTACCATCCCCCGCTCCTCGCGCCGCGCCTCGCGCCGGGGGAGTACGGGCCCTACCTGCTCTCGGTGTCGCGCCTCGAGGGGAACAAGCGCGTCGATCTCATCGTCCGCGCCATGGCGCACGTGCCCGCGCCGCTCTCGCTCGTGATCGTCGGCGAGGGCAGCCATCGCGCCCTCATCGAGCGCGCGGCCGAGGAGGCCGGCGTGACGGATCGCGTGCGCTTCGCCGGGGCCGTGGACGACGAAGCGCTGGTCGCGCTGTACCGCGATGCGCTGGCGCTGGCGTACGTGCCGTTCGACGAGGACTACGGGCTGGCCACGCTCGAGGCCTTCCTCGCCGCCAAGCCGGTGGTCACCGCCCGCGATTCCGGCGGCACGCTGGAGTTCGTGCAGGACGAGGTGACGGGCCTGGTGGTGGAGCCGGACGCCGCGGCCATCGGACAGGCGATCGCGCGCCTCGACGGCGACCGCGGCGGGGCGCGCCGCATGGGCGAGGCCGGCCGCGCCGTGGCGTCGGCCATCACGTGGGACGGCGTCATCGATCGCCTGGTCGCCCATGGCTGATCCCTCGTCCATCACCGTGGCCATCCCCGCCTTCAACGAGGCGGAGGTCGTCGGATCGGTCGTGCACGCGCTGTCCGCGACGGCGCCGTGGCGCGAGATCCTCGTCGTGGACGACGGGTCCACCGACGGGACCGGCGCGGCCGCGGCGGCGGCGGGCGCCCGCGTGGTCTCGCATCCCTACAACAAGGGCAACGGCGCCTCGGTGAAGACCGCCATCCGCGCGGCATCCGGGGACTGGATCGTCGTCGTGGACGGCGACGGGCAGCACCGGCCGGTGGACGTCCTCGCGGTCACGGCCAGGCTGGGCGAGTACGATCTGGTCGTCGGCGCCCGGGGGGCGTCGGCGCAGGCCACGCGCGGGCGGCGGCTGGGCAACGGGCTCCTGAACGCGCTGGCGTCGTACCTGACCGAGCGCCGCATTCCCGACCTCACCTCCGGCCTCCGGGCGGCGCGGCGCGATCACCTGCTGGAGTTCATTCACCTGCTCCCGAACGGCTTCTCGACGCCCACCACCACGACGCTCGCGTTCATCAAGGCGGGCTACAATGTGGCCTTCGAGCCGGTGCAGGTGCAGCCGCGGGTGGGCACCTCGAAGATCCGGCTGGCCCGCGACGGCGCGCGGTTCTTCCTGATCCTGATCAAGATGATCACCATCTTCAGCCCGCTGCGGATCTTCGTGCCGCTGAGCGCGCTGTCCTTCCTCGTGGGCGTGGCCTACGGGCTGTGGACCGTGGCGCACCAGTCGCGCATCCCGAACGGCGCGGTGCTGCTGCTGATGTTCTCGGTCATCGTCTTCCTCGTGGGACTCGTCTCCGAGCAGATCGCCTCGCTCCGGCTCGAGGGCCGACGCTGACGGCGCACGCATGAAGTCGCTGGTCGTCGTCCCGACCTACAACGAGCGCGAGAACCTGCCGCGGCTCGTGCCCGAGATCCTGGCGGTGCCCGGGACCGAAGTGCTCGTCGTGGACGACCAGTCGCCGGACGGCACCGGCGCCATCGCCGACGCGCTCGCGGCGGCGCATCCCGGCCGCGTCCACGTCATGCACCGCACGGGGCGCCGCGGGCTGGGCGTCTCGTACGTGGACGGCTTCAAGCGCGCGGTGCAGACGGATGCGGAGGTCGTCGTGCAGATGGACGCGGACCGCTCGCACGATCCGCAGCACCTGCCGGCGATGATCGCCGCCGCGGCGGCGGGCGCGGATCTCGTCGTCGGGTCGCGCTACCTGCGCGGCATCAGCGTGGTCAACTGGCCGCTCCGGCGCATCGTGCTCAGCCTGTTCGCCAACGGGTACATCCGCGCGGTGACGGGCCTGGGCGTGCGCGACTGCACGGCGGGCTACCGCGCCTGGCGGCGCGATGCGCTGGCGCGCCTCCCGCTGGATCGGATCCGCTCCGAAGGCTACTCCTTCCAGGTGGAGATGACCTTCCTGGCGATGGCGCTGGGCTTCCGGGTGGTCGAATCGCCCATCATCTTCATCGAGCGGCGCGAAGGCGCCTCGAAACTCTCGTCGGGCATCCTGATCGAATCGCTCCTCGCCCCGTGGCGGCTGGTCTTCCGCCACGGGCGCCTGCGCTCGCGTGCGGCCGAGGCGGCGGAGTACAATTCGAAGGTTTCGCCATGACCTCCCAGCCGACGCCAGGCCTCAGCGTCTTCTTCCCCGCGTACAACGACAGCGGGACGATTGCCAGCCTGGTCATCTCCGCCGTCAGGGCCGCCGCCGCGCTGACCCCCGACTACGAGGTGATCGTCGTCAACGACGGCAGCCAGGACGACACGCCGCAGATTCTCGACGAGCTCGTGCGCGTCTATCCCGATCACGTCCGCATCGTCCACCACACGAGGAACCGGGGGTACGGCGGGGCGCTGCGCTCGGGCTTCGAGCACGCGACCAAGGATCTGGTCTTCTACACCGACGGCGACGCGCAGTACGACCCGTCCGAGATGGCGCTGCTGTGGCCGGCGCTGACGAAGGACGTCGACTGGGTGAACGGCTGGAAGATCAGCCGATCGGATCCGCTGCACCGCATCATCATCGGGCGGCTGTATCACCACACCGTCAAGCTGCTCTTCGGCCTGAGGGTCCGCGACGTGGACTGCGACTTCCGCCTGATGCGGCGGCGCATCTTCGACGTCGTGCGGCTCGAGAAGAACAGCGGCGTCATCTGCCTCGAGATGATGAAGAAGTTCCAGGACGGGGGGTTCAAGGTGGCGGAGGTGCCGGTGCACCACTATCACCGCGCGTACGGCAAGTCGCAGTTCTTCAACTTCCGCCGCATCGCGCGCACGGGCGTGGACGTGCTGAAGCTGTGGTGGGCGCTGGTCGTCCGCCGCGAGCACCTGGCGGCGCAGCGCGCCCGGGCGCAGGCGGTCGGGGTGCGCCAGCCCTCATGACCCCCGCAGACTTCTACCGCGGCCGCCGGGTGATGGTCACCGGCGGCCTCGGCTTCATCGGCAGCAACCTCGCGCACCGGCTGGTGGCCCTCGGCGCCGACGTGCTGCTGGTGGACTCGCTCATCCCGGACTACGGCGGCAACCTGCACAACATCGCGGGCCTCGAGGACCGCGTGCGGGTGAACGTGGCCGACGTGCGCCAGGCCAGCACCATGAACTACCTGGTGAGGGACCGCGAGGTGATCTTCAACCTGGCGGGCCAGGTGAGCCACATCGACAGCATGCGCGACCCGTTCACGGACCTCGAGATCAACTGCCGCAGCCAGCTCACGATCCTCGAGGCGTGCCGGCACCACAACCCCGGCGCGAAGGTCGTCTACGCGAGCACCCGCCAGATCTACGGCAAGCCCGAGTCGCTGCCCGTCACCGAGCGCCACCTCGTGCGCCCGACCGACGTGAACGGCATCAACAAGGCGGCGGGCGAGTACTACCACCTGGTCTACAACAACGTCTTCCACGTGCGCGCCTGCGCGCTGCGCCTGACCAACATCTACGGGCCGCGCCAGCTGCTGCGCCACAACCGGCAGGGCTTCATCGGCTGGTTCATCCGCATGGCGCTCGAGGACCGGGAGATCCAGATCTTCGGCGACGGCTCGCAGGTCCGTGACTTCGTCTACGTGGACGACGCGGTGGAGGCCTTCGTGCTGGCCGGCGCGACCGACGGCGTCAACGGCGAGGTGTTCAACGTCGGCGGTGACGAGCACATCGCGCACCGGGACCTGGTCACCCTGCTCGTCCAGGCCGCGGGATCGGGCCGCCACCGCTTCGTCGAGTGGCCGCCCGAGAAGAAGGCCATCGACATCGGCAGCTTCTACGCCGACTCCACGCTCTTCAAGTCGCGCACGGGCTGGGCGCCGCGCACCGGGCTCGCCGAGGGCCTGCGCCGGACGCTCGACTACTACCGCCCGCGGATGGCTCACTATGTCTGAAGCGACACGCGTGCCCTTCAACGCCCTCGCGCCGGGCGAAGACCGCGCGGACATCGACGCCGCCATCCGCCGCGTCATCGACTCGGGATGGTTCGTGCTCGGCCCCGAGGTCGAGGGCTTCGAGGCCGAGTTCGCCGCCGCCTGCGGGGCGCCGCACGCGGTGGGCGTGGGCACCGGCACCGACGCCATCACGCTCATCCTCCGCGCGCTCGACATCGGCCCCGGCGACGAGGTGATCACGCCGCCGCTCTCGGCCGCCTACTCGGCGCTGGCCGTGATGATGGCCGGGGCCCGGCCCGTCTTCGCCGACATCGACCCCGCGCGGCTCACGCTGGACCCGGCGGCCTTCGAGGCCGCCATCACGCCCCGCACGCGCGCCGTGCTGCCCGTGCACCTGTACGGGCAGCCCGCGGACATGACGGCCATCCTGGCCATTGCCGCGCGGCACCGCCTCGCCGTCGTGGAGGACGCCGCGCAGGCGCACCTGGCCACCAGCGAGGGGCGGCCGGTGGGCACCATGGGCGTGGCGGGCGCCTTCAGCTTCTACCCGACGAAGAACCTCGGCGCGCTGGGCGACGGCGGCGCCGTCGTCACGCGGGACGGGGAGCTCGCCGCGCGCATCAAGCGCCTGAGGAACGGCGGGCAGACGACCCGCTATCACCACGCGGAGGCGGGCGCCAACAGCCGGCTCGACGAGCTGCAGGCGGCCATCCTCCGCGCGCGGCTGCCCTACCTGCGCGGGTGGACCGCCCGCCGGCGCCAGATTGCCGCGGCCTACCGCGCGGGGATCGACTCGCCCGACATCCTGGTGCTCCCGCACTTCGACGAGGGGCATGTCTACCACCTGTTCCCGGTCATCGCACGCCACCGCGCCGCGCTCCAGGCGCAGCTGGCCGCGCAGGGCGTCGAAACGCTCATTCACTACCCGGTGCCCATCCCCCGGCAGCCGGCCCTGGCCGCCACCGGCCCGCACCAGTGCCCCGTGGCGGATCGCATCTGCGGCGAGGTGCTCTCGCTGCCGATCTATCCCTCCCTGACCGACGCACAGGTCGGGCAGGTCATCACGGCCGCGAACCCGAGAACCTGAGAACCCGAGAACCCGAGAACCC
>JBFWQE010000143.1:5632-13656 GCA_050249615.1 Vicinamibacterales bacterium
GAGAACCCGAGAACCCGAGAACCCATGCGCATCCTGATCACCGGCGGAGCCGGCTTCATCGGCTCCCACCTGGCCGAGGCCCTGCTGGCCGGCGGCCACGAAGTCTTCGTGCTCGACGACCTGTCGACCGGCTCCATCGACAACATCGCGCACATCAAGGCGCACGACCGGTTCCACTACACCATCGACAGCGTCTTCAACGAGCCGCTGGTGGCCGAGCTCGTGGACCGCGCGGCCGTCGTCTTCCACTTCGCGGCCGCGGTCGGCGTGAAGCTCATCGTCCAGGAGCCGGTGCACACCATCGAGACCAACGTGCACGGCACCGAGGTCATCCTCCGCCACGCGGCGAAGAAGAAGAAGCTGGTCTTCATCGCCTCCACCTCGGAGGTGTACGGCAAGAGCACGGACGTGCCGTTCAAGGAAACGGCGGATCTGGTGCTCGGCGCGACCACGCGCCATCGGTGGGCCTATGCCTGCAGCAAGGCGCTGGACGAGTTCCTCGCGCTGGCACACTGGAAGGAGCGCAAGCTGCCGGTGGTCATCGTCCGCTTCTTCAACACGGTGGGCCCGCGGCAGACGGGCCAGTACGGCATGGTGGTGCCCACCTTCGTGCGCCAGGCGCTGGCGGGCGAGCCCATCACGGTGTTCGGCGACGGCACGCAGTCGCGCAGCTTCACCTACGTCGGCGACGTGGTCGGGGCGCTGCTGAAGCTCATGGTGGAGCCGCGGGCCGTCGGCGAGGTGTTCAACATCGGCAACACCGAAGAGGTGAGCATCCGCGGGCTGGCCGAGCGCGTGAAGGCGCTCACCGGAAGCGTGTCGGAGATCGTCACCATCCCGTACGACCAGGCCTACGAGGCGGGCTTCGAGGACATGCCGCGCCGGGTGCCCGATCTGGCCAGGATCGAGGCCCTCATCGGGTACCGGCCCGAAGTCGGGCTGGACGAGATCATCCGGCGGGTGGTCGAGAGCCAGCGGGGCGTATAATTCGTCTGAAGAGGTGATATGCGGACCATCTGTGTCGGCGTAGTCGTGCTGGCGCTTTCCGCGTCGGCCTCTGCTCAGCAGTTGACGCTCCAGTTCCAGGACGGCCGGGTCACGGTGGACGCCGCCGGGGTGCCGGTGCGCACCATCCTCTCCGAGTGGGCACGGCTGGGAGGCACCCGGGTGGTCGGCGGCGAGAAGGTGACCGGCGCGCCCGTCACGATTCGCCTCGAGAACGTCCCCGAGGCCCAGGCCCTCGAGATCATCCTTCGCAACGTGGCCGGCTACATGGCCGCGCCTCGGCGCGCGGATTCCACCGGCGCGTCGGCCTACGATCGCATCCTCGTGCTCCCGACCAGCTCGGCCCCGGCGGCCGCGAGCGCAAGCGCCGCGACGCGCGCGAACGGAAACGCCCTGAACGGCACGCAGCGCGGCGTCCGCGGCGGGTTCAACGCCCCGCAGCCCGCCCTCGACGAACAGCAGGCCGTCGCGGAAGAGCCGGACCCGGGCGTGAACCAGCCGCCCTTCTCGTTCCCGGCTCCGGGGCAGAACCCGTTCCAGGCGGTCGGCCAGCCCACGCCCTTCGGCACACCGGTATCGCCGGGTGCGGAGCCGCCCGTCGTGCAGTTCGGGCCTTTCGGCGCACCCGGCCAGGGTGGCCAGGCGGTCACCGTGAACCCGACGCCGCAGCAGCCCACGCCCTTCCTGCAGTTCCCCGGGATGCCGCCCGCCGGGCCCGCTCCGGGCACGAGCGGCGGGTTCGGCATCATCGGCGCGCCCACACCTGGCGTGGTCACGCAACCCTCGGCGCCTGGCCAGCCGGTGCGCCCGCCGGGCGGGAACTGACGCGCCCGCGGCCGTCGTACAATGACGAAGGGCGCGCGCGTGCGCTCCTTCGTGTTGTTCATGGCGGATATTGAACCGTACTCCCCCAACGATCGGCGCGGGCTCGAACAGCTCTATCGACGCACCTTCGGCCACGAAGCCGTGGATCGACTGCGCTTCCTCTGGGACTGGGCGCGGCGCAACCCGGCCATCGGCACCGAACCGCCGTATCTCGTCGTCCGCGAAGGCCCCACCCTCATCGCGGCGTGCCCGATCACGCCCGTCCGCGTGACGGTACGCGGCCGCGAGGTGCCCGGCACGTGGAGCGCGGGGCCGCTGGTCGTGAGCGAACGCCAGCGCCAGGGCCTCGGCGGCTCGCTCCTCCGGGCCTGGGATCGCGGCACCGGCGTCGCCCTGGGGGCGGGATTCTCCGACGCCACGCGCCAGCGGCTGGACGAGCTGCGCTGGCCCGGGGCGATCACGCTGCCCTGCCTGGTCAAGCCGATCAGCCGGCGCGCGCTGAGACAGCCCACGTGGCCGGTGACGGCCAACCGTCTCGTCTCGGCCCTCTCGCTGCCCGTCGTGCGGTACGTCTCGCGCCCGCAGCCGCTCAAGGAGGAGATGCAGGCCGTGCGCCGCTTCGATTCGGACGTCGATCGGCTGTGGGAATCGGTGGCGCCTTCGCTGGGGCTGGCCGTGCGGCGCGATGCGCGGTACCTGAACTGGAAGTTCATCGAGCCGCCGCACGTGCGCTATCACGCCGCGGTGCTGCGGCGCGACGATGCCGTCGCCGGGTACGTGATCTACCGGCACCTGCGCGAACCGCAGGGGCGCGTCACGCAGATCGTGGACTTCCTGGCGCACCCGTCGGACGAGCACGCCATCGCCACGTTGATCCGCTGGGTGGACCGCGAGGCGCGGCTCGAGGACTCGGACAAGATCCGGTGCTACACCACCCACGCGGCCTTCCGCCGCGTCCTGCGCCGGAACCACTTCTTCGTCGTCAAGTCGGGCATCGACGTCATCGTGAAGGTGAACGGCGTGGACGTGCCGAAGGACTTCTACGAGTCGGGAAAGGACTGGCACATCACGCTCGGCGACGGAGCGCTGGACCACTAGGGAGTGCACGGTTCGAGAGTCGAAGGTGGACGGAGCGCCGGCGCTTCAGCGTCGGCGTCATTCCCGTCCAGTTCAAGATGGAAGGCTGGTGATATGTCACTCGAACAACGGCTGAACGCCGACATTGCCGCGGCGATGAAGGCGCGCGAGGCCACGAAGCTGGGCACGTTCCGCATGCTGAAGACGGCGCTCACGAACAAGAGCATCGAGAAGGGCCGCGCCCTGGACGAGGCCGAGGAACGGCAGGTGGTGGCATCGCTGGTGAAGCAGCGGCGCGACTCCATCGAGCAGTTCACCGCCGGTAACCGCCCCGACCTCGCCGCGAAGGAGCAGGCCGAGATCGAGGTGCTCGAGACGCTGCTGCCGCCCGCCGCCTCGGCCGAGGACGTCGCCGCGGCCGTCGAGCAGGCGGTGACCGACACCGGCGCGGCGGGGCCGAAAGACATGGGGAAGGTGATGAAGGCGGTGATGGCCGCGCTGGCGGGCAAGACGGTGGACGGCAAGAAGGTGAACGAGGCCGTCCGCGCGCGCCTCAGCCGCTGAAATCTGCAGGGACGGACGGGTAGAACCAATTCGAAAGGTTGTCCGTCTATCTATCTTGAAAGGCCTAGTCAGCCTCTCACCATCCTCCTAGGGGCCCCCGCCGCCCGGCCGGGGCCTCATTTTTGTACACGTGCTACGCTTTTTGGGCCCCGATGCCCCAATCCGCGCCCCGACTGGCCCGTTCCGCGGGCGTGATCGGGCTAGCCACCATGACCAGCCGTATCCTCGGGCTGGTCCGCGAACAGGTTCTCGCCTACTACTTCGGCGCCGGTGACGCGATGGACGCGTTTCGGGTGGCGTTTCGCGTCCCCAACCTGCTGCGCGACCTGTTTGCCGAAGGCGCCATGAGCGCCGCCTTCGTCCCCACGTTCACGAGCCATCTCACACACGGAGGGCGCGAGCGCGCCTGGCGGCTCGGCAATTCGGTGGTGAACGGCCTCATCGTCGTGACCGGCGTGCTGGTCATCGGCGGCTTCTTCCTGGCCCCCGCCCTCGTCCGCTTCTTCGCGGCCGACTTCGCCGAGGTTCCCGGCAAGCTGGACCTCACCATCCTCTTGGCGCGCATTGTCCTGCCGTTCCTGACGCTGGTGGCCCTCGCGGCCGCCCTGATGGGCATGCTGAACGCCCTTGGCCACTTCTTCGTCCCGGCCGTGTCCCCGGCCACCTTCAACCTGGCGGGCATTGTCCTTGTGGCGGCACTGGTGCCCATCGCGCCGGCCATGGGCGTGGAGCCGATCCTCATCGTGGCGGTCGCGACGCTCGTGGGCGGCCTTGCGCAGGTGGCCATGCAGTGGCCGCCGCTGGCACGGGAGGGCTTCCGCTATCGCCCCGTGATCGACGTGCACGACGAGGGGCTGCGCCGCGTGCTGCTGCTGATGGGGCCGGGGACCATCGGCCTGGCCGCGACGCAGATCAACGTCTTCGTGAACACGGTCCTCGCCACGGGCCAGGGCACCGGGGCGGTGTCGTGGCTCGACTACGCCTTCCGGCTGATGTACCTGCCCATCGGGCTCTTCGGCGTGTCGGTGGCGACGGCGTCCACGCCGGCCGTCTCGCGCATGGTGGCCGAGCAGGCCTTCGACCGCGTCCGCTCCACCATCGCGCACGCGATCGGGCTGATGATGCTGCTGAACGTACCCGCCACCCTGGGCCTCATCGTGCTGGCCGAGCCCATCGTCCGGGTGATCTTCGAGCACGGCAGCTTCACGGCGGCGGACACCGCGGCCACGGCGGCCGCGCTGCGCTTCTACGCACTCGGGCTGCTGGGCTACTCGGTGGTGCGCATCGTATCGCCGACGTTCTATGCCCTGGACAAGAGCCGCATCCCGGTGGGCGTGAGCATTGGATCGGTCGTGGCGAACGTGGCGCTCAACCTCGCGCTGGTGGAGGTGCTCGGCTACCGTGGGCTGGCGCTGGGCACGTCCATCACGGCGCTGCTGAACGGCGCGGTCCAGCTGCTGCTGCTGCGCCGCGAGCTTCGGGGCATCGAGGGCGGCGTCATCGCCGGGACGTTCGCGCGCGTGCTCGCCGCGTCGCTGGTGATGGCGGCGGTGGCCTGGGGCGCGGACCGCCTGTTCCTCGACGTCCTGCCGGGCGACGCCCTCGTCTTCCAGGCCGTCCGGCTCGCGCTGGCCATCGGCCTTGCGGTTGCCGCGTTGGCGGTGGCGGCCATGGCGCTGCGGATTCCCGAGTTCCGCGAGGCCGTAGACCTCGTGCGGCGGCGGTTCCGGAGGCGGGCGCCGTGAGCGTGCGCGGATGGCTCGGGCTCGACACGCGGATCTGGAAGGTGGCCTCGACCCACCTCGTGGTGGACGCGTACACGAACCTGTACGCGCCGCTCCTGCCGCTGCTGATTCCCCACCTGAACCTGTCACTGGCCACCGCGGGCACGCTGGCGATGGCCTTCCAGATGGCCAACTCGGTGTCGCAGCTCGGGTTCGGTGCGCTGGCGGATCGGTGGAGGCCCCGGGCGCTGATCCTCGGGGGGCCCCTGCTCGCGGTGCTGGTGCTGAGCTTCGTGGGCCTCGCCACCTCGCCACTCATGCTGGGCGCCATCCTCGTGTTCGGCGGGTTCGGCGGCGCGGCGTTCCACCCGCCGGCGGCGGCCCTGGTCTATCGTCTCGCGGACCACCGGAAGGGCCTGGCCATGTCGGCGCACATCTCGGGCGGATCGCTCGGGTTCGCGCTCGCGCCGCTGGTCTTCGTGCCCGTCATCGCGCGGCTCGGGCTCGCGTGGTCGCCCATCATCATGATCCCGGGGCTGCTTGCCTTGTCGTGGACGCTGCGGCAGGTGCCGCCGATGCAGCGGCCCGAGGCGCACGAGCGGTCGAGCTGGGCGTCGCTCCGCCCGGCCGCCGTGCCCCTCGCGCTCCTCTATTTCACCGTCGTGCTGCGGACCGCCACGTCGTACGGGTTCATGACCTTCGCGCCGACGCTCCTGACCCGGCGCGGGCTCTCCATCGACCAGGCCAGCACGGCCGTCTTCCTGTATCTCCTGACGAGCGGCATCGGCGGATTCTTCGGTGGGCCGTTGGCCGATCGCTTCGGCCCACGCCGCGTGATGGTCGCGACGCTGGTGGCCTCGGTCCCGTTTCTCGCGCTGGCGCCCGTGCTGCCGCCCTGGGGCTTCGCGACGATGCTCGCCATTGGCGGCCTGCTGCTCCAGTCCACGCTGCCGGTGAGCGTGACGTTCGCCCAGGCCGTCGCCAAGGCTGGGGCCGCGACCGTATCGTCGCTGATGATGGGCTTCGCGTGGGGGATGGGCAGCCTCGCGGTGCCCCTCATCGGGATGGCGGCGGACCGCTTCGGCATCAATGCGGCGCTGGTGGGCCTGTCGACCGTGCCGCTGGTGGCAGCGGGGCTGGCGGCGGCGCTGCCGTCGGGCCGGGACCGATCGGAAGCGCCCGCGCCGGCCGCATCGTAGTACGATTCGCCCGTGGCGCGATACGGATCCCAGTACTCCTACCAGTTCGGCCCCGGCCCCCTCACCCCGGCCGTCAAGATCCTGCTCATCGTCAACGTGGTGGCGTTCCTGCTGAACCTGATCGTCCCGGCCATGACGCTCCGGCTGGGCCTGTCGCCGCAGGACGTGTTCGAGCACCTGGCCGTCTGGCAGCCGTTCACGTACATGTTCCTGCACAGCACGAGCGGGTTCAGCCACATCCTGTTCAACATGCTCGCGCTGTGGATGTTCGGCGTGGAGCTCGAGCGCACGTGGGGGACGCGCTTCTTCACGAAGTACTACATGGTCACCGGCGTCGGCGCGGCGGCGACCACGCTGCTGATGGCCCTCTTCTCGAGCAGCGTCTACTACTCGCTCACGGTGGGCGCGTCGGGCGCCATCTACGGTCTACTGCTCGCGTGGGCGATGTACTTCCCGCACCGCACCATCTACTTCTACTTCCTCTTCCCGATCCCGGCGCGCATCTTCGTGATGATCATCGGCGCCATCGCGTTCCTCTCGTCGTTTGGCGGGACGGGCAGCGGCATCGCGCACGTGGCGCACCTGGGAGGCCTGGTCGTCGGCTACATCTATCTGAAGTCGCTGCGCGCCCGCCCGCTGGACGAGCTGCGCTACCGGTGGTTCCGCTGGCGCATGGGCCGCGCGCGGAGCAAGTTCGACGTCTACTCGGGCGGCAAGGCCTCGGACGACGAGTGGAAGCGGGAGTGGAAGAAGCACATTCACTAGGCGCGCCGTTGGCGCGGAGGCCGCGCTGCGGCAGGGCGCGCCGTTGGCGCGTGCGCCGCGCTGCGGCAGGGCGTGCCCTTGGCGCGTGGGCCGCGCTGCGCGCGGTAGGCCTCGCGGCTCCGCCGCTCGGTCGGCGCGCCCTCCGGGCGCGTGGGAAACACCGCCGGCCTACGGCGCGCAGGGCCGCCCACCGAGCCGCACAGCGGCGAGGCCCACGGCCCGCAGGGCCGCCCCCGTGGCGCGCCCTTGGCGCGTAGGCCGCGCTGCGGTTGTGCGCGCCGTCGGCGCGTGGGCCGCGCTGCGCGCGGTAGGCCTCGCGGCTCCGCCGCTCGGTCGGCGCGCCCTCCGGGCGCGTGAGAAACACCGCCGGCCTACGGCGCGCAGGGCCGCCCACCGAGCCGCACAGCGGCGAGGCCCACGACCCGCAGGGCCGCCCCCGTGGCGCGCCCTTGGCGCGTGGGCCGCGTTGCGGCAGTGCGCCCCGTTGGCGCGTGGGCCGCGCTGCGCGCGCGTGGCAAACACCGCAGGCCTCCGGCGCGAAGCGCCGCCCACCGAGCGGCGCAGCGGCGAGGCCCCCTACGGCGCGCAGCGCCGCCCACCGAGCCGCACAGCGGCGAGGCCCCTACGGCGCGCAGCGCCGCCCACCGAGCCGCACAGCGGCGAGGCCCCTACGGCGCGAAGCGCCGCCCACCGTGCCGCGCAGCGGCGAGGCCCACGGCCCGAAAGGGCCGCCCCCGTGGCGCGCCCGTGGCGCGTGGGCCGCGCTGCGCGCGGTAGGCCTCGCGGCTCCGCCGCTCGGTCGGCGCGCCCCCCCGGCCCGTGAGAGCCCCCACCCCAGGCCGACCGCGCGAACCGCCCCCCCCCG